>SFCP01000095.1 GCA_004558535.1 Bacteroidales bacterium | reverse complement strand
CCGCTGCCGGGTTCGTCGTTTACTTCGTAGGGGGCAGGCACGTCATCGCAGGCGGTGAAGCCGAGGGTGAGGATGGCGGCTGCCAGAAGGGAATAGATTTTTTTCATGATGTATGTATTAAATGAATGATTGGCTTGTGATGGTTGCGTTATGCGCGTACGGCGGCGATTACCTCGTCGATGGTCAGGTTTTGCTGCTCGCCGGTGGTCATGTTCTTCAGGGAGACGACTCCCTGCTGCATTTCGTTTTCGCCCACGAGAGCGACGAAGGGGATGGCGTTGGCGTTGGCGTAGCTCATCTGCTTCTTGATTTTCGCGCTGTCGGGGAAGACTTCGGTAGGTATGCCGGCGCTGCGCACTTGGTTGGCCAGGCGCAGGCAGTGTGCGGCTTCGGTGGCGCCGAAGTTGATGAAGAGCAGGCGTGTGGAGGTGGTAGTCGTGTCGGGGTAGAGGTCCAGTTGGTTGAGCACGTCATAGATGCGGTCTGCGCCAAAGGAGATGCCCACGCCGCTCAGTCCCTCCATGCCGAAGATGCCGGTGAGGTTGTCGTAGCGGCCGCCGCCGGTGATGGAGCCTATCTGGACATCGAGCGCCTTGACCTCGAATATGCAGCCTGTGTAGTAATTCAGGCCGCGGGCCAGGGTGGAATCAAACTCCACCTCATTGCGCAGCAGCGAGTGTCCCTCGGCATCGACCAGGCTCTGCAGGACGAAGGCCACTTCCTCGCATCCCTTCACGCCGCTCTCGGTAGCCTGGAGCACCTCGTGCATGCGGGCCAGCTTGTCGGCGTTGGTGCCCTCCAGGGCGATGATGGGCTGCAGGCGCTCCACCTGTTCGTCGGTCAGTCCGGCACTGCGCAGTTCGGCATTGACGTTGTCGAGGCCGATTTTGTCGAGTTTGTCGATGGCCACGGTGATTTCCACGATTTTGTCGGCTGCCCCGATCAGTTCGGCCATGCCCGAGAGGATCTTGCGGTTGTTGATCTTGATGCTGACGCGGATGCCGAGTCGTGCGAAGACCTCGTCCATGATCTGTACCAGCTCCACCTCGTTGAGGAGTGAGTTGGAGCCGACGACATCGGCGTCACACTGGTAAAATTCGCGGTAGCGGCCCTTCTGCGGTCGGTCGGCGCGCCACACGGGCTGTATCTGGAAGCGCTTGAAGGGCAGTTGCAGTTCGTCGCGGTGCTGCACGACAAAGCGGGCAAAGGGCACGGTGAGGTCGTAGCGCAGGCCCTTTTCGCAGAAGCGGGCGGCCAGTTTGCCGGGTCCCTGTGTGGCATAGTCCTCGGGCGTCACGCCGGCCTTGAAGTCACCGGAGTTGAGGATTTTGAAGAGGAGCTTGTCGCCCTCCTCGCCGTATTTGCCCATCAGGGTGGAGAGGTATTCCACCGCAGGCGTCTCGATCTGGCGGAAGCCGTAGAGGGCGTAGACGCTGCGTATGGTGTCGAAGATATAGTTGCGGCGCGCCATTTCGCGGGTGTTGAAATCGCGCGTCCCTTTTGGTATGGCTGGTTTTTGCACGGTGGATAATATTGATAGGGGTTGGAATTGTCGGAGGACCAAGTCGTACTTGGTGAAAATTACAAAGCACTTAGATAAAACTATCCAGCACTTAGATAAAACTAAGTAGTACTTAGATTGGGTCTAAGTGCCTTGTAGTTGCCCGCCTGCAAAGGCTTTGGGTGGGGTGTCTGCGCGGGCGGGGCATCTGCGCGGGCGATGCGTCGTGTCCGGTGCGGGCGGGGCATCGTGGCCGATGTGGGCGATGCGCGTGTCCGGTGCGGGCGGGGCGTCGTGGCCGGTGTGGGTGATGCGGCGGGGCCTACTTTATCTCCTTGATGAGGTAGACGATGGTGGGCAGGTGGTCGCTGTAGCCGTTGAGCCAGGTGCCACCGGCGTGTGTGCGCTTGGGGTTGCCGCGGTACTTGCCCTCCTGCTGGAAGAGGTAGTCGCGCACGAAGACCTCGTGGCTGCGGTAGCAGAGGTGGCTGCGGTCGCCGTCCATCAGGTTGCCGCTCAGCACGATTTGGTCGAAGAGGTTCCACTTGCCGTCATAGAGCAGGGAGCCCTGTCCCACCTTGTAGAGTGTGTCCCACCAGGGGTTGTAGAGGTCGTGTGCGTCGCGGACGTCCTTGAGCTTGTGCTTGCACTGCAGTCCGTCGGTCATGCTCTTGTTGTTGGGGTCATCGTTCATGTCGCCCATGATGATGATTTTCGAGTCGGGGTCTTGGCTTAGGAGTGCCTCCTTGAGTTCGTAGACCTGGTAGCCGGCGCGTTCGCGTGTCTCGCTGCCGGCCGCACGCGAGGGCCAGTGGTTGACGATGAAGTGCACCTTCTCGCCGCCCAGGTGCCCGCTGACCACGAGGAAACCGCGGGTGATGTGGGTGGTGTCGCCGCGGAGCACGGTTTCGGCCACCACTTTTCCGTTCTCCATGTGGAAGCCCAGGTTCACGTCGGGCTGGTTCTTGTCCAGGTAGTAGTAGGGCACGAGCATGCTGCTCTCGGGGGTGAAGAATCGGGGGTTGTAGAGCAGTGCGCAGTCCACGCCGCGGCGGTCGGGGCCCTCGATGTGGATGAACTTGTAGCCGCGTCGGGCCAGTTCAGGCTGTGCGACGAGGTCGGTCAGTGCGCGTGCGTTCTCCACCTCGGACAGGCCGATGACGGCAGCTCCCATGGGCAGTTTGTCGGTGCAGAGATCCGCCAGCACCTTGGCCATGTTTTTCAGTTTGGCATTGTACTTCATCGTGCCCCACTTGTTGACGCCCTCGGGGGTGTACTCGTAGTCGTTCTTCCCGGCGTCGTGGATGGTGTCGAAGAGGTTTTCCTGGTTGTAGAAAGCCACGCCGTAGAGGGCATAGCGTTTTTCGTCGCCGCCATTGCGCTTGGCTTGTAGCAGGGCCATTGGCAGGACGAGGAGAAGGAGAAAGAGTATTTTTTTCATGCGTTGAAGATGATATGGTCGCAGTGGAGCAATGCGCCCTCGGGCACTTCCGGAGGCCGGCAGATGGCACCCTCGGGCGCCTGTGGGGCGGATAGCGCAGGCAAATTTCTAAAAAAAAAATGAGAAAAGGCAGTATTTCGCGTGCATATTTCAAATATTCACAGGATTGTAAGAAAAGGTTAAGTTTTTTTTCTTAGCTTTGCGCTGCATTCCTGCGGAAAATCAAATTATCACTATAAAAAATCACACAACCCTTATGAGTAAAGGTGTAAAACTGATGGCAGCTGCGTGCTGCCTGGCCACCGGCGCCTTGGCACAGGCACCGAGCGACACCCTGCGGGTCTTCGACGACAACTCTGATTTCACTTTCACCGAAACACAGTTGGACGAGGACAACGACGCGTCGCAGGCAATTTCGTCTATCACGTCGACCCGCAGTGACTACTTCCTCTCGGAGGTGGGCTACCGCTTCAGCGCGATGCGCTTCCGCGTACGTGCCTATGACAACATGTACAGCAAGACGGCCATGAACGGCATCCTGCTCAACGACCTCGAGGGCGGACGCTTCAGCTACGGACTCATCGGCGGCATGAACGACGCCGTGCGCAACCAGGAGGGCGTCCCCGGCTTCGGCTACAACACATTCGCCCTGCCCGGACTGGGAGGAGCCACCTCCATCAACACCCGCGCCAGCCAGTTCGCGACGGGATCCAAGCTGGCCGTCTCGGGCTGCAACCGCAACTACGTGGCGCGCGGCATGTTCACCCACGCCACCGGACTGATGGACAACGGCTGGGCACTGGCCGGTAGCGTCGGCTACCGCTGGGCCAACGAGGGCGTCATCGAGGGTACTTTCTACAACTCGTTCAGCTACTTCCTCTCGGCCGAAAAGGTCTTCAACGACCAGCACAGCCTCTCGCTCGTCACTTTCGGCTCGCCCACCGAGCGCGGACAGCAGGCCGCCTCGACCGAGGAAGCCTACTGGCTGGCCAACTCGCACTACTACAACCCCAACTGGGGCTACCAGAACGGCGAAAAGCGCAATGCACGCGTCGTGAAGAGCTTCGAGCCGACCGCCATCCTCACCTGGGACTGGAAGAAGGACGACCGCTGGAAACTGGTGACCGCCGCCGCATTCAAGTACAGCAAGTACGGCACCACCGCCCTCGGATGGAACGGCGACGCCTACGACCCGCGACCGGACTACTACAAGAACCTGCCCTCCAGCATCTTCAACGTCTACGACCCCGAGAAGAACAATCCCGACTACCTGGCACAAAACCCCTTCCTCCTGGAGCAGTACAACAACCTGGTGGATTACTGGACGGCCTGCGAAGCCAACCAGCAGATCAATTGGGACCGCATGTACTACGTCAACCGCCAGCAGAACCAGGCTGGCGGCGAGGCCCTCTACTACCAGGAGCGGCGCAACAACGACCAGATGGTCATGGCGCTCAACTCCACGTTCAACCACCTGCTCGACCGCTACAACAAGTACACCGTAGGCTTCCGATTCAACGCCACAAAGGGCATGCACTACAAGACCATGGAGGACCTGCTCGGCGGCAACAGATACATCGACATCGATAAGTTTGCCATCAACGACTACGGACCCAACAGCGACGAGGCCCAGAACGACCTGCGCCACCCCAACCGCTCCATCAGCGAGGGCGACAAGTTCGGATACAACTACAACATCTTCGTCAACAAGGCCAACCTCTGGGCACAGTACCAGTACAGCCGCGGCATCTTCGGACTCAACCTCGGCGGAAACGTGGAGGGGACGACCATCGAGCGCGAGGGCCTCATGCAAAACGGACGCGCACCCGAAAATTCCTACGGCAAGAGCGGAAAGGCAAGATTTCTCAGCGGAGGCGGACGCGCACAGATCACCCTGCGACCCGCCGCAGGCCACCTGCTCAGCTTCTCGGGCGTCGCTACGACCAACGCACCCTTGGCCCGCAACAGCTTCGTGGCACCGCGCATCCAGAACAACTTCGTAGACAACCTCAAGGTCGAGAAAGTCTACGGCGGCGAGGCTTCCTACTCCATCAACTGGGGCGGACTCACCGGTAAAATCACAGGATACTACACCCGCTTCTCGGACGGTGTGGAGCAGACAGCCTACTACAACGACCAGCAGAGCACCTTTACCTACCTGACCATGACCGGTGTCGAGAAAGTGCACTATGGACTCGAGGCTGCGCTCAACTATAAGATCTTCGGTAACCTCAGCGCCAACTTCATGCTCAGCATGGGCAACGCCAAATACACCGACAATCCCTACGCACAGGTCAACTACGAGGGAATGAACTATGCCGAGACACAGAAGCTCAATCAGTGCACCAATCCCGTCACCGGACAGGCACAAGACCTGCGCGTGGTGGCCAAGGACATGCACGTGGGCAGCACACCCCTCACCGCTGTGAGCATCGGCTTGGAATACAACGTCAAAGGCTGGTTCTTCGAGGCCAACCTCAATTACTACGACCGCGTGTACGTGGCATTCTCGCCCTATCGCCGACTCAACAGCACCTACCAGACGGCCGGACGCTTCTACCTCCCCTCGAGTGTCGACGCTGCCGGCAACCTGGCCTACGACGTGACGGCCAAGGAACTCCACACCAACGGCGGTGTGCTCTTCGACGGCGAGGGCAATGTCGTACATGCCTATGCAGCAGAGCAGGAAAAGTTTGACGGCGGATTCATGCTCGACGCCTCCATCGGTAAGTTCATCCGACTGAAGAAAGGACGCACCCTGAGCATCAACCTCAGCCTGCAGAACATCACCAACAACCGCAACCTGCGCACAGGTGGCTATGAGCAAAACCGCGACGACAACTACTACAACGAAAGCGGCGGACAGTACACCAAGGGCGAAAGCAAGGCTTACCAGTTCTCCAAGAACTCCAAGTACTACTACGCCAACGCTATCAACGCTTTCCTCAATATCGGCTTCCGATTCTAAAACGTAGTCCCAACAACTCCTAATATTAATAAGGTATATCCCATGAAAAAGATACTATCCCTCCTCCTGTTCGCCGGATGCACCACACTGCCCTTCGCTTCCTGCATGGACGAGTACGACGAACCGAATACCGACAATCGCGTCGTCGTGACCAGCCCCGTCAGCGTGGGTGAGGTCAACACCACCATCGGCGAAGTGAAAGACAAATACTGCGCCAGCAGTACCGGCGCCGACATCTCGCGCAACGCCTCCAACTTCTGCACACGCGTCAACGAAGACCTCGTCATCGAGGGCGTCGTAGTGGCCAACGACATCAGCGGAAACCTCTACCAGACCCTCATGATCCGCAATATCGACGCTGCTGCCGGCACCGACCAGAGCATCATCCTCGCCATCAAGAACACCTGCCTCTATCCCTACTTCCCGCTGGGACAGCGCATCAAGGTCAATCTCAACGGACTCTACGTTGGTTGCTACAGCAAGGTACCCCGCATCGGACAGCCTTACTACACCTCGAAGGGCAACCTCAACCTGGGCCCCATGCTCCTGAATATGTGCGCCACCAACGTGGAACTGGTCGGAGAGCCTGACCTCAGTGCCCCCGAGCTCGTACCCGAGGACCTCACCGACGCCACCGGGGAAGCCTGGCTCCGCGCCGAGGCCAACCGCGTCTATAGCAATGTGCCCCGACTGGCCACTGTCAGCGGACTCATCTCGGAAGTGCAGGGAGCAGCCGCCGACAAGGCGGACCTCGGCGCCAACTCGGGCGACTACGAGCCCCTGCCCAAAATCTTTGCTCCCGAGGCACTCTACGACGACGGCTATGGCGTGGACCGCACCATCCTGCTGAAGTCCAACACCTCGAAGGTCACCCTCCGTACCTCCACGCAAAACAACATCTCTTTCCTGCCTATTCCCACCGATCTGCATTCCTACACCGGCGTGCTGACCTACACGATGGATGGCAGGTGCAGTTGCGCGACACGTACGACATCAACTGATATCGACCCACATAGCAGCGGCGCGGACATCCTCGACGGGATGTCCGCGCCTTTTTTCTACGCCTGCCGGCGTGCGGCCGGCCGGGGCGGGGCAACATTAATGTTTCAAAAGAACGTCCCTTTCGCCTTTCGTCTTTCGCCCTTCGTCTCTTCCACTCTCCGTCCCTTTGTCCCTTCCACTCTCCGTCCCTTCGTCCCTTCCACTCTTCCTCTCTTTGTCTTTTAGTCTCTTTGACTCTTAGTCTCTTTGTCCCTTCTTTTTGTTTGTATGATGATTTTACTCTATTTTTGCAACTGGTTAGAATGCGTACAAGCAGTTTGACGGAATCGGTGGCGGACACGCATTCGTTCGTTTCCGGTTGCCACCTAAGAGAATGCCATGTCTTACCATAAAAAATATACTGCGCCATGCTGTCGCAGCCCTAAAGCAAGCAGCATCGCCTCTACGAAACAGACACTTTACAACGCAC
>SFCP01000094.1 GCA_004558535.1 Bacteroidales bacterium | reverse complement strand
AAAGCACTTAGAAAAAATTATCCGGCAGGTAGTTGCCCCCTCTCCGGGCCTGTTTTTTGGCAAATCGGGGCAAAAAGAAACCGAGGAAGCCCTGTATTTGCGGGAAGTCCTCGGTATTGCAATGCAAATATACAACATTTTTCAGCGAAAAGCAAATCGCCCAATTTGCATTTTAACATTTCGCGAGCAGTGCCGACCTGGGTGGATTTCGGGTCGGAGGTCGGATGACCCTTGCTGCGCAGGAATGACGTTGTGACGCCTAAGGTGGAGGGCTGACATACCTTTTTGCTTTACCAATCAGCCATCTCCCCACTCTGCGTACGACTCTGTTCCTCGCCCTTTGCCGACCCCGGTCCGGTAAGCTGCCGGGCGGCATTTTCTCCGTCCGGATGATTTCTGCCGATGGCGGCAAAGAATTTTTGGGAGGCGGGGCGCACTTTCAAAGATAATTCCTAAATTTGCGGCAATCGTTAATATCATGCACGGTATGAAACATAGTCTTGTTACCATTGCCAATCTGGAGAAGGAAAAGATAGAGTACCTGATCGAGATGGCACAGGAGTTTGAGAAACATCCCAATCGCAAAATCTTGGAGGGGCGGGTAGTGGCCACTTTGTTCTTTGAGCCCTCTACGCGTACGCGCCTGTCGTTTGAAACTGCGGCCAACCGCTTGGGGGCGCGTGTCATAGGATTTACCGATCCGAAGGTGACCAGTTCTACCAAAGGCGAAACACTGAAGGACACCATCATGATGGTCGGCAACTACGCCGATGTCATCGTGATGCGTCACTATCTGGAGGGGGCGGCACTCTATGCGGCCGAGGTTTCCCCCGTGCCGGTCATCAACGCGGGCGATGGGGCCAACCAGCATCCCACCCAGACGATGCTGGACCTCTACTCCATCTACAAGACGCAGGGAACGCTGGAAAATCTCAATATCTACTTGGTGGGAGACCTGAAGTATGGACGTACCGTCCACTCGCTGCTGATGGCCATGCGCCACTTCAACCCCACGTTCCACTTCATCGCACCCCGCGAACTGGCCATGCCCGAGGAGTACAAGCTCTATTGCAGGGAGCACAATATACGCTATGAGGAGCACGAGGATTTCAACGAGGAGGTAATCAGTCACGCCGATATATTATATATGACCCGTGTGCAGCGCGAACGCTTCACCGACTTGATGGAGTACGAGCGCGTGAAGGACGTGTACGTGCTGCGGGCCGCCATGTTGGCGGGCGCACGCCCCAATATGCGCATCCTGCACCCCCTGCCGCGTGTGGGCGAAATTGCCTACGATGTCGACGACGACCCCCACGCCTACTATTTCGAACAGGCCAAGAACGGGCTCTTCGCCCGTGAAGCCATCATTTGCGATGTGCTGGGCATCACGCTGGACGAGGTGCGCGGCGACCGTACAATCATTCATGTGTAAAAACCAATCAAGATGAAAAGGGAAGAACAATTGGTAGCCGCTATCGAAAACGGCACAGTCATAGACCACATCCCCGGTGCAAAGCTGTTTGAAGTGGTCAACCTGCTCCATTTGCAGGAGGTGCATGACTCCTCCATCATCGTGGGGTCGAACCTGAAGAGCAAAAAATTCGGGCGGAAAAGCCTGATCAAGGTGTTCGACAAGTTCTTTACCGACGCCGAGCTCAATCAACTCTCGGTCGTGGCGCCTAACGTGACACTCAGCATCATCCGCGACTTTGAAGTCGTCGAGAAGAAGAGCGTGACCCTGCCCGATGAATTGAGAGGCATCGTAAAGTGTGCCAACCCCAAGTGCATCACCAACAACGAACCCATGCAGACCCTCTTCCACGTGAGCGATCGGGAAAAGGGAATGCTGCAATGCCATTATTGCGGCAAGGAACAGTGCCTGGAGGACGTCAAGCTGATCGACTAATCCCGCTGGGATAGGGTAGGTCCGCCTCCCCTCAGCGAATAGCTCTGTATAGGAAACCATTGCGTGCTACAGCGCAGAAATGAAACCCAATAAACCAAGATAAATCCATGAAAGACACAGAAATCTTCCAACTGATTGAAGCAGAACATCAGCGCCAGTTGCGCGGCATCGAGCTGATAGCCTCCGAAAACTTTGTGAGCGACCAGGTGATGCAGGCCATGGGCAGCTGGCTGACCAATAAGTACGCCGAGGGTTACCCCGGCAAACGATATTACGGCGGTTGCGGCGTAGTGGACCAGGTGGAAAGTCTGGCCATCGAGCGTGTGTGCAAACTCTTCGGCGCGGCCTATGCCAACGTGCAGCCGCACTCCGGCGCACAGGCCAATGCAGCAGTATTCTTTGCTGTGCTGAAGCCCGGCGATACCTTTATGGGACTCAATCTCGACCATGGCGGACACCTGTCGCACGGCTCGAAAGTGAATACCTCCGGCATCCTCTACAACCCCGTGGGCTATAACCTGAATCGCGAAACGGGACGCGTGGATTACGACGAGATGGAAGAACTGGCCTTGCAGCACCGGCCGAAACTCATCATCGGCGGAGGCTCTGCCTACAGCCGCGAATGGGACTATGCCCGCATGCGGGCCATCGCCGATAAGGTGGGTGCCATCTTTATGGTGGACATGGCGCATCCTGCCGGCTTGATAGCTGCCGGCCTGCTGGACAACCCCGTGAAGTATGCCCACATCGTCACCTCTACGACGCACAAGACCCTGCGCGGTCCCCGCGGAGGTATCATCCTGATGGGCAAGGACTTCGAAAACCCGTGGGGACTGAAGACGCCCAAGGGAGAAATCAAAATGATGAGCCAGTTGCTCAACAGCGCCGTGTTCCCCGGTATTCAGGGTGGCCCGCTGGAGCATGTAATCGCCGCCAAGGCCGTGGCTTTCGGCGAAGCCCTGCAGCCTGAATTCAAGGCGTATGCCCTGCAGGTGAAGAAGAATGCAGCCTGCCTGGCCGATGAACTCGTGAAGCGCGGCTTTACCATCGTCAGCGGCGGCACGGACAACCACAGCATGCTCGTAGATTTGCGCTCCAAATATCCTGACTTGACCGGCAAGGTGGCCGAGAACGCCCTTGTCGCTGCCGACATCACGGTCAACAAGAACATGGTGCCTTTCGACAGCCGTAGCGCTTTCCAGACTTCGGGCATCCGTCTGGGTACACCCGCCATTACCACTCGCGGTGCCAAGGAAGACTTGATGGTGCAGATTGCCGAGATGATCGAGACCGTGCTCAACGCACCGACCGATGAGGCCGTTATCGCTGCTGTCCGCAGCCGCGTGAACGAAACCATGAAGGCTTATCCGCTCTTTGCGTAAGGAAAGTGCTTCCCTTTGCTAAGAATATGTCACACCAATACCAATTGACCTGATGGACGAATTTCTTATTCTTATTGACATAATAGCAGCGATCATCAGTATCGTGTTCCTTGTCCGGACGTGGGCGATGTTTGACAACATTAAGGATATCCGGGATTTCCTGTTAAAGGATTATGATGTGCCACGCGGGCAATTCTTGCTATTTGCCTTTCGGAAAATGAATGCCGGTAAGGAGGATGTCCTGAAGATTAATCAAGTGGTAACACGCAAGGATCAGCAGGATGAAGAATTCTTTGAAATAGTAGCTATCGGCCCCGAGCTTTCCTATGTCAGAAGCACGAAAAATGGCAAGGAGTATGCTGTGAATAATGATTTGCTTGTGCCGTACGGGAAATAAGCTCGCATAGAAATCAGTAAGCCCTCGCTTCACCGGCGGGGGCTTGTTTTTGCCCGTACGAAAGGCACGCTTTTGGCTGCTTGCGGGAAGAACTTCGGTCTGTGTGCGCTCCGGCAGCCTCCGGCCGCCCGTTTCCCAAAATTCGTAAGGGTCTTTCCGCTGAATGTTGCCTTATCCCGTCCGTGATTATGGAGGGGCGTGCAGACTGGGTGGGAGATACAAAAAAGCACCCCGCACGAAATGGGCGCGGGGTGCTTTTCAATAAATAGGGTATAGGTTGGAAATTTCCTATCCTTGCGGAATTACTTCTCCATGGAAGCCTTCAGAGCTGCCAAAGCTTCGTTGTCGCCGAGGCTGGTCGAAGCTGCCTGGTTCTGGATAGCGGGAGTTTCCTCGCGCTTGCTCTTCTTGGCAGCAGCAGCGGCTTTCTTCTCAGCACGAGCTTCTGCACGCTGAACATCTTCGAACGTGCGGCTGTGGCTCAGGATGATGCGCTTGCTGTCCTTGTTGAATTCGATAACCTTGAAGGGGAGCTTCTCGCCCTGCTGAGCGTGGCTGCCATCTTCCTTCACGAGGTGCTTGGGAGTAGCAAAGCCTTCTACGCCGTATTCCAGCTGAACGACTGCGCCCTTCTCCAGCATTTCGATGATGGTACCCTCGTGGATGCTGCCTTCGGTGAAGACAGTTTCAAATACATCCCAAGGATTTTCTTCCAACTGCTTGTGGCCGAGGCTCAAGCGGCGGTTTTCCTTGTCGATTTCCAGTACGACAACATCGATCTGGGCACCATTCTGTGTGAACTCGGAGGGATGCTTGATCTTCTTCGTCCAGGAGAGGTCGGAGATGTGGATGAGGCCGTCTACGCCCTCTTCCAATTCAACGAATACGCCGAAGTTGGTGAAGTTGCGCACCTTGGCGCTGTGCTTGCTGCCAACGGGGTACTTGGTTTCGATATCTTTCCAAGGATCATCCTTGAGCTGCTTGATGCCGAGGGACATCTTGCGCTCCGTACGGTCGAGCGTGAGGATAACAGCTTCGACTTCGTCGCCCACTTTGAGGAAGTCCTGAGCAGAGCGCAGGTGCTGGCTCCAGCTCATTTCGCTCACGTGAATCAGGCCTTCTACGCCCGGAGCGATTTCTACGAATGCGCCGTAGTCTGCCATGACGACAACTTTACCCTTCACCTTGTCGCCAACCTTCAGGTTAGCATCCAGTGCATCCCAAGGATGCGGGGTGAGTTGCTTCAGACCGAGAGCGATGCGCTTCTTGTCCTCATCAAAGTCGAGGATAACGACGTTGAGGCGCTGGTCATCGCTGACAATCTCATGCGGATCGTTTACGCGGCCCCAAGACAGGTCGGTGATGTGAATAAGTCCGTCCACACCGCCAAGGTCGATGAAGACGCCGTAAGTCGTGATGTTCTTGACAGTACCCTCGAGCACTTGGCCTTTCTCCAGCTTGGAGATGATTTCCTGCTTCTGAGCTTCCAGTTCGGCTTCGATAAGGGCCTTGTGGGAAACAACCACGTTCTTGTACTCCTGATTGATTTTCACAACCTGGAATTCCATGGTCTTGCCAACGAATACATCGTAGTCGCGGATGGGCTTCACGTCGATCTGGCTGCCGGGGAGGAAGGCTTCGATGCCGAATACGTCGACAATCATACCGCCCTTCGTGCGGCACTTGATAAAGCCCTTGATAACTTCCTTGTTCTCCAGAGCCTGGTTGACGCGCTCCCAAGATTTGCTTGCACGAGCCTTTTTGTGGGAAAGAACCAACTGTCCTTTTTTGTCCTCCTGGTTTTCGATGTAAACCTCAACCGTGTCGCCCACTTTCAAGTCGGGATTGTAGCGGAACTCGTTGACGGGGATGATACCGTCGCTCTTGTAGCCGATGTTCACAACTACTTCGCGCTTGTTGATGGAAATAACCGTACCTTCCACTACCTCGTTCTCGTTGACACGGCCCAAGGTGTTGTCGTAGGCTTGTTCCAGTTCCTGATGGCTCTGAGCAGACTCGGTGACGCCATTCTCGAATGCATCCCAGTCGAAGTCCGACAGCGGTGCAATGTTCTTTAAATTCTCCATTAAATAGTTAGTAATAAAGTTGATTAATAAAACGGTTGGGCTTCCGCCATCGGTGGCGGCCGGGCAGCGAGGTGGGCGCACGGCCCGAAGTGGAGAGGTTGCTGCAGGGCTCCTGCCGATAGTTCGGCCTAACTTGGCCGCAAAATTACGGCTTTTTTTCGATATGGGCGTCATGTGTCCTTGATTTTTAAGCTGATAATTAGGAATAATTGCGTAACTTCGCCCCCGAAATAGCTCACTGAAGCCTTTGGGGCGAGGAAGCAGCACTTAGACAATTGTAAATAAACGATAAATAAAGGACTATGAAAGCAAAATGGTTTTCCCCGGCACAGCGGTTGTTCCTCATGGCGCTGTTATTGGCCGTAGTTGCCTGCGACGGAAAAAAGGAAGGCGAAAAGACAACGGAGAACAAGGACACGGCGTCCGTTGCGTCCCGAGTAGACGCTCCCGCGCCCGAGAGCGATACAAAAACTATCTACGGCGTGTCGGATGAGTTCGGCATGAGCACCTTTACCTTGGTCGACGATGCGGGCCGCACCTATGAGTTGTCGCGCACAGCCGAGGACGGCACTTATGGTTGCTTCTATGGCGATGTGGTCGAGGGAGCACGCTATGCCTTGACGCTTTCTCCGGACAGCACGGCAGTAGGTGTTGCCTATAACCTCACGCAATTGGAGAAGTTTACCAAGGACTACTATATCGTGGATGGCCAGTTGGTGCTGACATCTGGCGACTCACCGGAAGTGGTGCAGGTCGAGACACTGAATGACCGTAGTTTTCAGGCCAAGGGAAAAGGCGGCAAGTTATACCAAATGGGAGAGAGTTCTACCCGTAAAACCGAAAAATAAAAAGAAGTATGCGAAGAATGTATTGGGCCGTCGTGGCCTGTTTGGCCCTTGTGGCTTGTAATAATACGGAGAAGCAGTCAACCACCGAGGAAAAACCGGCCGAGGTGCAGGAGGACGCTGTTGTCGTCGTGGGAAAAGCATTGGAATTGACCGAGGACAGCTTGATCTTGGAGGTTGACAATTATGGCGGCGTGCAGCGCCTGGCCTTTCTCAAAGGAGAGGGCAAGGCTACAAAAGTAATGGGGGCGCTGAGGACCGGAGACAACTACATCGTGGGCACACGGGCCGATGGGACGGAAATCGTGACCCTGCTCAACGAAACGGACCTGAACCGTTATATTCCCAAGGAGAACTATATACCATTGTCCAACTTCCGCATCGTTTGCTATGACGACGAGGGCAACGAGGATAC
>SFCP01000093.1 GCA_004558535.1 Bacteroidales bacterium | reverse complement strand
GAAAACTGCTGAGGGGGCTTGTCCTATACAAAATGTAAGCCCAACTTCTGTCTTTAAAGAAGTTGGGCTCACCCTTTTATGGTTTAGCGGACAGTAATATTTTACTTTACAGCTTTTGTATGCAGGTGTCTATTAGTCGAGCTGAGCGAGTTTGTTCTCAGAGCCCAATACTTCCACGATTTTGTGTTCGTACAGCTTCTGCATATTGTCGCGAGCCGGACCGAGATATTTGCGCGGGTCAAATTCACCGGGCTTCTCGGCAAATACTTGACGGATAGCTGCGGTCATAGCCAAGCGGCTGTCGGAGTCGATGTTAATCTTGCAAACAGCGCTCTTGGCAGCCTTGCGAAGCTGTTCCTCGGGAATACCTACGGCATTGGGAAGTTTGCCACCATATTTGTTGATGGTATCAACTTCCTCCTGAGGTACGCTGGACGAACCGTGCAGTACGATGGGGAATCCGGGGAGCTGCTTCATCACAGCGTCGAGCACGTCGAATGCCAAGGGAGGAGGCACGAGGCGACCGGTAGCGGGGTCTACGGTGCACTGCTCGGGAGTGAACTTATAAGCACCATGGCTGGTACCGATGGAGATAGCGAGGCTGTCGCAACCGGTACGGGTAGCGAAGTCTACTACTTCCTCGGGCTTGGTGTAGTGGCTCTCGGCATGAGATACTTCGTCCTCGACACCGGCAAGCACACCGAGCTCACCCTCTACGGTTACATCGAACTGATGAGCATAGTCTACGACTTTCTTGGTCAGGGCTACGTTTTCCTCGTAGGGCAGACCGGAACCGTCTATCATGACAGAGCTGAAGCCCATGTCGATGCAGCTCTTGCAGGTCTCGAAGCTGTCACCGTGGTCCAGGTGAAGCACGATTTCAGGGTGCTTGCAACCGAGTTCCTTGGCGTATTCTACAGCACCCTCAGCCATGTAGCGCAACAGTGTCTGGTTGGCGTACTGACGGGCACCCTTGGATACCTGCAGGATTACCGGGCTCTTCTTGGCAGAAGCTGCCTTGATGATTGCCTGCAACTGCTCCATGTTGTTAAAGTTGAAAGCGGGGATAGCATAACCGCCGTTGATGGCTTTTTTGAACATCTCACGAGTGTTCACCAAGCCTAAATCTTTGTAGTTAATCATGTTATAAAGTAAATTGAGGTTGATTGTTCCTTGCTAAATCGGAGACAGCGTAAAGCAAATACCAAACGATGGCACTTGCGCCGGCTGTATTTTACGCCAAGTCGGCTACTACCTATCTCCGCGCAAAAGTACAAATCTAATCGCATCCGACAAAAAGTTTCGAACTTTTTTTGGAGCGCCGCCGCTTTAGAGCGCGTGTTCGTGTACGCCCGACACGGCGCGGCCGCTCGGTTCATTCATTTGCCGGAACTGCTCGTCCCATGCCAAAGCCTCGGCGGTGGAGCAGGCCACACTCGGCACACTCGGCACACATCGGGCTGCGCTTTCGCTGGGGAAGTACTCCTCGAAGATTGAACGGTAGTAGTATTCCTCCTTGTTGCGGGGCGGATTGATGGGGAACCGCTGGGCTGCGTGCGCCATCTCCTCATCGCTGACTGCAGCAGCCGTAATTTCCTTCAAGGTGTCGATCCAGGAATATCCCACGCCGTCGCTGAATTGCTCCTTCTGACGCCATGCCACGCTTTCGGGCAACAGGTCCTCGAAAGCCTCGCGCAGTATTTTCTTCTCGGGCACTGTGCCGGGACACATCTTGGCGGCGGGATTCAACCGCATCGCCACATCCAGGAACTCCTTGTCCAGGAAGGGCACACGCCCCTCTACGCCCCACGCCGACAGACTCTTGTTGGCTCTAAGGCAATCATAGAGGTGCAACTTCGAGAGCTTTCGCACCGTCTCCTCGTGAAAGGCGCGCGCATTGGGTGCCTTGTGGAAATAAAGGTAACCTCCGAAGATTTCGTCGGCACCCTCACCCGACAGGACCATCTTGATGCCCATCGACTTGATAACCCGTGCCAACAGATACATAGGTGTGGACGCACGGACCGTAGTGACATCATAGGTCTCGATGAAGTAGATGACATCGCGCAGGGCATCCAGTCCCTCCTGAATGGTATAGTTGATTTCATGATGCACAGTGCCGATATGATCTGCCACTTCGCGGGCCTTGGCCAAGTCGGGTGCGCCCTTCAGTCCCACGGCAAACGAATGAAGGCTGGGCCACCACGCCGCCTGGCTGTCGCCGCTCTCCACGCGTCGGGCTGCAAACTTTTTGGCTACGGCCGAAATTATCGAACTGTCCAATCCGCCGGACAGCAGTACGCCATAGGGGACATCACTCATGAGTTGGCGCTTGACGGAGGCCTCCAGAGCATCGCGCACATCGGCGGCAGCAGCTCCATTGTCCTTGACCGCTTCGTACTCCATCCAGTCGCGCTGGTACCATCGCGTCATCTCCCCCTTGCTTCCCAAGTAGTAGTGGCCGGGAAGGAAGGGTTCGTAGCTGTCGCAGCGCCCCTCGAGTGCCTTGAGTTCGGAGGCGACATAGGTAAGACCGTCCTTGTCGTGTCCTATATATAAAGGTATGACGCCTATCGGGTCTCGGGCGATAAGGAAATCGTCCTTTTCTTCATCGTAAAGGGCAAAAGCGAATATTCCGTTCAACTCTTCCAAAAAATGTATTCCCTTATCGCGATACAGCGCAAGGATGACCTCACAATCCGAACCTGTGGAAAATTCATAACGTCCCGCATAGCGTCGCCGGATGTCGGCATGATTGTAGATCTCTCCGTTTACAGCCAGGATTTGCTTCCTGTCGGGCGAAAACAGCGGCTGTCCACCGCTCTGCGGGTCTACAATCGAGAGGCGCTCGTGGCACAGGATGGCCGACTTGCCGCAGTAGATGCCGCTCCAATCGGGTCCACGGTGGCGCAAGGACTTACTCATGCCCAATGCTTTCTGACGCAGTTCGGGCGTTTGCTTACTTATTCCAAAAATTGTGGCTATTCCGCACATGGCAATAGTTTGTTTTAAGGTAGTATTTTTGACTTTGAATTAACGCAGCAGGCCGGCAGGGCCTCCCGTCGCCCCCTTACAGCCTGCAAAGTTATAAATAAATATTCTTTCCTTTTGCAAAACAAGCCACAAAATACCCACCAAAACGAAAGAGAACGTACACAGCTTGGATTTTTCAGCACATCCGTCAATGAAAGACACGGATGCACACACGCGCGAGGATTGGCGGCAAGGCCCGGAAGGCGTTCGGACCAACCCCTGCAGCCACCGAAAAAAAAAATAACAGGCGCAACTATCACTATATCAAAAAGCTAAGAAAATATTTCCAAAAAAGTGCATAAGCCGGCGGTGCGCTTTTCAAAAATATCGCTACCTTTGCCCCCATGAATGTACTGGCAAAACACATAGAATCCCTGCTTTTGGAGCACAACTGCGTCATCGTCCCCGGCTTGGGCGGTTTCGTGGCTGGCTATGTGGCTGCCCGCATGGTAGAGGGCGAGGATTTGTTCCTGCCTCCCCACCGCCGGGTGGGATTCAACCCCCTGCTGTCGCTCAACGACGGCTTGCTGGTACAAAGCTACATGCTGGCCTACGATGTCAGCTTCCCGGAAGCCACGGCTATGATAGAGGAAACGGTCGCAGCCCTGAAGAGCGAGCTGCAGGCGGAGGGAGAACTGGAAATCGGAAACATTGGTAAGCTTCTCCTCGGCGTAGATGGCCGCTACGACTTCACGCCCAATGAAGCGGGAGTCCTCTCTCCCACCCTCTACGGGCTGGATGCTTTCCGCCAACTGCCCCTTGCGGCCGCCGCATCCACGGATTCCGGTACACAAAATCCGGCAAATGCCTCCGGCAAGGCTGGCAAGGACAAGAACTACACCCTGCGACTCAACAAACATTTGGTGAACTACGCCGCCGCAGCCGTCATAGCCTTTCTCTTCTACTTCCTGTGGGCCACCCCCCTGGGACAGATACCGCAGAATGCGCCCAAAATGGCTTCGATGCTGCCCTGCATAAGCACTCCCGTACAGGAAAAAGCACCCAAAGCTCCGAAAGCATCAAACAAGGCGCCGGAGCAGGTGACCACAGACCTGCCGGAAACAACATCCCCGGCAGAGGAAGTCATGGAGCCGCATACAGCCTGCACTACAACGGATTCGGAGAAATTCACCCTTGTCCTGGTCAGCCAAGTCCCCCTGAAAAATGCCACGGCCTACCGTGACAAACTTTGCGAAGAGGGCTATACGGACGCCCAAGTCCTTGAAAAAGGGAAAATGGTGCGCGTCATATTTGGCAGGTTTGCCGATGAAGCCGCCGCCTACGCCCGACTCAACGAACTACGCCGCGAAAGCAAGCACTTTGCCGAGGCATGGGTACTCGAATTATAAGAAGCATAAAACCATAACAAGTTAGAGGACAGCCACTTCTCTAACTTGTTTTATTATATTAGCGCAGATGAAACGTATCAGATGCCCCAAATGTGAAACCATCATCCCCTTTGACGAAACACGCTACCAGCCGGGGAGCGTCCTGGTCTTTGAGTGCACAGAATGCCACAAGCAATTCAAACTGAGAATCCCCGAACGCACCCTCCCGACCGAAACTGAAGATGAGGAGACAGCCACGCCGGCTGCGCTCACCGTCATCGAAAATGCCTTCCACTTCAAACAGGTCATCCCGCTGGCCAAAGGCGACAACGTCATCGGACGCTACGTAAAAGGGTCTCACCTCAACGCACCCATCAAGACGGTGGATCCAAGCGTAGACACTACCCACTGCGTAATCACAGCCAAGCAAACACCCGCCGGCGACTGGAAATACCTGCTGCGCGACGCACGTTCCATCACCGGCACCTACTACATGGACCATATCCTCGGACCTAAGGAACAGGTCTTGCTCAACGAGGGAGATATCATTACGCTGGGAGCCACTACCCTCATCTTCCGCGAACACTGCGAGGAGGAATAACCGCCCCTTACAAGCCGGGCGATGCTCCAATCCTCAATCCCTGCCCATACCATACAGCCAAAAGAAAGCCACCGCTGGTCAGACGCACCGGGGAAAGTTGACAGAAAAGGAATTATAGCCCTGTATTTCAGCCTATCAGGCATCTATTCCTATTCAAGTACTTAAACTAAATAATTCCCTGCCCATTCACCGAAAAAGGCAGGCGTCCAAACATCAAAAACCGCCTTCCAATCTTTATACCCCTACAACTATGACGCATCGAACCCTCCTCTGTAGCTGCATGACAGGACTGCTGACCTGCACCGCCGCCCTATCGCTCTGCGCACACAGCCATGGCACAGCCGACAGCAAGCACCAAGCCACACTTGCAGCCACTACAAGCGACAGCATACCCGGCATGGAAGCTCCCTTCAAGGGACATTTCACCAACAGCGAGCACGGATTCAACCTATATATAGATTTATACGAAGCAAGCCTCTCTGCACCGGGATTCAGCTTCCTCGGAAAGATGCACGGATACCTGAACGGCCGCATCTACGGCACATGGCTGCTGGTGTCACACCACATTGAGGGCAACAAAGCCACCCTGCGATTTAGCAACGACCAAGGCGCCGATTCGCAAACCGTCGAGATCTGCATGCTCAATGACAGCACGCTGTCCTACAAGGCTGTAGGAACCAACAATATCCGCAGGGTGCAAGGCAGGAAACTGGGCAAGACCGCTTCAGAATTTACCATGGTGCGCGTCACCCCTTGATTGTCCCGCCCCGACCAACCTACATTCGCCGTCCTCCCCTATCCGGAGGGGCGGCGAATGCTTTTCTACAGGCAACAGGACGGCTGCAAAACTGCCTTTCCTATAAATCGGCGTTAACGGAGAGCAGCCGTGTGTTAAAAAACTCTACTTGCAAATGAATTTCAGAGCAGAACGCAAGGCAGGTTTTCCCTGATAGTTTAATTTTGCGGACAATTTCTACACTCTAACAAAAACCTAAACATAACTACACATGAAAATCAACCATCGTCTTTGGGGAGCAGGACTTTTGGCCCTCCTGCTGTTCACAGCTACTCCCCATGTAAAAGCGCAGACTCCCGCACAACCCGTCGACCTGACGATTGCCACCGAAAAAGCCATCAACTCTGTTGTCTACATCAAGGTGACCATTAATAGCAAGACCCAGATGGTAGACTACTACGACCCCTTCGAGGATTTCTTTGGCGACTTCTTCGGTCGCGGCAACGGCGGTCGCTCGCAGCGCCGCGTAGAGACCCCCAAACGCCAAGGTGCAGGTTCGGGCGTCATACTGTCGGCCGACGGCTATATCGTCACCAACAACCACGTGGTGGAGGGAGCCGATGAACTGCAGGTAAAGCTGAGCGACAACCGCGAGTTCAAGGCCCGCATCATCGGCTTGGACGCATCGACCGACCTCGCCCTGCTGAAAATCGAAGCCAAGGACCTGCCCGCCATCACCGTGGCCAATTCCGATGACCTGCGACTGGGTGAATGGGTGCTGGCCATCGGCAATCCCTACGGACTGACATCGACAGTCACCGCAGGTATCGTGAGCGCCAAAGCCCGCTCACTGGGCACACGCCAGTCCATCGAATCCTACATCCAGACCGATGCAGCCATCAACCCCGGCAATTCGGGCGGTGCCTTGGTCAACGCCAAGGGAGAACTGGTGGGCATCAACGCCGCCCTCTATTCCCAAACGGGCAGCTTCACAGGCTACGGATTTGCCATCCCGACCAGTATCATGAACAAGGTCGTGGCCGATCTAAAGGAATTTGGCATTGTGCAGCGTGCCGTTTTGGGCATCACGGGCACAGACGTCAGTGCCTACATTGACCAACAGCGTGAAAAGGGCAACGAGCCCGACTTGGGCACCGTGACAGGTATCTACATCAACGATGTCGTCGAGGGAGGCGCTGCCGCAGAAGCCGGCATGCAGTCGGGCGACGTGATTACAGCCATCGACGGAAAGCCCTTGGAAAAATTCGGCGAAATGGCAGAAGGAAAAATTCGGCGAAATGGCAGAAGTATTGGTCAACCACCGACCGGGTGACAAAGTCTCCGTGACATACATCCGCGACAAGAAGACGAAAAAAGTAACCTTGACGCTGCGCAACGTGCAAGGCACGACGGGCACGGTAGAAAGCATCGACAGCGAGCAGATGGGAGCCGCCCTCCGCCCCCTCACCGATGAAGAAAAGACCGAACTCAACCTGCGCTACGGATTGGTAGTCACGGCAGTCAAGAGCGGCAAAATGATGGACGCCGGCATCACCAAAGGCATCATCATCATGCAGGTAAATGCCAAGGAAATGCGCACCGTCACCGACTTCGAGGAGGCAGTGAAAGAAGCCAACATGAGCAGCGACCGCGTCCTGTGGATCCGCGCCAAGACCCAGACCGGCCTCAACCGCAGCTTCACT
>SFCP01000092.1 GCA_004558535.1 Bacteroidales bacterium | reverse complement strand
GTTTTTTCCAGCATGTTGAGGATGTGCGTCTTGACGGTCGCCACGGACATGTGCAGTCGCTCGGCGATCTCCTGATTGGTATCGCCGCCGGTCATTTCGCGCAGCACCTCCAGCTCGCGGTCGGTGAATTCATAGCTGCTGGTAAGCCCTAATTGCAGCTCCGGCGTCGCGTCGGGATAGACGGATTCGCCCGCCATCGTGCGTTCCATCACGTCCAGCAGGCTTTCGCGCTGCTCCTCCTTGTACCAGAAGCTCTCCACCCCGATTTCCCGTGCGCGGCTCAGATAGGAGCATTCCGGCATGGAGGTCACGATGATGATCTTGATCTGCGGGAAGGCGCGCTCCGGCATGGAGGTCACGATGATGATCTTGATCTGCGGGAAGGCGCGCTTGATCCGCTCCGCTGCGTCCAGGCCGCTTTCGCCATTTCGGGTCACCACGTCCATCAGGATCAAATCCACCGGGAAACGCAGGCAATACACATCCGCCAGCGCGGCGTTGTCGATGGACAGCGCCACCTCGAAGTGCTCCGACGCCTGAATTCGCAGCGACAATCATGACTTTGTATTTCATGGAATTTCCTGCCTTTCCTCGGGCAATGTCAGCGTCAGCTCAAAGCGCGGGGCGTGAATAATCTCCATCGCGCCACCTGCCGCCTCCGTCCGAGCGCGCAGCGCGGTCAGGCCGCTGCCCTCGACGATGGGGCCGGAAGGCACAGCGCCGTCGTTGAGATAACGAACGCGCCAACCGGACGCGGTCTTCTCGCTGATGATTTCCAGCCGCGTGCCGCCTGCGTGGCGCACCAGGTTGGTCAGGCACTCATGGGCAGCGGCTTCCACCAGCTGCGCGCTCTCCGTCCCTTCCTGAGGAAATGCGCCGCTGCGCGCAATGGTCACGCCGATGGCCTGCGCGGCACGGGCAAGCTGCTCAAAAGCGTCCGTGCGCTGTTCATCGGCATATTTTGCCAGCAAAAGCTGCGTATTCTGCCGCCAGGCGGCGCAGACGCGCGCAGCGTCGCCTTGCGTGCCAGCCAGGAACTGCCGGGTTTGCAGCAGCGCATGGCCAATCTCATCATGCACGCGGGTTTTGGCGTGCAGGATCTCCTTTTCCCGCGTCGCCTCCTGCACGTGCCTGTTCATGTCTTTCAGGCGAAGATTGTCCTTTTCCAGTTCCCGCTGGAGCCGCGCTTCCTCGGTGATGTTTGTGCCCGTGATCTGGTAAACAGTTCTTCCGGACATCTCCATCTGCACACGCTCGAAGCTCCATGTCTGACCATTTTCCAGCGTGACGATGGGCTGCGACTCAATCGTTTCCCAGAAAACGTTCGCGTTGAGTAGCGCTTCGCCCGTGAGCAGATGGCTCAGCTCATCCATTTTCAGGTTTTTCAGGCAAGGCTGGCCGTTTTCATATGCAAAGCATAGCGCGCTGGGCAGATGGTCGCAGCTTTCCTTAACGGAAATCGGCGAAAGCTGCCGCCTGCTTTTATGCCACAGCGTGAAGGACGCAAAAAGGCTGAGCGCCGTCAGGGACAATGCGGCTGCCGTCCATGGAACCGGGGCAAGGGTCTCGCTTCCCGGCAGACGGGAAAGCAATACCGCCAGCACTGCAAAATCCAGCGAAGCGATTGCCAGACAAGCTGCGAACGCAAAGCGGCGGTGGCGGCGCACGGCGCTCATGCAGCCAAACAGACTGGCAATTGTTCCCGTCAGCAGCACCGTGCACATCAAACCGGCGTGAAGCGTATTCATGCACGCACACCTCCCCAGTCAGGAGAGAGCGTCGCACACAGCGCGCCGTCTGCATCGTCGATGGTCAGCTTCCCCAGAGCCCTGTATTTGTCCGCCTTCGGGAGCCCTGCCGCGTCTTCCATCATCAGGCGAATGGAAAAGCGCTCGCTGCATTCCACACGCACCATCAGCGCGCTGAGCGAGGGCAGCGCGGCCTCCAGACAATCCTCAAAGAAGTCGTAGGCGGTCTGCACGTCGCGGCTGCTCACGCTGCCCTTTCCCTCCTGATGCAGCGCGCAAACAGCGCCGTACTGCGTCAGATAAGTCAGCGATTCCTGGATGCAGTGGGCCAGCTCGTCTACGGGAACGACTGTTTTCTGATCGCAGATCAGCGCCAGATTGACCCGTCGCTTGACATACGCGCCCAGCAGACAGACCTGCTTCAGATTTTGAACGTTCAGTGCTTGCGCGTTTTCTTCTTCCAGAAGCCGGTTGATTTGAAGCAGCTGGGGCTGCACGAGCGCGATCATCTCGTCCATGAGCCGGTTCTTTTCTTCAATCTGCGCGCGCTGACGCTTCAGTTCATTTTCTGCCTGGATCAGCTCGTTTTCCTCCGAAAGCCGGGCGTTGATTTCGGCAAGCTGTCCCTGAATCCGATTGATTTTTGAAATATCCTCCACCCAGTACACGCGCCCGTCCTGCACCGGCGCGCTTTGCAGCCGCGTGTCTGCGTTCAGAAGAATCGCTTCGCGCGCCGCTGCGTCCAGTTGACCGGCCGTAAGGTCAGGCGCGTTTTGGGCGCGGTAGACGGGGCGCCCCTCAGCCCCACCTGCAGGCAGCTCTCCCAGAACGCCGCAAATGTCAGGCAGAAGCATTCCGGCATCTTGTGGAAGGTGTAGGTATTCGCGAAGCTCAGCGCACACAACACAATTCCGCTCAGAAAAGCACAGAGCGGCACCCATGCGTATCGCCTGCTTTCTGATATGCGGCATTTGCGGTAGACGATAATACCTGTCGCCAGCAGCAGCCCAACAATCCACGTCATGGCGAGGTAGTACATCCAGCCGTGGGTATAATCCGCTTGCAGCGTCGCAGCGCCCGGCACGGATCGAAATGCCATCTGGTGCAGATCGTTGCTCAGAATGCCGCCGATCAGCAGCGCAGCAGGAATGAACAGCAGATACCACCTGCGAGAAAACGCGGCGCCCTCCCGCCGCCCCAGCTGCAGCGCGACGAACAGGCTGAACAGCGGCGCTAAAATCTGCGGCACGTAATACAGATACCACAGATGGCGCGTAATGGTATCGCCGCTGAAAAAGCGATACTTGACCGTGCGCAGAAACAGCCACAGCACAGTCATGGCGCATCCAAGCAGCAGCCACCGCCGATCGTCGCAGTGCAGAATTCTACGCGATATGGAAAAGCCCCACGCCATGGCCAGGCCGATATAGATCAAATTGGTCAGCAAAAAACATACAGCGGAGGGCAGCGGCGCGGCCAGGCGATCCAGCTGCCGGAAAACGCCTGCCAGAATGAACAGCCCCAGCGCCAGGCAAAGCTTTGCGATGGATTTTCGCTTTATGTCCGCCATTCCCCCACCTCCGAACCGTCCCTTCCAGCAATCCTTATTCTACCATACAAAAGGTGGAAAAGCCAGCATTTCAAATCGAAATGGCCGCCTGATTGCGCCCTCCGCCGGTTCAGGCGCTTTTATTGCCTGTTTTCATCCTGTCTTACGCTAAAATCCGCGTCAATGCGCGCTTTCCATTCCGCGCCCAAGGGCGCGCTGCACCGCACCGCCGAAACCGCTTCGCTCAACACCTCATAGTTGAGCCGCGTTCCCGCGTGATCGGCATGATAGTTAACTGCCCGATCCGCGCCAATGCCAAAGCGCTTGGCGGTTTCCACCGCGTCAATATTGGCGCCAAGGAAGAGAAACTCCCAACCATCCTCTTCCTTCCGGCGCTCAATCATCCTTTTAACCCGCTCGCCATCATAGCTGCGGCTTGCGTTTTCCATGCCGTCCGTCGTGATCACAAACAGCGTATGCTCCGGCACGTCCTCCTCCCGCGCGTATTTGTGAACGTTTTCAATATGATGAATCGCGCCGCCAATCGCATCCAGCAGGGCAGTGCAGCCGCGGACAAAATAATCCCCGTCCGTCATCGGCGCAACCTGTTGAACCGGCATGCGGTTGTGGATCACCTCGCTTACGTTGTCAAAGAGAATGGTAGAAATCAGCGCTTCACCCGGCTCTTTCTTCTGCTTTTCAATCATGGCGTTAAAGCCGCCGATGGTGTCCCCCTCCAGCCCGCGCATCGAGCCGCTGCGATCCAGGATAAACACGATTTCCGTCAAATTCTTCTTCATCATCCATTCCTCCATCATAAAAATAGGGCTGCCCGGCGTTTCACCTTGCAGTCCTATTCTACTTCGATATTCGGTTTTAAGGGTCGCACGGCAAGCGACATCGCAAGCGCTTACAGCTTATGCGCCAATCAGGCTCTGATCAAAGGCAAACAGCGCTTCGTTGATTTCAAATACGTTATAGTTGCCATGCTCAATGAAATACTCCACAATGATATCAAACTTATTGGAATGGGACAGCGCGAAGCCCGCCTTCATGAGCATATCCTTCATCTCCGCCAGCGGCAGCTCCAGGGCAATGGCAAAGGCGATCACCGTGGGCTTGGAGGGCTTATATTCTTTGTCCGAACGGATCTTTGAAAAAAGCTTGCGGTCAATATTGGCCTTTTTGTAGCACTGCGCATCGGTCATTCCTCGCTCATCAATCTTGCGCAGCAGCATTTCTGAAAAGCTCTCATCCATCCGTCCCAGCGCATCGACAAGAGACATCGTTTTGGGCGCGGAATCCGCGCATTGCTGGATTGCATCCTGGCAAACGGGCGCTTCACAGGCCGCGGACGCTTCCACGCGAAAGGCATTCATCGAGCGCAGGCGCGCGGAGCGATCCTCGGTATGCTCGTCCACATACCGTTCATCGATATAGGCGGCAATATCGGCAAACAGCGTGCCGCTAATCTGATAAGCATGCCGGTCAAAGATCACAAGATAGACCATCATGTCGTTTCCAAGCAGAAAATCGCTGATGGTATCCACCGCAGCCTTGAGCGCCTGATCCTTGGGATAGCCGTAAATGCCGGAGGAAATGAGCGGAAACGCCAGCGATTTGCAGCCGTATTCCTTTGCCAGCGCAAGCACCGCCCGGTAGCAGGCAACCAGCAGTTTCTGCTCTCCGCGCTGCCCGCCATGCCAGCGCGGCCCCACCGCGTGAATGACGTATTTGCAGGGCAATCGATAGCCCTTTGTGATCTTTGCGCTGCCTGTTTTGCACCCATGCAGCGCTTTGCACTCCGCCAGCAGCTCCGGGCCTGCGGCGCGGTGAATGCAGCCATCCACCCCTCCGCCGCCCAACAGCGATTCATTGGCGGCGTTGACAATGGCGTCCACCTGCATCCTGGTAATATCGTTTCTGACGATTTGCAGCGGCATAAAGCGCTTTCTACCTTTCTATCTGTCTGAAATTGCCCCTTTTACAAAAGGATCTTTGCCCGCTTCACTGCTCCCGCAAATAAATGCTATCCAGCAGACGAACGCCCGCACCGGTGCGAAAAACGCTTTGCCGCATGTTTTCAATGGCTGCGCGGACAAGACCGCCCTCGTCCGCGTTGACCAGAAAATCCGCTTCCAGCAGGATCTGGTAATCCAGGCCGTCCACATGGGTATAGGTATGATGATGCGCCACCAGCCAGGAAATTCGCTCCGCCATATCTCTTTCAACAGGCATGCCTGCAAAGAAATCCTCTACCAGCGGCGGGCTTTCCAGCTCCTGGTATTTTCCATTGGCATTGCCATATTTCTGCCGGCACAGCGGGCAGGCAATATCATGAACCACCGCCGCCAGCTCCAGCGTCAGCTGCGTTTGATCATCCAGCCCATCCTGCTCTCCAATGGTTTTAGCAAACGCCCACACCTTGAGAAAATGGTTGATATCGTGCAGGTTACCCTGATAAAAGGCGATCATCTTTTCAATTGCGGATGAAACAATCATGGCCCGTCTCCCCTTTCAAAGTGCCGTTCCCATTGCCGGGATAAAGAAGCCGCGCATATCCGTCCGTTCCAGCTCCAGCAGCTTTACCTTTTTGTCGATACCGCCCGCATAGCCCGTCAGGCTGCCGCTGCTTCCTACCACCCGGTGGCAGGGAATAATAATGGAAATTTCGTTATGCCCCACCGCGCCGCCAACGGCCTGCGCCGACATATGATCGCGCCCCATTTGCACCGCAAGGCAACGGGCAAGCTGGCCGTAGGTAGTTGTCTGCCCATAGGGGATATCCAAGAGCAGCTTCCACACAGCCTGGCGAAAGCCTGAGCCAATGGGATGCAGCGGCGGCATGAAATCGGGCTCTTTGCCGGTAAAGTAAACATCCAGCCAACGCCTCGCAAGCGCCAGGCTCTCCGTTTCCCGCTCGATATGCTCCGCCGGCAGTTCATTTGCAAAGTACTTTTGGCCGTCAAACCACAATCCGGTCAGGCCGGTATCATCCGCGGCCAGCAGAATGCCACCCAGCGGGGAATCATAGTGCATTGTGTACATCATGGTCTTTTTCCTCCATTCTGCTTTTTGGCGCATGATCTTGACGCCAGAAAGGTCAGAATATCCGCAACGTTCTTTTCAACAGGCATCGTGCCATCCACCCGCAGGACAGGGCAGGCAATATTGCTTAGCCACTTCGTAACATAATCCTCCGGCCTGTCATTAACAAAGGAAAACCATGCGTTCTCCTTTTCATGCAGATCGCCGCCATCAAGCATTCGCCCGCCGAATTTCTGGTAGGATCGCTCCCAAACGCGCTGCATTCTCACTGGCTTTGGCACGTCGACCAGCACGGCATAATCGAGCGACGCAATCAGCTTATCCCCATAATCCCCCCGCACGGCGGCAAACACAAAATGATTGTCCGCCGCAATCTTTGCCTCAAGGATGCGGATTGCTTCCTGCTTGCTGCGCGGATTAGAAAACGGATCGGCTGCATTTTCTTTTGAAAAGAACAGTTCTTCACTATCAATGAAAGCGTATGTCAGGCGCTGTGCAAGGATCCGTCCAATCGTGCTTTTGCCTACACCGTTCAGCCCGCAGATCAAAATGCCCATATGCGCCCCCGCAAGTGCTTATTGAATAAACAAATTATACCATGGCTGGATATAAGCGTCAATCAAGAGGTGGCGCGCTGCTCCGACAAGGACTGCTATGAAAAGATGATCGACAGTCTGATCGATATCGATGTAAAATACACGTTCCGCTTCATGCAGTGCACCGGCCGCGGCGCGCTGACGGACGACCAGACGGGCGCGCTGATGGTGCATATGCTCTTCGAACGTCTTTTACTCCGGCCTGTTCGAAACAATCCGCCATGATCTAAGCCGGCAGGAAGCAATCGTATACGCGCTGCAGCTGCGCCGGTTCTTCCGCATGGGCTGGGCGGATCTGCTGGGTATGGAAAAAGGCTAACGCCTTTTTTCTTGCGCAATGGTTAAATGTTTCCAACTACGATGTCCTCGCAATCTACGTTGACATAAATACGTTTTGAAGGAGATATTTCAAATGAAACAGCTTCGCAAAATCCTGTCTCTGCTCTGCGCGCTGACCATGGTGCTCACCTTCCTGAGCATTCCGGCGCTGGCCGAGGAAACCGCTTTTGCCGGCGGCAGCGGCACAGCAGACGCTCCCTGGCAGATTGCCAGCGTAGACCAGCTTGCTTATCTTGCCGCTACCGTAAACGACGGCAGCAAGAGCGGCTATATGGGCGCGATGGGCGCGTATTTCGTGCTGACCGCCGATTTGGACATGACCGGCGTGGACTGGAGGCCCCTCGGCAATATGAACGACATGGAGAACCGCACCACCCTGTTCCTGGGCTCCTTCGACGGACAGGGCCATACGGTGAGCAATCTCACTTATAAAAACGATCAATTCATCGTCGGCGCCGGGCTGTTCGGCATCAGCGTTGGTGAAATCAAAAACGTAAATATCGAAAACGCCGCCGTTCACTGCACCAATGCAGGCGCTATGGCCATCGGCTCACTGGTGGGCTACAGCATAGGCAATAGAATTATGATATCTGCCATGAAAATACAGATGAAGGAGTTTATTGCAAGTCATATCACTATCCAGCTTGCTTACAGCCTCCATCGCTGTTATTAATTCCCCATGTTATCAATCTCTCGCTGAATACGCGCTGCATAAGCCTGCGCAGCAGCAGTGAGCGCATCGGGCGAAAGATAGTCCCCAAGGAAAACGTTTGCCGCTGATTCATTGCGCACGGCGTTGAGCAAACCGCGCTGCAAAGGCAGCAGGCGCGCCACCAAGTCGCTTTCGCCCAGCAAATTCAGCATGGTTATACCATCCAGCAGAAGCGCACGAAATAGCGAATCCATTCGGGAGCGAAGCACTGCGACCGGCATTGTCTCCTGACACAGCATGCAGATTTCGCTCGCGTTTTGTTGCAAAACCGTAATCGAACGGCGCATGCGGCTTATGATATCCTCCGTGCAAGGAGCAACAGGCGCCAAAGTAGCAATGATCACCTTGTCATCCAAATAGGACAAAAGCGCTTGTTCCGTCAGGAGAAGCTGTGTGGGAGCGTCCGCGCGCTCCCATTTATTGTTGAGAAACACCAGCTTCTCCTGTTTGTTTCCGATATATACGACAGCGTGCTTACCGTTTTCTATTCCCCGAATGCCCAGCATCGCCGTGCGCTGCCGCCGCAAATATGCGGCCACGCTTTGTGCGGGTACCTCTGTCTCCCGCATTTCAAGGCCCCGCGGATGCAGATACAGATTAAACCATTGCGCGCCTTGGAGCATTGGCCCCGCGCGGTACTCATCCTCCTCATAGGCAAACAGAAACGGCAGCTTCATATCCCTTGCAATTTCACGATCCTGCGTATCCACGCCATATCGCAGCAGCATATTCGCCAAGCCAGCATAAGAGCACGAGGAATTAAACGTCATATACTTGAACGTGGTATTCATGCACACTTCTCCAATCTGTCATCGGCGTAGGGGATAATAGACTGCGTCTTGGGGTACATGCTCGAGCTGTGAAAACACGCCAGCATCGCAAGCACACAATAGCTATATAAAACAAAAACCCGCCGCGAAACTGCGGCGGGATGGCTCCCCAGGTAGGGCTCGAACCTACAACAACTCGGTTAACAGCCGAGTGCTCTGCCATTGAGCTACTGAGGAATATCGGAAAGCGGAGTATCTCTACTCCGCTTTCCTTTGGAATCCGGCGGCGACCTACTCTCCCGGGCCGTGTCCAGCCAAGTACCATCGGCGCTGAAGGTCTTAACTTCTGTGTTCGGGATGGGAACAGGTGGAACCCCTTCGCCATTACCACCGGAAATCTCTTTTCAAGGTCCTCGCTTTCGCGCTACCCTGACAACTGCACAGCTCTTATAGGACTTTTGCCAACTGCTTTGACTTAGTCTCAGTTTCCTGAAATCAAGCCCTCGACCTATTAGTATCAGCAAGCTCACGCATTACTGCGCTTACACCGCTGACCTATCACCCGGTAGTCTTCCGGGGGTCTTACTCTCTTATAGAGATGGGAGTCTTATTCTTGAGGTGGGCTTCACGCTTAGATGCCTTCAGCGTTTATCTCTTCCGCACTTCGCTTCCCTGCTGTGCCCTTGGCAGAACAACAGTTGCACCAGTGGTGCGTCCATTCCGGTCCTCTCGTACTAGGAACAGCCAGGATGCGACGAGCCGACATCGAGGTGCCAAACCTCCCCGTCGATGTGGACTCTTGGGGGAGATCAGCCTGTTATCCCCGAGGTAGCTTTTATCCGTTAAGCGACGGCAATTCCACTCTCATACCGCCGGATCACTAAGCCCGACTTTCGTCTCTGCTCGACTTGTCAGTCTCGCAGTCAGGCACTCTTCGAATGGTTTCCATCCATTCTGAGGGTACCTTTGGGCGCCTCCGTTACTCTTTCGGAGGCGACCGCCCCAGTCAAACTGTCCGCCTGACACTGTCCATTCACCGGCTTACGGCGTCATGTTAGAATTCCAATAACAGAAGAGTGGTATCCCAACGGCGACTCCATACATGCCGAAACACGTATTTCCCAGTCTCCCACCTATTCTGTGCATCCGTTACCGAAATCCAATATCAGGTTACAGTAAAGCTCTACGGGGTCTTTCCGTCCAGTCGCGGGTAATGGGCATCTTCACCCATACTTCAATTTCACCGGGCCCCCTGTTGAGACAGTGCCCAAATCGTTACACCATTCGTGCGGGTCGGAACTTACCCGACAAGGAATTTCGCTACCTTAGGACCGTTATAGTTACGGCCGCCGTTTACTGGGGCTTCGGTTCTATGCTTCGGTTGCCCTGACATTTTCCCTTAACCTTCCAGCACCGGGCAGGTGTCAGCACCTATACGTCAGCTCTCGCTTTCGCAGATACCTGTGTTTTTGCTAAACAGTCGCTTGGGCCTATGCTCTGCGACCTCTTTCGAGGCACCCCTTCTCCCGAAGTTACGGGGTCATTTTGCCGAGTTCCTTAACAAGGGTTCTCCCGTTCGTCTCAGGATTCTCTCCTCGCCCACCTGCGTCGGTTTCCGGTACGGGCGCCTTCGGATATACTAGCAGCTTTTCTCGCCAGCGTGAACTCACTCGCTTCCCTACTTTATTTCGGTCCCCATCACGGCTCACCTGAAAGGGATGCGTACTTCACTACATCCCAAGCTTACCGCTTGGACCGGGTTGACCATCACCCGGCTCGAGCTATCCTTCTGTGTCACTGCCTCATTCCTCGGCGGTGCAGGAATATCCACCTGCTATCCATCGCCTACGACTTCTGTCCTCGGCTTAGGCCCCGACTTACCCTGGGCGGATGAACCTTCCCCAGGAAACCTTGGGCTTTCGACGGCAACGTTTCTCGCGTTGCTCTCGCTACTCATACCTGCATTATCTCTCGTATACAGTCCACCGCTCCTCTCGGTACGGCTTCAACCCGCATACGTTGCTCCTCTACCACTCCAGTTTTCACTGAAATCCGCCGCTTCGGTGGCACGTTTGAGCCCCGGACATTTTCGGCGCACAACCACTCGACCAGTGAGCTATTACGCACTCTTTAAATGTATGGCTGCTTCTAAGCCAACATCCTGGTTGTCTGTGCAATTCCACATCCTTCTCCACTTAACGTGCACTTCGGGACCTTAGCGGACGATCTGGGGTGTTCCCCTTTTGCCCGCGGAACTTATCTCTCGCGGACTGACTCCCGTACATCAATTCCCTGGCATTCGAAGTTTGATAGGGTTCGGTAAGCTTTGTGGCCCCCTAGCCCATTCAGTGCTCTACCTCCAGTAATCTAATACGAGGCTAGCCCTAAAGCTATTTCGAGGAGAACCAGCTATCTCCGGGTTCGATTGGAATTTCTCCGCTATCCACAGCTCATCCCCGCCTTTTTCAACAGACGTCTGGTTCGGTCCTCCATGAGATTTTACTCTCACTTCAACCTGGCCATGGATAGGTCACCCGGTTTCGGGTCTACGTCATGCAACTCTTCGCCCTATTCAGACTCGCTCTCGCTCCGGCTCCGATCCTCCCAGATCTTAACCTCGCTGCATAACGTAACTCGCAGGTCCGTTCTACAAAAAGTACATGGTCGAACTTTGATCGTTCTTCCACTGCTTGTAAACACAGGGTTTCAGGTTCTCTTTCACTCCCCTCCCGGGGTTCTTTTCACCTTTCCCTCACGGTACTATGCGCTATCGGTCACCAAGTCGTATTTAGCCTTGGAGGGTGGTCCCCCCTGCTTCCCGCCAGATTCCTCGTGTCTTGCGGTACTCTGGTACCAGCTCTCGTTTCGATCCTTCGCTTACGGGCCTTTTACCCTCTTTGGAGGAGCTTTCCAGCTCTCTTCTGCTCATATCTACGCGATAAATGCTGGCCCACAACCCCTCGGAGCAAGCTCCTCGGTTTGGGCTCCTTCCCTTTCGCTCGCCGCTACTCAGGAAATCGATGTTTCTTTCTCTTCCTTCCGGTACTTAGATGTTTCAGTTCCCGGAGTGCCCCCCGTATCACTATGTATTCATCATACGGTGACTGTGCATTACCACAGCCGGGTTTCCCCATTCAGATATCCACGGATCAAAGCCTGCTTGCGGCTCCCCGTGGCTTTTCGCAGCTGGCCACGTCTTTCTTCGGCGCTTGGTGCCATTGGCATCCACCCTGTGCTCTTGTTCGCTTGATTACTTAATCCTGAGACCAATTCTTATTTTTTCGTTTCCGATAAAATTGCAACTGGCCTGAATAACCTTTAAATCTCGTTATTCTCGTCCTTTTTTTGCTGTGCAGTTGTCAAGGTGCGTGGGGTGAAAACCCCTGGTGGGTCGCAGTGGACTCGAACCACCGACCTCTCGCTTATCAGGCGAGTGCTCTAACCAACTGAGCTAGCGACCCAAATTGGTGGAGATAAGCGGGTTCGAACCGCTGGCCTCCTGCTTGCAAGGCAGGCGCTCTCCCAACTGAGCTATACCCCCAAACAGGCATCGGACCTCACCTATCACAGGGGCCTTGAAGACGATACAGGCAGGAAGCGCGACAGTCTTTTCTTTGCGTCGCTGACGCTTGGAGCTTTCGCTCCTCTTTTTTCCTCTGCAGATTGCTCTGCAATCGACCTTAGGATGAAGCTTCGCATTTCTGCTCTGCTTTCTCCTTAGAAAGGAGGTGATCCAGCCGCACCTTCCGATACGGCTACCTTGTTACGACTTCACCCCAGTCATTGATCTCACCTTAGGTGGCTGGCTCTGTACAAGGCCCGGGAACGTATTCACCGCGGCATGCTGATCCGCGATTACTAGCAACTCCGACTTCATGTGGGCGGGTTGCAGCCCACAATCCGAACTGAGACCGCTTTTTTGAGATCTGCTCCGCTTTACAGCCTCGCTTCTCTTTGTAACGGCCATTGTAGCACGTGTGTAGCCCAGGTCATAAGGGGCATGATGATTTGACGTCGTCCCCACCTTCCTCCGAGTTGTCCCCGGCAGTCCTGATAGAGTCCTCGTCTTTACACGTTAGTAACTATCAGCAAGGGTTGCGCTCGTTGCGGGACTTAACCCAACATCTCACGACACGAGCTGACGACAACCATGCACCACCTGTCTCACTTCGAGCAAGCTCACACCATATCTCTATGGCTTTAAGTGGATGTCAAGACCTGGTAATGCTCCGCTGCTTGTGCGGGCCCCCGTCAATTCCTTTGAGTTTCAACCTTGCGGCCGTACTCCCCAGGCGGAATGCTTATTGTGTTTACTCCGGCACAGAAGGGGTCGATACCCCCTACACCTAGCATTCATCGTTTACAGTGTGGACTACCAGGGTATCTAATCCTGTTTGCTCCCCACACTTTCGCGCCTCAGCGTCAGTTGCAGTCCAGTTACCCGCCTTCGCCACTGGTGTTCCTCCCGATCTCTACGCATTTCACCGCTACACCGGGAATTCCGATAACCTCTCCTGCACTCAAGCCCTACAGTATCCAAAGCAATTCCCATCTTGAAAACAGGACTTTCACTCCAGACTTATAAAGCCGCCTACACGCCCTTTACGCCCAATCATTCCGGACAACGCTCGCCCCCTACGTATTACCGCGGCTGCTGGCACGTAGTTAGCCGGGGCTTCCTCCTAAGATACCGTCTTCCCCTCTTCTCTTAGGACAGAGGTTTACAATCCGAAAACCTTCTTCCCTCACGCGGCGTTGCTGGGTCAGGGTTTCCCCCATTGCCCAATATTCCCCACTGCTGCCTCCCGTAGGAGTCTGGACCGTGTCTCAGTTCCAGTGTGGCCGATCACCCTCTCAGGTCGGCTACCCATCGCAGGCTTGGTGGGCCGTTACCTCACCAACTACCTAATGGGACGCGAGCTCACCTCAGACCGGATTGCTCCTTTGACCCCTATGCCATGTGGCTCTGTGGTCTTATGCGGTATTAGTGCAACTTTCGCTGCGTTATCCCCCTGTCTGAGACAGATTGCTCACGCGTTACTCACCCGTCCGCCGCTAGAAACACCAAAAGCAAGCTTCCAGTGTTCCCCGCTCGACTTGCATGTGTTAGGCACGCCGCCAGCGTTCGTCCTGAGCCAGGATCAAACTCTTGTGTTTAATCCTTAACTTGGTTTATCTGGTGTCGTAAGTCTTCCAACTCACTACCGCGATCCAAGTCAAAACTCATTTCAGAATTAACTGTCGTTTTGTTCGCTTCCATTTTCCTGTATCGTTTTCAAGGTCCCTGCCGCTCATTCCCGCCGCCTCTCGGCGCCGTTCCCTGAGCGCTTGGATATAATAGCACATCTCCCCTCC
>SFCP01000091.1 GCA_004558535.1 Bacteroidales bacterium | reverse complement strand
TTCTTGATGCCGAGCAGGTTGAAGGCGTCCAGACCTATCCAGGCGTTGCGCAACAGCAGGCGTGCGCCGCTACGTGTCCGCAGGTGCCGGTCTTCATTACTGATGAGCCGGTAGCGCATACCGAGGTCCACCCGTTTGTAGGCAGGAGCACGGAATGTGTGCCGGGAGCGGTCGCTGTGGGGCGGCCCAAAGGGCAGTCCATCGGCCAGCGCAGCCTTCAGGGTGAAGAGCCAGCGTGTGGTGCCAGGGAAATAATCGCTGAAATAGAGCGACAGGTTGTAGCGTTGGTCGGTGGGGCGCGGTATCCATTCGCCATTGTATTTCTCCTTGGTACGCATGATGGAGAAAGTGAGCCATGAATCTGTGCCGGGTACAAACTCGCCAAAGAGTTTGAAGTCGATGCCGGTTGCATAGCCTTTGGTCATGTTGCGACCATAGTAGACGATGCGCACGTTGTCTACACTGTAGGGGACAAGGTGGGAGAGGGCTTTGTACCAGGCTTCAGCGGTAAAGCGGAAGGGGCGGTCCATCACGCGGAATGTGTAGTCGCCACCCAGCACGAAGTGGATGGAGCGCTGCGATTGGATATCGCGGTTGAGCGTGACGGTGGAGATGCCGCCCACGATGGTCGTATCGCGCAGCTCTTTGTAGAACGGAGCCTGATAGTAGACACCTGTGGCAAAGCGGAAGGTCCAGCGCTCGCTGAAGGCGGGCAACCAACCGATGGAGGCACGCGGCGACACGATGGTTTCGCGGTTCCAGTCCCAATGCGACAGCCGCAGGCCGTAGGTCAGGTTGAAGAGACCTGCCTTGTTCTTGAAGCGCCAGGTATCTTGCGCAAAAGCTTCCCAGCGGTTGGATTTCAGTTCATTGCGGGATTGCTCGGCAAAGATGAGCTGCAACACGTCGGGTTGGTGAGGCAGGGAGTAGCCCATCGAGTCACGCATCTCCCACTGCCGGGAATTTTCGCGGATATCTTCGTGCTGCCAATTGAGTTCGGCCTGTAACGTATGGCGATTGAGGCGTGTGCGAAATCGCAGCCCTACATTGGTCACATTGGCACGCAGACGGTTGCGGGCATGCTCCATGTAGGTTCCCACGCCCAGTTGTTCCTGCGAAGTGGCTTCGTTCAGCCAATACTCTCCCTGTATGTCATAGGTTTCCTGCTCGCGGGTATTGAAAGAGGAAAATTGCAGGGCCAGGTAGGTGTCGGAGTTGAAATGGCGGGTGAGTGTGGCTGAACCAAATAGGGTGCGGAAGCGGTCGCGCTCCTGTCCGTCGAAATATACCTTGAAGCTCTTGGCCTCCTGCATGGTGCCGAAATGCGTCTCGCGGTCTTCGGGTCGGAAGTTGTAGTGATTGTCGGAGATGTTGCCCAATACGTCGAACGACCAGCGAGCGTTGGGCCGCCATGACAGGTAGGCCTGGTAGTCGAGGAAGTTGGGTCGGTACTCGCCGTTGGTGTCCATGGATCCGAGCAGATAGCGCGTGGTCTTGTAGCGCACGGAAGTCATCATACTGAGATGCGGTCCTCCCCATCCCACATAGGCTCCGGTGCCGAGCATGGAGGCGTTGGCCGAGGCTTCGAAGTGCTCGGGACGCTTGTAGGTGATGTCGAGCACGGAGGACATGCGGTCGCCGTAGCGCGCCTCGAAGCCACCGGAGGAGAAGTTGATGCTCTCCACCATATCGGAATTGATAATGCTCAGTCCCTCCTGCTGACCGGAACGGACGAGGAACGGACGATAGACCTCGACGCCATTGAGGTAGACGCAGTTTTCATCGAACGAGCCGCCGCGCACGTTGTACTGCGAGGAGAGTTCGTTGTGGGTACTGACACCGGCCTGTGTAGCAATGATTTCCTCAACGCCATTGCCGGTGGTAGAGGGCATGAGGTGGGAATCCACGGGTTTGATGCGCTGTGTAGTACCGGTCTGCAGGTGCTGCCCCGTGACCAAGGCTTCACCGATTGTAGCATCGATGGCGGGCAGGGTGATGTCTATGCGTACGGAGTCGGCAGGGCGGCGAAGCAGGCGGCGACGCGTTTCGTAGCCAATCATCGAGTAGACTACTGCTACGGAGTCGGCAGACTGACAGTAGAGGGTGTACTCGCCGTGGAGGTTGGTCACGGTGAGGACGCCCTGTCCCCGCACCTGTACGGTGGCCAACTCAATGGGGCTGCCGGAATCGTCGACTACCCGGCCGAAGATCCTGCTTCGGTCGTTTTGGCCAAAGGCAGACAGGGTGCAAAGTGCAAGGAGCAGAAAGAGAGAGCGCATTATTTTATTAGGAATTAGGAATCTTCTTTTAAATAGGAATTACGGTGCAAGGCGAGCACAATAAAGCTTGCTTTGATTGCCGAGCCACAGCCGCAAATATGCAATTAGGAGTTGGGCGAAAGTAAATAAACGGAGAAACGGGGCAGGTAGTATATCCTGCCGGCACCTTTTATAATACTTTAAGCTTTGCAAATTTCAGCAGCAGTGTCTTGGTGCCTGCATACTGAAACTCCACGCAAGCCTTGAGACTGACGCCGCTACCCTCCAGCCGCTGCACGCAACCGATGCCGAAGCGTTCGTGCTGCACCATGTCACCCACACGGATGCCGGCGGCTCCGTCCTGTCCGTCCGATGGCATCACAGCCGCTCTGCCTCGCACAGCCACAGAGGGAGCAGCAGGCGTCGGGGATGCGGAACGTGATGTCGGGGATGCAGAGCGTGGAACTGAGGACGCGGAACCTGAAGTCGGGGATGCAAACGGCGAACGGCGGGATGCGGACGGCAAGATAGGACTGCTTCGGAGGAACTCCTCTTCGCGACACAGGTACTGCGGTGCAATCTCCCGGATGAAGTGACTGGGGATGCAGTCCTCGAGCGTGCCATAGCGAAAGCGGGAACGGGCGTAGGAGAGGAGACAATAGCGCCGGGCACGGGTCACTGCCACGTAGAACAGGCGTCGCTCCTCCTCCATCTCACGCGGGTTGACGCGTGCCGAAGCTGCGGGAAACAGGTCCTCCTCCAGCCCTGTTACAAAGACAGCATCAAACTCCAGTCCCTTTGCAGCATGAATGGTCATCAGCGTGACGGCACTCTCGGCGTCCTGCCGGTCATCTACATCGGTGAGGAGCGATACCTGGCTGAGATATTCGGGCAACGTGACCAGTGCCTGACCGGTTTCCTCGATGACGTCGCCAACAAACCCCTGGATGGCGTTAAGCATTTCCTCCATGTTCTCGATGGCACTCTTGCTCTCTACACTCCTGTCCCTGGTATACTCCGCCATGATACCACTTTCGCGGATGATACGTGCTGTAAGTGTATAGCAGTCAGTATCGTGCAGGTTTGTACGGAATGTTTCGATGAGGTCACAGAAGGCAGAAAGTTTTTCCTGCGTGGCTTTGCTCAGTTTCAGCTCATGGGCCGATAGTTCCTGCATCACCTGCCATGCCGAGCAGTCGGCGGTGGCCGCAGCCTGTATGATTTTGTTCTCTGTCACCTTGCCGATGCCGCGTGCCGGAAAATTGAGGATGCGCCGCAGGGCCTCCGTATCGTTGGGGTTGCACACCAAGCGGATATAGGCCAGCAGGTCCTTGATTTCCTTCCGCTGGTAGAACGACATTCCGCCATATATACGATAGGGCAGGTCTGCGTTCAGCAGGGCCTCCTCGATGGCACGGCTTTGCGCATTCGTACGGTACAGGACTGCCATCTCGTGATAGGGGACATTCTCCCTCTGGTGCAGCAAGCGTATTTTTGCCGCCACCTTGCATCCCTCCTCCTTGTCGCTGTAAGCCGGAAGTACTGGGATGCGTCTGCCCGGTTCGTTCCTACTATATACCTCTTTCTGGATTTGGTTGGCATTGTGCCGGATAATGCTGTTGGCCGCGCCGACAATCGTTTGCGTGGAGCGGTAGTTTTGTTCCAGCTTGATAACCTTGGCTTGCGCAAACTCTGCCTGAAAACTAAGGATATTGTCAATGTCGGCACCGCGAAAGGCATAGATGCTCTGCGCATCATCGCCCACGACACACACCTTTGTTTCCCTCCCGCAAAGCTGTTGGATAAGCAGGTGCTGCGCATAGTTCGTGTCCTGATACTCGTCCACCAGAATGCGCCGATACCGCCGTCGGTACTTGTCGCGCACCTCGGTATGCTGCTGTAGCAGGAGGTAGGTATTCAGCAGCAGGTCGTCGAAATCCATGGCATTGGCTGCCAGCATGCGCCGTTGGTATTCGCTATAGATGGCATGCGTCAGGGGGATGTCGTGCACCTTGTCTTTATGCGGCAGGGTAGGCACTACAGCATAGGCTTCGGCGGTCAGCAACCTGTTCTTAGCATCAGAGATGCGGGCTGCGATCACCTGCGGCTTGTACACCTTTTCGTTCAGCTCCATCTCCTTGACAATCGATTTTATCAGGCTGCGTGTGTCCGTAGGGTCATAGATGGTGAAGCCCGGCGCGTAGTCGGTGTATTCGATTTCGCGTGCCAGGATCCGCAGGAACACGGAGTGAAAGGTGCCCATGGTGAGATAGCGCACCTGTTCGGCGCCCACCTGCCCGGCAATGCGGCTCTTCATTTCCGCTGCAGCCTTGTTCGTAAAGGTGAGGGCCATGATTTCGTAGGGAGAGATGCCACTTTGCAGCAGGTAGGCAATCTTGTGCGTCAGCACGCGGGTCTTGCCCGAGCCGGCGCCGGCTATGACCAGCAGGTGTCCCTCATCGTAGAGCACCGCCTCGCGCTGTGCCTCGTTCAGTGCCGTGGGGTCCATACTCATGCCTGCACCTCCGCATCATCCTTGTTGGTGGCACCGCCTTGCTGCGCTTTCTTGTCGTGCACCAACTTGCGCTTGTAAAATTCTACACGGCGCAGCAAATCTTCCAGTTCGGCCTGCAGGCTATCCCCCTGTGCTGCCGTTTCCTCCTGCACCCTTGCATCCCATGCACGCACTTGCTCCTCTGCCTCCAGCCACTGGATGGAATCCCACAGCAGCAGCGCCTGTTCGCGGGCTGTGATGGCCATGGGGTACGACTTGCGCAACTCGGTCACCTTTGCCGAGGCCGTAGCGAAATCTTTCTCGGCCAAGGCCTTCCTGGCAGCAGTCAGACAGGGTAGGGCAGCCGCTTCATCTGCTGCACGCTTGGCGGAATGATTTTGAGAGTCGGCGCCATCGGCGGATTTTTCTCCGCCGCAGCTCCACAGCAGGACGATAGACACAAGGGCGGACGATACGTACCGGAGGGAAAGGCATCGCGGCAGGTTGCGATATATCTTCATGACAAACTTATTCTTTTTTCTTGTGGGTTAAACAAAAGGGGTGGTAAAAGCACACAAGGCGCATAGCTCCGTAGGGGTGGCAAGGCGAGGGGAGGAATTTGAACGACAGTCCCCGTAGTCCCGTAGGGGGGACGCTGCCGCTCCGCAGGCGCACAAACCGCCCGTAAAGGTACGAAAATATAGGGTAAGCTCCGCCCTACCGCTGCCGAAAACTGCTGAAAACACAGAAAATCGCGCCGGGATGCAAAATAATGCAAGAAAAATTTGGAAGTTTAGCAGAAAAGTCATTACCTTTGCACCCGTAAACGAAAGAAAACATCGCGGAGTGGAGCAGTTGGTAGCTCGCCAGGCTCATAACCTGGAGGTCGTCCGTTCGAGTCGGGCCTCCGCAACTACAAAAGCGAAGGAGTACAATCGCAGATAAGCGGCTGTACTCCTTTTTTTCTTAATCAGCGGTTCCCCTCGCACACTCCCTGTGCCTGACTTTATCCCGTTGCCATCCTACTGCTTTGTAATCTCGGCCATCCATTGGAAGAGTTCATCAAGGGCGTAGTCGCCACTATGCGGACGATTCCAAGCCAAGCGGAAATTCACGTCCTTGCCGGCGTTCCGGAGTTTGATGGCGAAATTGATGGGTATGGGGAAAGCGGTATCACGGTCCAGTGCACCATGACGGATGTACCAGTGAGGAGCTACCATCGTATTAGCATCGTCTATAAAATTCATGGGGTTCATCAAATAAACGTTCCGCCGGACGTTATCGCTGACGGTTGTACCATTCTTTTGCGCCGTAAAATCGGTGAAGTTCACGCTATTGCCGGTTTCATCACCAAACTCCTCATTCTCTCCGCTGACAGCATTGATGCCCTTTATCCAGCTGTCAAAGGCCGGGACGCCCTTCAGGGGCTGGGTAGATACGACATAGTTCAGGTATTTTTGGATATCAAGGTCGATGATGTATTCACCGCGCTGCTTACGTCCCGCTCCGCCTCGGTTAGGGTGTAGACCCCTCGGCGGCTGACCTCCCTGCATCACAGGGCGCCCTTCGCCTTGCGTCCCAGGCCGCATGCCACCGTTTATGGGTGCTGCGAACATGCCCCCTGCCGAACTGCTGAACACGAAGCCGATGCTGTCGGGGATGTCTGCTCCTGCATTCTTGGCGATCTGTGCCGAACGGATCAATTCGCTCTTCATGTAGTCAAGGTAATTGTTGGCATTGAGCTCTGCGCCGTCAGCCATTCTCAGGTGCAGGCTATTCACATACGCAGGGAACAATGCAGCCAGCTCCTTGGTGTAGCCCCTGTGTGTTTCGTCAAGGGCCCGACGGCAATCTGTCTGCTGATACAGCCATTCGTAGGCCATGTCAGCATGGTCGAGGTCGATGATGGGGCAGTAGCAGACCGAGGCGCACACGTCATCACGCTTATCGGCTGCCCCCATTTCCTGCAGCAGTTCGGTGTAGGCAGGATGGTTGCCCGTTGCCCCCCCCATCAGCGCCGACATAGCACCTCCTGCACTTGTTCCGTCGGTGACTATGCGCTCGGCATCGCCCGGCATCTCCTTGTCAAAGTGGCGCAGATAGCGGATAGCGGCTTTCAGGTCGAGGATAGCCTTTGGCGCACGACCCGTATAGACCGTCTGACCACTCCTCACGCCTTTATGCGTTTTGGCGTATGCTTCGTCTGCGGGCAAGGCAGAATTGCGACCGCGGGTGCCGGGTATCACTGTCACATAGCCCTCCCTCAAGGCTCTTCCCGTAGCATCGTCCGACTGCGGCTGTGCTGCGGGCGAGGCCATATAGCCGCCCA
>SFCP01000004.1 GCA_004558535.1 Bacteroidales bacterium | reverse complement strand
GGTATACACCGTCCGAAAAAGGGGCTATTTCCTGTTGAAAAATCAGCGAAATTCAAAAGAAAATCCCCGTTTTCGCTGATTTTTAAGCAGGAAAATACAAGCGCCTAAGCTAAAAATGCACTTTTGCAGCGCAACAAAACAATTCGGCATGAAGTACCCCAAAATCATAGGCAGAGAAGTGGAAATATCCACGCTCGAACGCCTGTAAAATCACGAAGAGTTGCAGCATAAGACGGTTGGCTGACGAAAATCCCGTATTGTGCCAAAAACTTCAACAATGATGCTACGACCCTAATGGGTACTGCCAAGAGGCACACAGAGGAGAATCCCAATTGTTAAAACGAAAAAGGGCGGATTTGGATTTCCCGAAAAAATTTCGTAACTTTGTCGTAGACCCATAGGGGAAAGCCGGACACACACGGGCTTTCCCCTTTTTAGTAAGCCGGCAGGAGGCAAAATTACCCGGCACTTGCGCAAAACTACAAAGGACTTGGAAAAAATTACAAAGCACTTCGATAAAACTACAAGGCACTTGGTTTTTCCCGGGTGCTACTTGGGCATTTTGCCCGACGCAGGCAGTGTGACAAAAAAGGCCATAAAACCGCACCTTAACATAGTTTATATTAAAAATGTGGGGCCTAACGGCAAGGAGCGTGCTTCCACCACCAAGGAAGAGTGTCTTATTTCCACGAAAACAAGGAATTTTTCATTTTTTTGTTGGTCTGTCGCCCGATTATTAATACTTTTGCAAAAACTAAACAGCCCTTGACAGTTGATAAGGGGCACAGGCGGTGCTCCCGCCGACACCGAGCAATCATCAACAAATACATATTCACATGAAGAAAGTTCTACTCTCCCTCCTCTGCGCTGCAGCGTGCGGTTTCACGCCGATGCAGGCAGACGAACTCTACTACGAGCAGGGTTTTGACAACTCGGCCGACTTCGCCGACGGCGCCGGCGTACCCACCGGTTGGCTGAGCGAAGGCACCTACGCCCTGAGCCGACAAGTGGCCACGGACCTGGGCGTCCCCGCCAAGTCGGGCTCGTACATCATCGGCAACGTGGGCAGCTATATGCAGAACCGCGACGAGGTGCTCTATACCCCCACATTTGCACTGCAGGGCGGAAAGCCCTGCACGGTGTCCTTCTGGCTCTACGCCCCCGGCGGCACACCCGCCATGGTCCGCTACACGCAAATCGCCGTGACGGCCGGCACTGCACAGAACGCCGCGGCACAGACCACCACACTGGGCACCACGCCCGAACAGGTGCACGCCGACTGGACACAATACACCTTTACCTACACCCCCGAAGCCGACGGCGAGTACTGCTTCGCCTTTCATGTAAATACGAAGATGGCACAGTGTGGCACCGTGGCCCTCGACGACATCACTATCGAGGGTGAAAGCCCCGCCGCCGTCGTGCCGGGCGAATTGAGCGCGCTGGCCGACGCATTGGCCGACGGATTCGACACGACACCGGTCTACACCTACAAGGGCGAAGTGGTGGTGAGCCATTTCGATGCCGCCGCCGGCACAGCCTATGTGCAGGATGCCACAGGTGCAGCCTGCATCTCGCTCCCCGCAGGAACGACCGTCGCAACCGGCGACCGCCTGACGGACGTAAAGTGCAGCGTGGCAGTGGACGGCAAGGCGCTGACACTGACCGTGCCCGCCGACGCAGCGCCCTTTACCGTGGTGAGCCAGGGCAACGCACTGCCCGCACAGCCCGTGACACCGGCCGCTCTGGCCGCAGCACCGGCTGACTACGTGAACCGCCTGGTAAGTGTGGACGGCGTATGGGTGAAGGACGCGGAACCCGGCGACGTCTTCGAGGAGGACATCGACTATGTACTGACCGACCAAACGACGGAAATCGCCCTCCACTTCTTTGCCGATGGCGACCTCTACTACGAAGAGGCGCCTACCGAGAAACTCAAGGTGACGGGCATCGTGACCTCGGCCACTACCGCCGAACTGGCACCGCGCTCAATGGCCGACCTGGAAAAATACAAGGAAGCCATTGTCCACGAGACACAGGAAATGCCCTACCAACAATCCTTTGACAACGAAAACGGTGACTACGACGGCTCGAGCCAATTGCCGATGGGATGGGCTGCCACGGGCTCGCTGCCCTTTGTCACGGCCAGCATGAACTCCCTGGCCGCCGTCACGGGCACCTACTACATGGTGACGACCGAAAGCACCGTGGCCCGCGACGAGCGCACCTACACCCCGTTCTTCGACATGGAGGCCGGACAGGAATACATCTTCTCCTTCTACCTCTACATGCCCGGCAACAGCACGGGCGGCGTACTGCAAAGCACGGACCTGAGCGTCACGGTGGGCAATGAGCAGGAGGCTGCGGCACAAACGACCGAACTGCTGAAAATCGAGGGCACCTCGCTGCCCCGATGGACCTACCAGAGCGTCAGCTTCACCCCGATGGTGAGCGGCCAGTACTGCTTCGCCCTCAACCTGAGCTCGGCTGCGGCCTACTGCGGCGACGTGGCCGTGGACGACGTGACAGTGCGCGCCGCCAACGGCATCATGCGCCCCACGGCAGACTTCAGCATCAGCACCTGGTACGACATCTTCGAAAACCGCTTGGTGGTCTTCGACAACGAACCCGTGAAACTGACCAACCTCTCGACGGAAGCTACGGAATACGAGTGGAGCGTGCCCGGCGCAGTGCCCGAGACTTCCACCGAAAAGCACCCTAACTTCCAGTTCCCGACCGCCGGCACCTACGAAGTGACGCTGAAGGTGAAAAACAGCAAGTACGAGAAGTCCACCGTCAAGGAAATTCAGGTATTCAAGCCCAACGACAACGAACTGGTGGGCCTGATGAACTACAATCCGGCCGACGACAAGCTCCTCTCGTTCTATGACGTGATGCCTACCTACGCCACCGACCCCGAGTTTGACTATGTGAGCGGACCGAACCACTACTACCGCCGCCTGGCCCAGCGCTACTCGGTGCGCGCGCCCAAGTACCTGACAATCTCCGACATCAGCACGTGGCTCGTGGCCTACTCGCGCATGAGCAGCTACACGGCCGAAGACCGCAACCACCCCTTCACCATCGCCTTCTACGGCGAAAAGGACGGCCGCCTCGACGAGAGCGTCTGCTTCGGACGGAAAGTGTCGACAATGACCGCCGAATTTGGCGACGTAGGTATCGGCTACGAGCACCCGAAGATGTGGGGCTTCAGCCTGAGCGACAACCCGATCACCGTCTACGGCAACTTCTACGTAGCTTTCGAGTTTGACAAGAATTTCCCCATCGACTCGCCCGACCCCAACGTGACGCGCTCGTACGTCGCCTTCGGACTGGCGAGGAGCAAAGCCGGCAGCACGGGCATCTATGTGCAGCCTACGGCCGGTCCCGAGGGATTCACGCCCGACGGCGGCTGGTATAGCGTGGACAAAGTCGACGCCGACCAGGCCGGACTCAACCTGAACCTGACGCTGTGGGCCACCCCGACGCCCGGCGCACCCGACGGCATCGTGGCCATCGGCACGGACGGCACGGTGAAGTTTGACGCACGCGTCAGCGACAACCGGCTGCACGTGAGCGGTACGCAGGCAGGCGAACGCATCGTGCTCTTCGACGCCGCCGGCCGCGCTGTACGCACCGTGATTGCCGAGGAAAACAGCACGCAGGTGGCCCTGGGCGACCTGCCGGCAGGCACCTACATCGTGACAGGACGCAGCGGCGCCGTAAAAGTGCTGAAGAAGTAAATCCCACGACATGACCATTTGCCACAAATAGCATGCCGGACAAGCGGAGGCGGCTTTCACCAGAAGGCGGCCTCCGCTCTGTCGTTTGCCAAACGGCCCGCCACAGCCACCGGGGCGCAGGCCGGCCGCAACTACCCTCCACCGAAATAAAACCTACCACTATGCACACCTATAATATTATACGCCGCTTCGCACGCCGCGGCCTGGCCGTCCTCCTGTCGGCCGGATTTGCCCTCCCGGCAGCGCACGCCGTGCCTGCCTACCCCGGACTGCTGCGCGTGAAGCAGCCCTCGGGTCGGGAAGTCTGCCTGTACCTGCGCGGCGACGAACGGATGAACTGGGCCATGACGCCCGACGGCTACACCCTGCTGCGCGACAACGAGGGATTCTGGACCTTTGCGCAGCCCACACCGGCGGGAGAAATCGCCGCCTCGACCCTGCGCTACGAAGGCACCTCGCATCCCGCACAAACACTCGGCATCCAGCCGCGACTGATGCCGACCCGCACCCTGCTCCCGCCCCTGCAGCCCAACCTGCCGGCTCCGCAGCGCGCCGGAATGCAACGGGCGAAAAACCTGCAACTGGAAAATTCCTTCCCCACCAAGGGCAAGCGGAAACTGCTCATGCTCCTGGTGAACTTCAACGACACACAGACGACCTACTCGCAGCAGGATTTCCACAACCTGATGAACCAGACGGGCTACGCCGGCGTAGGTAGTTTCCGCGACTATTACCTGGAACAAAGCTACGGGCAGTTTGACGTGGAAACAACCGTCACCCGCTGGATAACAGTCAACGGAGCGAAGCGATATTACGGCACCGAAGCGGCCGAAAGTCTGATTCGCGAGGCACTACTCATGATAGAGGACGAAATAGACCTGACAGAGTTTGACAACGATGGCGACGGCGTACTGGACGGACTGGCCGTCATCCACCAGGGCATGGGACAGGAAATGACCGGAAGCAGCACAGACATCTGGTCGCACAGCAGCGAAATCTACGGACTGACCATCGACGGCATCACCGTGAGCCGCTACACCATCGAACCCGAGCAACAGAGCGACGGCAGCCTGACGAACATCGGCGTCATCTGCCATGAATTTGGCCACAACTTGGGAGCACCGGACTTCTATGATACCGACTACGAAAAGAGCGGAGGCAGCTACGGCGGCACAGGCGTATGGGACCTGATGGGCTCGGGCGCATGGAACGGCGAATACGGCAACCGCCCCGGACCCATCAACATGTGGCAGAAAATAGCCATGGGATGGGTGACCCCCACCCTGCTCAGCGCCACGACACAGGTGCGCAACATGCCGGCCGCCTGCGACGAAGCGGTGGCCTATCGCATCAACACGACGGTCCCCGGCGAATATTTCATCCTGGAAAACTGCCAGAAGCGCGGCAACTTCAACAGCGCGCTGCCCGGCAGCGGACTGCTGATCTACCGTGCCAATGAAAATCTGATCGCACAGCGTACCACGCTCAACACCCTCAACGCCTTTCACCCGCAAGCCATGTATACGGTCTGCGCCAATGCCGGCCGCGAGCCCTCGGAGTCGTCCTTCTCGTACGGAGACCTGACTTCCGATGCTGCTCCCTTCCCGGGCAGTGCGGGCGTGACGGCCTTCTCGGACGCTACCCTGCCCTCGGGCAAGTCTATCACGGGACGCCGCTCCTACTTCACCCTGACCGGCATCGCCGAGAACGCCGGCGGCATTGACTTCGACTACACCGCACTGACCGTGCCGCCCGCCCCCGTCGCCCTGAAGGCCGAAGCGAGCCGCGGCGACGTCTCCCTGACATGGCAAGCCCCGGAGGGCAACGCCGAATACCCGCGGCCGACGGCCTACACCATCTACCGCAACAACCAAGTGCTGGGCACAACCACCGCACTGAGCTATTACGACGAAAAACCCGAGAACGAGGGACTGCTCGAATACAGCGTCGACGCCCTCTATGCCGACGACAACGTGTCGCCCTACGTGGCCGACACACTCATCATCCCCGTGAACCGCGTGCAGGGCTTCACCTGTACACGCACAGACGGCGTAAACACCCTGCGCTGGACGCTGGGCAACCGCCTGACGCGCATAGACCTGACCCCGGTGGACGGAGCGTACAACCAACTGAACATCGGCGGCGTGGATTCGCTGGACTACGTGCAGCGATTCTCGGCCGAGGACCTGCTGGTCTACAAGGGCGCACGCATCACGGCCGTCAACATCTTCCCGCTCACCCTGCCGAGCACCTCGACCTACGAGGTACGCGTGTGGGAGACGGACAAAAACGGACGCAACCCCAAGCTTGTCTCCAGCCGAAAGGCCGAAGAGTTCGGCACAAGTACCTGGAGCCGCGTGGCACTGACCGACCCGGTGACCATCATCAAGGGACGCACCTACTATATCGGCGCTCACCTGGTCAGCTCGCAGAAGGGATTTGCCCTCATGACGGACGCAGGGCCCTACCAGCCGGGCGGCTGCCTGCTGAAGTTCGAGGACGAGTGGGAGGAAGCCCTGGATCCGCAGGGCAACTTCTACGTCAGTGCCGAACTGTCCTATGCCGCGCCCAAGACGATGACGACCCTGAGCGGATGGGATGCCGACGTGACGGAACCAATGGCTGAACTGCAGTTCCCGGTGGGCTTCCGCATCTACCGCGACGGCGTCGAGGCGGGCACCACGGGCAACCTGCTCTTCATCGACAGCAACGCACAGGCCGGCGCCCACGAGTACGCCATCTCCGGCCTGTTCCGCGGCGGCAACGAGAGCGACACCGCCACCTTCACCTTTGACGGCAGCGAGACCGCCACGGGCATCGGGTCCACCACGGGCGAAGCACCTGCCCTCAGCTGGGCCGACGCCGGCACACTGTGCCTGCGCGGTGCACACGGCACGGTGCGGGTCTACGACGCCGCAGGACGGCTGCTACAAAGCCACGCCGCCGACGGCACCCTCGTGCTGCGGCCCGGCCACGGTGTCCACCTGATTACCCTCGAAACACCCGACGGCCGGCGCCTGACGTGGAAGGCGTGTTTTTAATTAGGAATTAGGAGTTAGGAATTAGGAATTACGGTGCAAGGTGAGCACAATAGAGCTTGCTCTAACCAGCCGAACCGCCGCCCGTAATATGAAATGTCATTCGGATGAGTGCTTCCGATTAGGACCGCCGCCGGACGGCCAATTCCTAATTCCTAATTTCTAATTCCTAATTTCCACATCGGGGAGCGCGCTCCCCCGATGTGGCCAAAATGTTAAAACGCAGAAAGGCCGATTTGGATTTCCCGAAAATATTTCGTAACTTTGTCATAGACCAATGGGGAAAGCCGTGCACACGCAGGCTTTCCCCTTTTTTAGAAAGCCGGCAGAGGGCAAAACTACCCGGCACTTACGCAAAACTACAAAGCACTTGGAAAAAATTACAAAGCACTTAGGTGAAACTACAAGGCACTTCGTTTTTCCCAACAACGATTTAGCCGCTTGACAAGTGGCCGAGCGTGTGACAAAAAAGGCCATAAAACCGCTCCTTAACTTTATTTATATTAAAGTTTTGACCCCGAAAACCGATTTTGGAAGCCCGACAGACGGGCGGTGCAAGCAGCGGGCGCGGGCTGTCCGTGCCCTGCGCCCCCGCAGTCTTGGCCTGTCCGCGAGCAACAGGCCGCAGAGGCCCCGCGCTCCAAGCCTGTGCGCCAAAAAATAGCCCTTAGTCTTTGTTGCAAAAAATTAAAATCTTAATTTTGCAGAGTGCAAGTGTGCCCTGCCGGCCGGCTTGTGCGCACACCTTACGCCCTAAGTCGAAAATAATTCTTAATATCAACTTAATTCTCAAACATTTATGTGGTTAACTAACTCCTCCATCGGACGGAAAGTAATTATGTCTGTCACAGGCATTGCGCTTATCCTGTTCCTCACGTTCCATGGCTGCATGAACGTAGCGGCGATTTTCTCGAAAGACGCCTACAACACTATCTGCAAGCTTTTGGGCGACAACTGGTACGCCGTTGCAGCTACCCTTGGTTTGGCTGCGCTGGTGGCACTGCACTTCATCTACGCCTTCATCCTGACTATGCAAAACCGCAAGGCACGCGGCGGTAGCAGCTATGCCGTAACGGACCGCCCGGCCAAGGTGGAATGGGCATCTCAGAACATGTTTGTGCTGGGTATCATCGTGGTGCTGGGCCTCCTGCTCCACCTGTACAATTTCTGGTACAACATGATGTTTGCCGAACTGGCCGGTATCGAAGGCCTGGCTCACCATCCCGCTGACGGCTACGCTTGGATCGTAGAAACCTTCAGCTGCCCCGTCTTCACGACCCTCTACATCGTATGGTTCATCGCCATCTGGTTCCACCTGACCCACGGTTTCTGGAGCGCTATGCAGACACTGGGTCTGAGCGGTAAGCTGTGGTTCTGCCGCTGGAAGGTCATCGGCAATGCCTATGTCACCCTGCTGATGCTGCTCTTCGTAGCTGTTGCCCTCTATTTCGCCTTCTGCGGAGAGCCCGAAGCAGCCGGCAAATGCGCTGCAGGAGTCTGCGGAGCTGCGGGCTGCTAACTTATTCCACCAACCCCCTTTTAATTTCAAATACGAATTATGGCTACATTAGATTCCAAGATTCCTGCCGGCCCCGTGGCTGAGAAATGGAGCAATTATAAAGCACACCAGAAATTAGTTAACCCGAAGAACAAGCGCAAGCTCGACGTAATCGTTGTCGGCACAGGCTTGGCCGGCGCCAGCGCCGCTGCATCGCTCGGCGAAATGGGCTTCAAAGTGAAGAACTTCTGCATCCAGGACAGCCCCCGCCGCGCACACTCCATCGCAGCACAGGGCGGTATCAACGCCGCCAAGAACTATCAGAACGACGGCGACTCCGTTTACCGCCTCTTCTATGACACCGTCAAGGGCGGCGACTACCGCGCACGCGAAGCCAACGTATACCGACTGGCCGAGGTCAGCGCCAACATCATCGACCAGTGCGTGGCACAGGGCGTACCCTTCGCCCGCGAATACGGCGGCATGCTGGCCAACCGCTCGTTCGGTGGTGCACAGGTAAGCCGTACCTTCTACGCCAAAGGTCAGACCGGACAGCAGCTGCTCCTCGGTGCCTACTCCGCACTGATGTGCCAGGTACACGCAGGTACGGTGGAACTCCACACACGCTACGAGATGCTCGACCTCGTCGTTATCGACGGACGCGCCCGCGGTATCATCGCACGCAACCTGGTCACAGGTAAAATCGAACGCTTCTCGGCACACGCTGTCGTAATCGGTACCGGTGGCTACGGCAACACCTATTTCCTCTCGACAAACGCCATGGGTTGCAACTGCTCCGCCGCTATGGCCTGCTACCGCAAAGGCGCCATGTTTGCCAACCCCTCCTACGTGCAAATTCACCCGACCTGCATCCCCGTACACGGCGACAAGCAGTCCAAACTGACCCTGATGTCGGAATCACTCCGTAACGACGGACGCATCTGGGTGCCCAAAAAGCTCGAAGATGCCAAGCGCTTGCAAAAAGGCGAAATCCAGGGTAAAGACATCCCCGAGGAAGACCGCGACTACTACTTGGAGCGCCGCTACCCGGCCTTCGGAAACCTCGTTCCCCGCGACGTGGCCAGCCGCGCTGCCAAGGAACGCTGCGACAAAGGCTTCGGCGTGAACAATACCGGCTTGGCCGTGTTCCTCGACTTCTCGCAGGCTATCAAGGACTTCGGACGTGATGAAATCGCAGCACGCTACGGCAACCTCTTTGACATGTACGAGGAAATCACAGACGAGAGCCCGTACGAAACACCTATGATGATCTATCCCGCCGTGCACTACACGATGGGCGGCATCTGGGTAGACTACGAACTGCAGACCACCATCAAGGGACTCTTCGCCATCGGAGAATGCAACTTCTCGGACCACGGCGCAAACCGCTTGGGCGCATCCGCACTGATGCAGGGCTTGGCCGACGGATACTTCGTCCTGCCCTACACTATCCAGAACTACCTCTCCGACCAAATCACCGTACCTCGATTCTCGACCGACCTGCCCGAATTTATCGACACGGAAAAAGCCGTCAAAGACCGCATCGCACGCCTCTTTGCCATCAAGGGAAAACGCTCTGTCGACTCTATTCACAAGGAACTCGGACATATCATGTGGGATCACGTAGGTATGGGACGTACGGCTGCCGGATTGAAGGAAGGCCTCGAGCTGCTGAAAAAACTTCGCAAGGAGTTCTACACCAACCTCTTCATCCCCGGAACAACTGAAGGCGTGAACGTCGAACTGGAAAAGGCCATCCGCCTGGAAGACTTCATCCTGATGGGCGAGCTCATTGCCAACGATGCCCTCACACGCAACGAAAGCTGCGGCGGACACTTCCGCGAAGAATACCAGACCGAGGAAGGCGAAGCCAAACGCGATGACGAGAACTTCTTCTACGTGGGTTGCTGGGAATACCAAGGTAGCGACGACAAAGAACCCGTCCTGCACAAAGAACCGCTCCAGTATGAAGCTATCAAAGTACAGACCCGTAATTACAAGAACTAATTCAAACTCAAAATTGCAAGAACAATGGCTAAGAATATAAGCTTTACTATCAAATACTGGAAGCAGAACGGACCGAAAGATGCCGGCCACTTTGAGCAACGCGAGATGCACGACATTCCCGATGATACTTCGTTCCTCGAAATGTTGGACATACTCAATGAGGAGTTGATTGAAGAAGGTAAAGAACCCTTTACTTTCGATCACGACTGCCGCGAAGGAATCTGCGGAATGTGCTCCCTCTATATTAATGGTACGCCCCACGGCAAAACAGCTACGGGTGCGACAACCTGCCAGCTCTACATGCGCCGCTTCAATGACGGCGACGTGATTACTGTAGAGCCGTGGCGCAGCGCTGCCTTCCCTGTAATCAAAGACTGTATGGTAGACCGCTCGGCTTTCGACAAGATACAAGCAGCCGGCGGCTACATCACCGTACGCACGGGCCAGCCCCAGGATGCCAACGCCATACTTATTCCGAAGCAGGATGCCGACGAAGCCATGGACTGCGCTACCTGCATCGGTTGCGGCGCCTGTGTAGCTGCTTGCAAGAACGGCTCGGCTATGCTCTTTGTCAGCTCTAAAGTCAGCCAGTTCGCACTTCTGCCGCAGGGTCGCGTAGAAGCTGCCAAGCGCGCCAAAGCTATGGTGGCCAAAATGGACGAACTGGGCTTCGGAAACTGCACCAACACCCGCGCTTGCGAGGCTGTGTGCCCGAAGAACGAGACAATCGCCAACATTGCCCGCCTGAACCGCGAATTTATCAAGGCAAAGCTCAAGGACTAAACCGCCGTTAGTGCGAACCATAACAAAGGCCGTCGCCCGCAACCGGGTGATGGCCTTTATTATATACGTCGTAGTCGATTCCTGACAGGGAGGGGAAGATGCGCGGAAAGAGTTGGTGGAATTTTGACAGGGAGGGGAAGATGCGCGGTAAGCGTTGGTGGAATTTTGAGAGGGAGGAGGAGCGACGAAATCCTACTCCGTCAACGCTGCACGGAAGGTGGACGCAGGCAAGTCGTCAGCATTTACCAAATTGGCGTGAGGAAAGGGCTCCCAAGCGTAACGTACCAAACAGGGAACAGGCACTTGGGGTGAACTGAGGAGCAGGGCGTCGCCCGCTGCCCCGCCGGCCATCACGCGCACATCGGCGGGAAAATAACGGCCATCGGCGCCGGCAATTTCAAAACCGCGGATGGGACCCCCCTGTGCCCCATGCAGTCCCTCGGCATAACGGAAACGGACACACAAAGCCCCATCGCGGCGCTCCAAAGTGCGGAAAAGCGGGCCGCAGGGCGTCAGCCGTCGCCCGTATGTATGACATAGGGCCGCGCGGGCCAGCCTCTCGCCCACCTCACGCTTGGCGGCGGGGTGCACGTTGAGCGAATCGCCCACATCGGAACTGACAACCATAAAAGTATGCGGCAGGTAGTCGGCCAGGCGGCGCTGTCCGTCGCGAAAACGCGGCCAGGCGGGGCGCGTAGACAGCCCCGACAGTTGCACGAAGTAGAACGGCAAATCCTCCCGTCCGAAGAAAGTGCGCCAGCTCTGCTCCAGCCAAGGGAACAGGCGCTCGTGCATTTCCGGCCGGTCGGCGTTTGATTCGCCCTGGTACCACAGTACGCCCGACAGATCCAGTCCCGCGAGCGGCGCCATGCCGGTTTCAAAGAGGTAGCAAGGCTCGTAGGGATGACGCGGTGCTGCCGACGTGCTTCGCTGCAGGTTGTAGCGGGCCCGTTCGCGTGCCCAGGCCATAATATGGTCGTTCTCCATCCAGTTTTGCAGGATGGGCGGGTACTCTGTCTCGAGCGTAGTACGGTCTATCCAGCTTTCGGTCGTGGCGCCTCCCACGGCATTGCAGATGATGCCCACAGGACATTGCAGGCTGTCGGAGAGAATGCGGCCGAAGTGGTAGCCGATGGCCGAGAAGCGGGCGGCAGCCGCAGACGAACAGGACTCCCAATGCGCCGGACGGAAGTAAAGCAGGCGGTCAATGGAGTCCATGCGCAGGCTGTCCCACACTTCGGCGTAGGGAATGCCGAGCGTGGTCATCTGGTACAGGTGCAGGCGGCGCAAAGTGTCGGCCGCGCGCACATCCTCGGCTGCCGTGCGCGCCTCGCGCAGTGGCAGTTCCATATTCGACTGACCTGAGCAGAGCCACACCTCGCCCAGCCACAGATTGCGCACGGTTACTTTGCCCGACGGGGCTTCGGCGCACAATTCGTAGGGACCTCCGGCCGCGCCGGCAGCAAAGGTCACCTGCCAATGTCCGTCATCGGCGGCCCGCACGCGTTGCTGCTCGCCCCGAAACCGCACCTGCACGCTCTCGCCGGCGTTGGCCGTACCCACTATCCGCACGGGGCGGTTTCTTCGCAGCACGGCACCGTCGGTCAACCACGGCGCCAGCTGCAATCCGCCGTAATCTCCCGTCAGCGCACGTCGCACTGTCTCGGCCAGGATGGCGGCTCCCGCAGCATTGGGATGCAGATAGTCGGGAAACAGGTCGGGCCGGCAGTGCAGCGGTGTGTAGAGGTCGATGAGCTGTGCCCCCGTAGCGGCGGCCACCTGCGGCATGCGTGCCTGTATCTCGGCATGCCAATCGCGCGTGCCGCTGGCAAAGCGACGGTGGCCGTGGAAGATGGGCGTCAGGCGGCACACCCACACGCGGACCGCGGGATTGACGGCGCGAAACGAGTCGATCAGGGCGCAGTAGTCCCGGACAAAATCATCGCCATACTGCGGCCAGTTGCGCGGGTCGGTATCGTTGAGTCCCAAGTGCACGATAATCCAGTCCGGACGAAAGGCCAGCGCGGCGCGAAACTCCTCCACTTGCATGTAGGGGCGGTGGCCGCGCCGCAGGAGCGTCGCCCCGGAATGTCCGAAGTTGCGCACTTCAAACTGCGGGCCAAGCAGGCGCCCCAACTGTGCCGGATAGGACAAGCTGTCACGGCCGGGGATGCCGTAACCATAGGTCACGCTATTGCCCACACAGGCCACGCGCACGGTCTTCTGCCGCGGCGTTGCTCCATAACAAGCCGCTGCACTGAGCCAGCAGGCTGACAGCAGGCAGCATATCAGACAACGTAAGTGTTTCATGGTTCTCACAATTTCTTCTGTCGTATGTAGGGAGGTCCGGGCCGGACGCAGCACGCGCTCCGTCAAGGGCAGACAGCGCGCCCTGCCGTTTCCATTCGCAAAGTTAGCAATCCGTTTTCATTACCAAGCCGTTGCGTCCCCTTTTTCGCGCCGGCGCCCTGCCCCGTGGCCTCCGAAACGGTTCGGCGCGGCCCGCAACTTCGCGTTACGGGCCGCGCCGAGCTATTCATCGGGCGGCTGTTGATGCCGTAAATGGGGAAATCAATATTCGTCCTCGTTGAAGAGGAAATCTTCCTTGGTAGGATAATCGGGCCAAACGTCCTCTATCGTTTCGTAAATCTCGCCTTCATCTTCCAGCTCCTGAAGGTTTTCCACCACTTCCATAGGTGCTCCGGAGCGCATAGCATAATCGATCAGCTCGTCCTTGGAGGCGGGCCACGGCGCGTCTTCCAGTTTCGACGCAAGTTCCAAAGTCCAATACATATTCAGTAAATGTTTTAGGTTGGTGTACGATTTGGGCCGCTCATCGGGCCTCTATTTGTAAATGCGCGGCAAAAGTACTATTTTTCTTTTATTCCGCTGCATTGTGTCACAGATTTATTTCGTCCGTATGGTGAAAGAAATTGAAATAGCGGGCCAGCGCAAACAAATAGCCGGAAAGGCGGTTCAAATAGGGCACTGCGACGTCGATTTCGCAAGCCACCAGGCGCCGTTCGGCTCGCCGGCAGACGGTGCGGCAGACGTCCGCACGGGCTGCTGCCGGGCATCCGCCGGGCAAGACGAAGCCGCGAAATCCGCCGCTGATGCCCTCCAGGCGCCGCGTCTCGGCCTGCAACTCCGCCTCCTCGGCCGGTCCGGGCACGTAGGTGGCCCGCTGCATGCCCGAGGCAAGGGCACCGATGGCAAACAGCCGCCGCTGCACCTCGTGCAGGCGGTCGCAGATTTCGGCCGGTGCCTCGGCGGCCAACAGTCCCAAGTGGCTGCTCAGTTCGTCCAGCGCGCCGCAGGCCTCCACCCGGAGGTCGTCCTTGCGCACCCGCTCGCCGCCGAAGAGCGATGTGTATTTCTGTGGTTCCATCATGGATAGGGATAATCAGTAACTTATCAAATAATCCTGCTTGTTGAGCCGCCGCTCGAAATAGGCCAGCCCCCATTCGTACAGGTCAAAGGTGACGCGCACGTTCTGCCTTGCCTGCAAGCGGCGCCAGGCTGCCAGCATCGACCGGTTCCGATGTATGCCGCGCAGGATAAGCACACTGCGGTCCGTTGTCGCCTCGAGCCACGGCTCCAGACTCTCGGCCCACTGCTCGCCGGAATCTACGTAGAGCAGGTCGGGCTGCACCGCAACTGCGGCAAGGTGTGGTGCCTCCGTGGTGGCGGAGAAGTGGCACGATGGCCGGCCTGCACGCAGATAGGCCAAGGTCGCGGGGTCTTCCGCGGCGGTCCACACCAAAGCGGTGCGCGGCATGGCGTCGTTGCACAGGCGCAGGAGCAACCGCAGGTCGCGCCGCGTCGGTCCGCACGGCTGCACAGGATAGGCTGCCGCCAAGTCCGCATAAGCGTAGTAGGTGCCGCGCTCGTAAAAGACGCCGGTCACCTTGGCAAAGGCAAAGGGCGAATGGATGCCGTAGCCCCGCCTGTGACGAAAACGGCACAGGCGCACCCACGCACGGCGCATCCTGTATAGATAATGGTGCAGAAGATTCATCGTACTTTCTATATGTTGGCAGCTACAGGCCGCATAACTTTTGCAAAATTAGCCAAAATCCGCGATATGCAAGGCTTACGGCCTCCCTCCAAACAAGAAAAAACCAGCCCCACCCGCCTCAATCCAAAAATATGTCGTACCTTTGCAAAAGCAAAAGCGCTTGTGGCGAAATTGGTAGACGCGCCAGACTTAGGATCTGGTGATTTCGGTCGTGTAGGTTCGAGTCCTATCAGGCGCACTTTCTTCAAGGAAATTACTAAGTAGCACCTTCATGACGAAAGGTGCTTTTTTCTTTTTGCACAAAGTCCTCATAGTTCGGACGCGCCAGCCCGTGTCTTTTCGGATCTGGTGATTTCGGTCGTGTAGGTTCGAGTCCTATCAGGCGCACTTTCTTTATAATCTTTCTATATCGCATCTGGAAAATCTTCAGGTGCTTTTTTCTCTTTGCGCACTTCCTTTATATGTTACACGAATCAGCACCTCTTCCCATGGAGGTGCTTTTTTCTTTTTGCACATGGCCCACAAATCATCGCCAAAGTGCTTTTCCACAGAACCATTGCCGGCTTGCTTCACCGCGCAGGCAGGAGGGCTGCTCTCTTATGCCCTGTGCCCATCCCAAGGTACTACCTATTAAAGAACAATTCCGATTAATTAAGAATTATTATACAGCTACGCAGCCCCTACCTACCACTTCCTCGCGCGCCCTCAGCACCTACGAAAAACTAAGTGCCGAGTAGTTTCAACCAAGTGCTTTGTAGAAAAAACTAAGTCGGACTTAATTTTGACCATCCCGCCGCTAATTACCCCCACTGCCGGCTTTGTAAAAAGCAAGAGGGCAACCGCCGCGGCGATTACCCTCCTTTGCAAAGGCAAAGATACGAAAGATTTACGCGAAATCCAAATGTGAATTAACGAATAAGTACATATTCACCTCTTACCGGTACTCCTTCAATTCCCGCTGGCCGCGCCACACGGCCAAAGCGTTGAGAGCCAGCGCCTGCATCTCGTCTTCGCCGGGATAAATGTGCACCGGTGCCAGGAATTCGATACGCTCGCGCAGGCGCGACGTGATGTAATCGGAATAGGCGATACCTCCGGTGAGCAGGATGGCATCCACCTTGCCGTAGAGCACGGCACTGTCGCCCGCAATGGTCTTTGCGGTCTGATAAATCATGGCGTCGATGAGCAGACGGGCCTTTTCGTCGCCCTGCTCGATACGTCCGATGATTTCCTTCACGTTTGTGGTGCCGAGATGAGCCACCAGTCCGGCCTGTCCGGCTATTCGCTTCAGCAATTGCTCCTTGGTGTACTTCCCGCTGTAGCACAGGTGGATGAGGTCGGCTGCCGGGAGCGTGCCGGCCCTTTCGGGCGAGAGCGGTCCCTCGCCGTCGAGCGCGTTGTTGGCATCTACGGCCAGGCCGTGGCGGTGTACGGCCACGGAGATGCCTCCGCCGAGGTGGCAAATGATGAGGTTGAGGTCCTCGTAGCGCTTGCCGTATTCGCGGGCAAAGCGGCGGGCGATGGCGCGCTGGTTTAGGGCGTGCCAGATGGCTATCTTGGGCATCAGCGGCGAACCGCTGATGCGCGCCACGTCGTCCAGCTCGTCCACCATGCCGGGGTCGGCTATCAGCGGCAGGCAGCCGGGGATGCCGTTGGCCAATTCGAGCGCTATCATGCAGCCCAGGTTGCAGGCATGCTTGCGGATGGCGTTGTACGAATCCATACACATCTTCTCGTTCACCCGATATACGCCGCCGGCAACGGGCCGCGCCAAACCGCCGCGGCCGATGATGATGTCGAAGTTCATAGGTATGTTCAGATACTCCAGTTCGCGGATGACCAAATCGCGGCGGAACGTCCGCTGGTCGGTAATCTTCTCAAACTGCTTGAGCTCTTCGGGCGAGTGATGGATATTTCGTAGCATCACAGGCTTTTCATCTTCGTACACAGCTATCTTTGTGGACGTCGAACCGGGATTTATGACCAGAATATTGACGCCCGAGCGCTTCGGGGTCCTGTCTGATGGCTGGCCGGCCGTCGTGGGGGCGGTGTCGGGAGTGGTGGGTTTCATACTAAGGTGAGGTTAGGTGTTTTTTTCGAAAGGTGGGCTTTGGCGAAACGGTCATTCGGCGGAACAGCCTACGGCGGCAAACGCCAGGCTGTAGTACTTGTCGGCAGCACTGTCGCCACGCGAGGGCAGGATGACGGGACAGGTCGTGCCACACAGGACTCCGGCCACATCGCTGCCCGTCAGGTAGGTGACGGTCTTGTAGAAAGTGTTGCCGGCCTCGATGTCGGGAAAGACCAGCACGTCGGCACAGCCCTCTATCGGCGAGTCAATGCCCTTCGTCCGCAGGGCGACGGGGTCTATGCTGGTCCTGACGTCAAGCGGACCGTCGACAATGGCGCGCCCCCACTCGCCGGCTTGCGCGCGTCGGGCCAATTCGGCGTAGGTAAGCGTATGCGGGAATTTCTCGCTGACGTGTTCGGAGCAGTGGATAAGGGCTACGCGCGGCTCCTCCAGCCCAAAAGCGCGACACATGCGGATGGCGTAGCCCACTTGGGCAGCCCGTTGCTCGGGAGTGGGATATGGGATGACGGCGGAGTCGGTGAAGAACAACAGCTTCCCGCGTCCGGGCACCTGGGCCACGGCCAGGTGGGTCAGCACGCTTCCCGGCGGCAACAGGCCGGCCTCCTTGTTGAGCACGGCGCGCAGCAGGACGTCCGTACTGATAAGTCCCTTCATCAGTATGTCGGCCTTGCCCTCGCGCACCAGGCGGACGGCGGCGGCCGCAGCGGCTGCGGGCTCGTCGCTCTCGGGGATGATGTACTCTATGTGCTCGGCAAAGGGTGTCAGAGCGGCATGGTTGCGCACGCGCTCGGCATCGCCTACAAACAGGACGTGGGCAAATCCGCCGGCCAAGGCCCGGCCGACAGCCTGGAGCGTACTCTCGTCGTAGCCGCACGTCACGGCGATGCGCCGGCGGCATCCTCCTGCGGACAGGTGGGCCACCATGGCTTCAAAAGTTTGGATGTAGTTCATAGGTTACAGGATTCAAGATGCAGCAAGTAGAACTTTCGCCTGCAAAAGTACGAATTAGCAGGAAATGCGCGGAAGCCGCTGTCGGGAAAATGGGAGGCCGCGCAAAAGGGGTACAAAGAAAAAGTATTTTCGAACACTCCGGACGCGCCTGCCGGCCCCGAAAATTCGCCCATGACGCCCGCCGGCCTGTCTACCCGCCCGAAAAACAGAACAGCCCGGCCGGTGATTTCTCACGGTCGGGCTGTCCGTTTTCTATGAAAGCCTTGACGCGGCGGGCTGTGCCTTGATGCGGCGGCCTCCCGGCTTAGAGCGGGAAAGTCATGCCCAGCGTCACGTTGCCGTTCATGCTGTTGAGGGGAACATACTGCTTGCCGAGCTTGCCGAAGAAGCGGTCGGCAGCGATGTAGAAGTTGAAGTGAGGCGCCTTGAAGCTCAGCGCGCCACCGCCGGTCCAGCCTGTGCTGGTCACTGCGCCGTTTACACTGGCCTCAAACCACTTCACGGGGCGGATATTGGCCGACAGCATTCCCTCGTGCCAGGAATATTTGCCGTGGATGCGCGACGTGTAAAGGAAACCGAAGCGCAGCTTGCGGTAGACAGGAAGCGTGTACTCCGCACCGATATTCAGCGTGGCGGCCAGGGCTTGTGTAGCCTTTTTCTCGCCGTCGTCGTAGACCGCAAACATTTCTTCCAAATCATCACCCAGGCTTTCAAACTGATCGTCGAGCTTGTTGTCGCCCGTATCGTTGCCGCCGACGTAGATATTGTCGAATCCGTCAAACGTATAGTCACCCTGCGAGGAAGCGTGCTTGGTGTTCTTCCAACTGATGAAGCCGAGGTCGGTGAGGCCTGCGCTGAGGGTCAGATCATCCGTCAGTTTGTACGAAGCACCGAGGTCAAAGGCGAGACCAAAGCCGGGCAAGCCAAACGAGATGTCGTCCAGTTTGTCCACGCGGGGCCGTCCGTCGGGTGCATTGTAGGAGAGTACTTTGTGCGTCAGCGTGCTGCTCAGCACCGAAGCCTTCATCTGTGCTTTTCCCTGCACGCGCCATGCGTCATCTGTCATGTCTACGGTGAGCTGGTCGGCCGAGAAATCTGCGTAGGCAGCACCTACCAAAAATTTCATCTTGGCACCGATGCGCAGGCGGTCATTTATTTTGCGCGAATGACCCAGCGCCAGCTCGACATAGTTCTGCGAGCGCATGCCGATGCCGTCCAGTTCGTAATGTTCCTTGGCGCCGGCGGTTTTGGCAAACTCGAAAAGCTCGTAGGGCAGGGTTACGTTGGTATTGGAGCGCAGGTTGATTTCCACGAGGTTGACGCCGCCGAAAGCTTTGAAGCCGACAGACAGCAGGTTCCAGTTCAGGTATACGTCTGCGCGGTTCTTGTCGTGCAGGTCTCCCAAGAACTGATTGGCGCTGACGCAGGGATTCATGAACGTCGTGTACTTATAATTGGGGTTCCCGTTCAAATCGTAGATGAAGTTCTTGGCGCCGATGTTGCCGGTCGTACCTACGTTGATTTGTCCGAAGAGTGTGCTGAAATAGGGAGCATCCAGCAGCGCGGGATTCATTTGATGGCGGAAATTCGAGGTCTCCATAAAGTAGGAAGAACGAAGTTCCTGTGCCGAAGCGGGGATGGCGGCTGCCAAGGTCAGGGCTGCGGCCAAATATTTCAAACCGGATTTCATATATTCAAGTATCAGGGTTACCGATTAAGTTTGTAATTCTCCGTGAGGGCTTAGTTGAAGTCTCCCACTACTTGTCCGTTGAGGCGGATTCGCACATCCTCGAGCTGCAAGTACTGCGTGGATTTGAGCGAAGTGCCGTTGGCGTTGGCATTGGCGTCGGCATTGACGCGGAAGAGCAGTTTGTCCACCAATTGCAGGTCGGCGGGATTATCCAACCTAATATCCAGTGTCAACTCGCTGCTGCTTTCATGCTCGCCGTCCGAAGCGGGAATGGTGGCTTGGCTTACATGGATGCCGGAGATGGGCTGGCCGTTGATGTCAACCGGCGTCACGGTGGCCAGCAGGTCCAAGGGGATGGTGCTCTTGGCCGTTGCCGTCACTTTCAGTCCGTGTGCCTGATAGTCCTTCAGGTCATCGTTCATATTGTCGGTGCTGTCGCTATAGACGATCTTCAGTCCGGCGTTAAACTGGAAGGGCACGAAGATGTTGTACTTCAGGTTGGCGTGATAATTCTTGCCCAGGGTGACGTGGTAGGTCTCATCCTGTTTTACGCGAACCTTGGGTGCGCTGACATCCACGCTGATATAATCGGGCAGTTGCTCGATGAGGTCGCTCAGTGTGGGCACGGTGTAGATGCCGGCGCCTGCTTCTGCGCCAGCGGGGTCGTAGGGCGTGCCCGTCTGGCAGAAGTAGAGGAGGTTGTCGCGGCCCTGGAGGAAAGAAGCTACGCCATCCTTGGGCAAGCGGACCGTCTTGTCGAAGCCGTTGGCTCCACCCTTGTGAGCGGTCAGGTCTCCCGTAAAATTGAGGCTGAGGGGGATGTTGGTCAAGTCGGCTTTGAATTTCAGCGTGGGGTTGGCCACGTCGACGAAGACCTCGGGATCATCGAGGAAGTCGGGCAAGCTGCCGGCTATGTCGATGTTTTCGAGGGACGGGTCGATGACAGGATCAAATTTACCCTCGACGGCTGCGATTTCGATGTTCGAGACGGTGCCCGGCGTGCCTGTACCGATAAACAAGGCCAGTTCTACGTCGGCGTAGTCGGCTTCTGTCATCGTAAATCCATTTGTTGTGGAGAACGTAAAGGTACCTTTCATCGTGACCAAGGTCTTTTCCACCGGCAGCGACAGCTCGTGCTTATTGCTTACGACGCCGTCAGCACCCAGCTCTATGCAGTCCACTTCAACTTTACAGATAGGGGCACCCTCGGGATTGCTCAGCAGCGGGATGCGAACGGTATGTCCGGTGAAGCTTCCCTTGTCTACGCTCTTTATCTTGAGATAATCGGGCATTTTTATCTCCAAATCGCGCACCTCGGTCAGCTTGAAATCTGAATTGTTCGAAGTCCGTGTGCGCAGGGAAAGTGCTACACACGTGCCCTCCTTGGGATAGACGGTCGTTACCTGCTTCACGTCGGCCTGAATGTCCTTTACGGTGAAAGCGAACTTGTCTGTTTGGCCCTCGCCGTAATTCGTGAGGCTATAGCCGGCCGGTACGTTGACCGACAGGCCCGATGGGATGCCCATATCGGCCAAGACATCCGAGAAATTCACCACGCGATGGGTGGTAGACAGGGATGCGTTGGTGATATTCGTCGAGAAGGTGTTCACCTTGAAGTCTACGGAGGTGCTTCCCTCCTCGACAAGGTAATACGTGTTGGCATTGTCGAGCTTCACCGACTTGTCTACCTCCAGGATGTCGCCCAGCAGGATTTTTTCGGTCGTACCCAACTTTACCGACAGGCCATCGCTGCCAAAGCCCATGGTCATGTCGATGTCCTCGTCGAGGTCAAAACTTTTGTCTAAGCATGAAGTCATGCAGCAATTCGCGGCCAGCAGCAAAGCAGTGCCGGTCATCCATTTCCTTGCGCGATTGTTCTTCATAAGGAGTCTATTATACGTTAGTACTTAGGGATTTTATTTTCAAGCAACAGATAGTAGCGTCTACGCGGTGTGCCACAGGTGCTGAAGCGTGCGCTGGAAGTTCGCAGCTGTCAACTTTTGGATAAGGTAATATGTGCTTTAGGTTGCAAATATAGAAAATTAATTTGTTCCCAAACAAGCTTTTAATGAAATAAATTCAAAACGGTGACAATCCATGGTGCGATTACGGCCCGGCAGCCGCCGTTATTCTCAAAAAACACTTTGAGACAAGAGTCGTTTTCTTACCTTTCGCACGCCACCCGCGGCGGACCGCGCGCTCCCTCTGCGGCGAGGGCGGCGAAATGTTAAAACGCGGAAAGGCCGATTTGCTTTTCGCTGAAAAATGTTGTATATTTGCATTGCAGGAATGGAGAAAGCCGCGCCGCCGGGGCTTTCTCCATTGTTTTTACCCCACCTTTGGGCAGAAAAAGGTCGGTTTTCGGGGTTCACTAAGTCGGACTTAGTTTTTTCTAAGTCCTTTGTAATTTTTTCTAAGTGCCGGATAGTTTTTTCCAAGTGCTTTGTAGTTGCGCGGAAGCAGCCGGCGAAATGTTGCCGAAGGTTAAAGATGTTAATTCTTCGCCGGAGATGACCCCAATTCTTGCGCGTTCCGGAAAGCCAGTAGGCAGGGTGCCCGGCCCACCACCTCGCCCCAAAATTCCCAACGCCTAATTTCCATTTCCCAATTTCCCCAAAGGGGCAACGGAGGCGCCTCGGATATAAAAAAAGCAAAAACTTGGTTTTACGTTTTCCATATCTCTCGGCTTTCACTAACTTTTCATAAGTTAGGAGGCGCCTCGGATATAAAAAAAAGCAAAAACTTGGTTTTTTCTTTTTTCATATCCCTCGGCTTTCACTAACTTTGCCACACAAACACACCATAGGTTCATGAAAAAAATCAACGTCCTATTAATATTAAGCGTCATGGCAGGACTCACCGCCTGCCACACATCGAAGCCCCTCCACGTCTGCGGCGTGGAGCGCACGCGACTGCTGGTCGACAACCGCTACGATGCCTGCATTCCCGCCGAGCTGACGGATTTTCTGGCCCCCTACGCACACATTGTGGACAGTGTATCCAGCCCCATAGTGGGACACACGACGCGCACGCTGCGCAGCGGACGGCCCGAAAGCCCGCTGTCGAACCTGCTGGCCGACATCATGGTGTGGGCCGGCCCTGCATTCGATGAGAAACCTGACCTGGGCGTCTACAACATGGGGGGCATCCGCGCCGCACTGCCCAAAGGGGCTGTCAACTACGGCAACGTGGTCGATATGGCTCCCTTCGACAACTACATTTCCTTTCTTACCCTCAGCGGCGAAGAACTGCTGGAACTCTTCCGGCAAATAGCGGCCAACGGCGGCGAGGGCGTGAGCCACGGCGTGCAACTGGTCATCACGCCCGACGGACAACTGGTCAGCGCAAGCCTGCACGGACGCAGCATCGACCCTGCGGCCCACTACCGCATCGCCACCATCGACTTCCTGGCCAAAGGGAACGACGGACTCATAGCCTTCAAGAAGAAACGCGACTACCGCATTCCCTCGAAAGCCAACACCAAGGCGTGCCTCATCATCGCAGATTACTTCCGCGCAGCCGAAGCGGCCGGACAGACGGTGGACACACAGGTGGAAGGCCGCATCACGGTGGCCGAATAAAGCCTGCAATCCCCACTCTCACCCACAATCCCTCTACCCCACTCTACCCTAAAACACACTTACCATGAAGCGAACTTCCCTGTTCCTGCTTTTCCTACTGGCTTTCAGCCTGCTGTATGCAGCCCGGGACGACCGGCAGCTGGTCATCCTGCACACCAACGATACCCACAGCACCATCCGGCCCATCAGCCCCCTGATCGACGATACGGCCACGGCGGGACGCGCCGGATTTCTGCGCCGAATTGCCCTGCTGGAGCAGGAACGCGCCGCCACACCCGACCTGCTGCTCTTCGACAGCGGTGACTTCTCGCAAGGGTCCTTCTTCTACAACCTGTTCAAGGGGGAAGTCGAGGTGGAACTGATGAACCGCATGCACTACGACGCCGTCGCGCTGGGCAACCACGAGTTTGATTTCGGCGTAGACCACCTGGCCAACCTCCTGCAACGCGCCAATTTCCCCGTGGTGTGCGCCAACTATGATTTCGGCAGTACGCCGCTGGCTGCCATCGTCAAGCCCTACGTCATCGTGGAGCGGCAAGGCGTGAAGGTCGGCGTGTTCGGCCTGTCGCCCAAGGCCGACGGCCTGATTACGGAGGAGAATTTTGCGGGCATCACCTACCTGTCGCCCGTCGAGGCGGCGCGCCGCACCATCAAGACGCTGCGCGAAGGGGAGAAGTGCGACGTGGTGGTTTGCCTGTCCCACCTGGGCTGGAACGAAAAGGACGCCGAGGGAGACCAGCAGGTCTTTGCACAACTCGAAGGCGTGGACCTCGTGCTCGGCGGGCACAGCCATACTTATTTGGAAGAACTGGCCTACGCGCAGGACGCTGCCGGTCACGCCGTTCCCGTAGATCAAAACGGCAAACATGCCGTCTATGTGGGACGCATCGTGCTCCACCTGCAACAGTAAGGGCCACAAGATACCCAAACGACGAATGGCAGTCACCGCGCGGCGACTGCCATTCGTCGTTCATACCCATTCCCCCGACACTACATCCGTCGGTCACGCCCCTATCCGCGGCGCAGCACCAACCAGGCAATGGGTACACCCAGCAAAGGCGTGAGTGCACCGGGGGGCAAGCTGACGCCATGGCCCCAGATGGGGGAGAGCGCGTTGCAGAGCAGGGCCAGGTTGGCGCCCCAAAGCAGTGTGGCGGGCACCAGCAGCCGGTGGTCGGCCGTGCGCAGGGTGAAGCGCGCCACGTGCGGCACTGCCAAGCCGATAAAGGCTATCGGGCCGCAAAAGGCGGTGCACAGCGCACACAGCAGGCCCGACAGCAGCAACAGCAACAGGCGCAGCGAGCGGACGCGGTAGCCCAGATTGCGCGCATAGTCGCCACCCAGCAGCAGCGCATTCAGCGGTTTGGCCATCCAGCAGGCCACCACGCACAGTCCCACGACCAAGGCGGCAAAAACCGGCAGGCGCTCGAGGCCCACGCCGGCGAAGTTGCCCATCCCCCAAGCCACATAGCTGCGCAGGCCGTCGGCACTGGCAAAATAACTCAGCAGCGTGACCACCGCACCGACGGCATAGCTGATCATCACGCCCACGACCAACAGCATCAGATGGTTGCGCACCACGACCGCACAGGCCATAAGCAGCGCCATCACGGCAGCGGCTCCCACCGCAGCCGCACCGGCCACCGTCAGCCAGCCGCCCCAACTGCCCGCAGCCGCACCCAGCGCACCGCCCATACACAGCAGGGCTGTCGCCGCGCCCAGCGCGGCGCCGGCATTCACGCCCAGCACGGAGGGATCGGCCAGCGGATTGCTGAACACGGTCTGCATCAACAGCCCGCTTACGGCCAGGGCGGCACCCACCAAGGCGGCGGTGAGCAAAGTGGGCAGACGCAACTCGCAGACAATGAGATGCGCAGCACTATCGGCGGGCAAATTCCCACAAAGTGCCTGCCAAACCTCGGCGGGAGGGAGCGAGACGCTGCCATACCACAGATTAACCCCCACCAACAGGACGAGGAGCAACAACGGCAGCAGATAGTATAGCACTACACGGGACTTCATGGCACGGGATGGTAATAGCGCAGCTCGCAGGCAGGCAGCAGGCCGGGATGACACAGACTTATCAATTCGCGCAACAGGCGCTCGGGATGGAAAGGTACTTCCTCATAATAGGGAACACGGACTGTGTTGCAGGCATACAGACGCCCGCTGCGCCAAGCCTTGAAACGATTATAATAAGGTTGCTCCCGCAGCAGGGAAGCCCGGTCCGGGTCCTGCGCACGGCCGTACTTCATCAACCATATATCGGCCTGGGACGCACTGGCCAGGACTTCCTCGAACGAAAGGAAGATGCTGCCCGCGCCGGGACGGTCGGCAAACAAATAATCGGCACCGGCGTCGGCAAACAGTCCGGCCAAATAGCTATCGCCGCCGGGCAGGGGCCACGAGGCTCCCTGCATATAGTCGCAAAACAGGGTGGGACGCTCACCGACGGCCTCGGCACGCTGCTTCAGGGCAGTATAGGCCGACTCGACCGCCGCAAAAAGCGAATCTGCCCGCGCGCCACAGCCCACCAAGCGGCCGTAGAAACGCATCCACTCGGCCCGGCCCAACGGCGAAGTCTCCATATAATCGGCGCAAAGCACGATGGGAATGTCCCGAGGCAGGGTGCCGGAGCCGAAAGCTGCCCCCTCGTACGGCGACACAAGGACGGCATCGGCCTGCATGGCCACCAGTTGCTCGCAGTCGGGCTGCATGGACGAACCCAAGTTGCGCAAACGCCCGCGGGAAAGGTCGCGCCGCAGCGTATCCGACACTACAAAATCGGCATCGGCCAATCCGCCGACACGCGCACCTGCCCCCAACTCGTAAAGCAGGGCAGCGTGGACACTGCTCAGCACTGCGGCATGGCGCAGGGGCACTTCAAGGCGCACGGGATGCAACTGCGCAACACTGTCGGGCAACTGCGCCCCCGCACCGCGCTCCGCGAGGACATAAGACCGGAGCACCTCGCCCTCATGCCAAGGGTCCTGCACCTGTACCAGCGAGTAGTGGTCGCCATCCTCGATGTGGAGCAAAACGGCATGGTGCATGCCCCGACCGGGAACGGCCACCCGCGGCGCACACGCCGAAAGCAACCCGCCAAGCAGGAGACAGAAAAAAACAAATCGGAGAAAATACATGGTAAACAGGTACTGCGCACCGCGGCGCAGGACTTCATTTAGTGGCTAATCGTCACTTCGCCGGCAATATCGGTATTCATCAATTCGATAATGCGGTCTTTGGAATAATTATGTCCGAGCAGGAACATCAGCTTCGTCACTACGCTCTCGACCGTGCTGTCGTAGCCGTTGACTGCGCCGGCTTGGAGCAGCTGCAAGCCCGTCTCGTAGCGGCTCATCTCGACAGTACCGGTAGAGCACTGGGTGACGTTGACGAGTATCACGCCGCGATCGGACAGTTCGCGCAGGCGGTCAAACAGCCAAGGCTTCTGGGGCGCATTGCCCGAGCCGAAAGTCTTCAGTATGACGGCTTTCAGTCCTTTCTGCTGCAGGATGGTGTCGATCATCTCCCGGCGCATTCCGGGGAAGATGGTCAGAATGAGCAGGTTGTTGTCCATCAGATAATGCGGACAGAAAGGGCGCGTGGGGTCGGGCCTCCGGATGAGGTGCGTCTCGTACTTGATGTGAATACCGGCGCGCGCCAGCGACGGGAAGTTGAAGGAACGGAAAGCGTTGAAGCCCTCAGTATTGATTTTCGTGGTACGGTTGCCGCGCATCAGGCGGTTCTCGAAAAATATGCAGACTTCGGGCACCATCGGCTGCCCCTCGGCATTGCGCGCCGCGGCAATCTCGATGCTTGTCAGCAGGTTCTCCTTGCCATCCGTGCGCAACTGTCCGATGGGAAGCTGCGAACCGGTGATGATGACGGGCTTGCCGACATTCTCGAGCATGAAGCTCAACGCCGAAGCCGTAAATGCCATCGTGTCCGTGCCGTGCAGGATGACAAAACCATCATAGGCATCGTACTTTTCGCTTATGATTCGCGCAATCTTGACCCAGTATTTGGGCTCCATGTCGCTGGAATCTATCGGCGGACCGAACATCAGCGCATCTATACGGTAGTTGAAGCGCTTCAGCTCGGGCACATATTGACGGAACTGGTCCCAGTCGAAATTTTCAAGAGCCCCGGTCTCGGGGTTCTCTATCATACCGATGGTGCCACCCGTATATATGAGCAGAATGGAGGGTTCGTGGGTTGCTTTCATGCCTGCAAAGCTACAAAGAAAAACGCATTCCGCAGGGCCGGCAACTCAGAAAATGCGACTACATAGGACTTAGCTCGAATTATTTATGTACTTTTGCCCTTAAAATAACGGATAAAAAGCAATCACATGGATATCGCCATCATCAACCGCTCGCACCACCCCCTGCCCTCCTATGCCACACCGCTCAGCGCAGGGATGGATCTGCGCGCCAACCTGGACAATCCTATCGTTCTGGCTCCGATGGAACGCCGCCTCGTACCTACCGGACTCTACATAGCCCTGCCGCCCGGCTACGAAGCACAAGTCCGCCCACGCTCAGGACTGGCGCTGAAGCACGGCATAGGCCTGCTCAACTCGCCGGGCACTATCGACGCGGACTACCGAGGCGAAGTGGGCGTCATACTGGTTAACCTGTCGGCCGAGCCATTTACCATCAACGATGGCGACCGTATCGCACAAATGGTGGTTGCCGCACACGAACACGTGGCCTGGCGACCCGTGGAAAGCCTGGACGAAACGGAGCGCGGAGCCGGCGGATTCGGCCATACAGGCAAAGAATAACCGCTACCGCCCGACAAGCACAAACCATCAAGGACTTACACTATCCGCAAAGGCGACTTCGCCACTCACGAAAAGCCTTTTCCTAAATAGCACAACGCATCACGCTACCACGCATGGCTTCACTCCACCAGCCCCTCAACGCACATTCTCACGCACAGCGGACAATCCTCCTCGCAGGCCTTGTCCTGATTTTTCTGTCGGGCCTGCTCGGCTGCTCCCCCAAGGGGAAGACCGACGCGACAGGGAGCACCGGCGCCGTCCTGCCCGACAGCGTACAGCGATGCTTCGACCAATTTTTCCTGGAAGCCATCTGCCAAAAAGAAGCCGGCCATGCCGATGCTGCCTACGACCTGATGAAACAGGCGCTCCGCCTGAACCCCAACGCTGCCGAGGCCAACTTCGAAATGAGCGGGCTGGTACGACAGCTGCCCGCCGTCACCGAGGATAGCTCGGAAGCCTCTGAACGCTACTACCTGCAAAAAGCGGTGGAGCAACTGCCGGACAATGTTGACTACCTCCGCAAACTGGGCGACTGCTACCTGCAGGAGAGTGACTACACGGCTGCCGCCCAAATCTACGAACGACTCCTGCAAAAAAAGTACAACGAGGATTTGAGCACGCTGCTCTTTCTGGTCTACGCCTATAACGATATGCCGGACTCAGCCCTACGCGTCGCAGATCTCATCGAGACTCACAACGGAATAGACGAGACCTCCATCCAACAACACTTCTACCTGTACGAAAGTATGTACACCGAGGATGCCGACAACACCCTCGAAAAAATCCACAACTACTACCTGCGCGACACCACCAACCGGACTTTGCTGCTACAGACGGCCCAGTTTTTTCTCTCCAACGGCCAACGGCTTCCGCAAGCAAGGCAAATGGTGGAACAGGGACTGAGGCAGTGGCCCGCAGACAGGGAGTTGCAAATCCTGCAACTCTTCATCTACAGCGAATCCGCCGACTGCGAGCGCGAATATGCTGATTTGGCACGCACACTCATACTGTGCCCGGAACTGACGGCCGAGAAAAAAGTTGCGCTGCTGCAATACTTGAACGAAGATACGCTCCACGCCGAAATGGTCAAGGGACTGCAATTACCCGAACTGACCCGGCAGGCATTAGAATTGCCGCAGGACGGCACGGAGCTTTGGAAGTATTACGGCAGCGAGCTGCTGAAACAAGGCGTACCCGAAGATTCGCTGGTCTACATCCCGGAAAAAATGCTGGAAATCACACCCGAGGACAACGCTCTCCGACTTAGTTGCCTACAGGAAGCACTGAGCAAAAACCAAACGGACAAGGCGCTGCAACTGTGCTTGGATGGCATCCTCTACTCGCCCGAAGAATTGATTTATGCCTACTACGGCAGCCTGCTGACCTATCAAAAGGGCGACCACGAAGCCGCCGCGTCCATGCTGCAGCACGGGCTGAAAGTCCACTCGGAGGATGCGACGATTTCTCTCCTTGCCGATGCCTACGGCACACTGGGCGATATCCTCCACGACCTGGGCAGGTGCGAGGAAAGCTACGAGGCGTACGACTACAGCCTCATGCTGGCCCCCTCGAATGCTTACTATCTGAACAACTACGCCTATTTCCTGTGCCTTGACGGGCGGGAAATGGAACGCGCCGAGGAGATGATTGCCCGCGCCGTAGCCATAGAGCCGCAGAACGCCTCCTACCTCGACACCTACGCTTGGATCATGTACCGGAAAAAGGACTACGCGCAAGCCAAAACCTACATAGACGAAGCCCTAAAGTACCAGGGTGAAGACGAATCCTATACCATTTGGGAACACGCAGGCGACATCTACAGCCGCTGCCGACTTACCAACGAGGCCGTACGATTTTGGAAAAAGGCACTGCCACTGGCTGACGACGAAGAAGCCGCCAGAACGATCCGTCAAAAGATCAAGCGGCGCCGGGTCCTGTAAAAAATCCCCTGCGTGATACCTACCAACTCCCAAGTCCCTAACTCCTAATTTCAAAAAGCCTCCATTTTCCCCGCCATGCCACCTAAATTTTTCTACCTGCTCCCGCTGTTCGCCGCCCTGCTCCTGACGGGCTGCCACACCTCGAAATCGCTGACCGAAGTCCCGGAAAAGGCGCACGAAGGAGCAAGCACTGCCGACTACGCAGCACTTGTGGCCCGGCAAGCCCAACGCAGCGGTTGCCTGACGGCCAAAGTAAAATTACGGATCAAGACCGGGAAGAAAGAACTGAGCGTGAACGGCACACTGCGAATGAAGCGCGACGATGTAGTGCAGCTTTCGTTGCGCGCACTGGGCTTCGAGGTGGGACGCCTGGAGTTCACACAGAGCGATGTCCTGCTCGTAGACCGCTTCAACTCCCAGTACGTTCGCGCCAGCTACGACGACGTGGCTTTTCTGCGGCGTGCAGGTCTGAACTTCTACGCCGTGCAAGCCCTTTTCTGGAACGAACTTTTTGCGCCCGGCTCACAAAATCTCACGGAAGCCCTCCCAAAATTTCAGGTTTCGAAGAGCGGTGCGACTACAAAGCTGCGGCTGGACGGCGCAGCGGGATTGGTGTACAATTTCCAGACGAAAACTTCCACAGCCCGCATCACAAAAGTCACTGTGCAGCCGCAAAGCGCGTCTGACCGCAGCACGTTTGAATGGGAGTACGACAACTTTTCACCTTTCGGCACAGCGCTCTTTCCCCACGAGATGAACTGTGCCGTCAAAGTGGGAAGTACGCAAAACGGCTTCAGCCTTTCGCTCAGCAATCTGGGCGACAGTAGCGACTGGGAAGCCCGTACGACCGTCAGCAGCAAATATAAACGAAAAGATGCCAACGCCCTTTTCAACCAACTCCTGGGTCTGTAAAAGGCGCGACCACCTGATTTCATCCAAATCATTCCAAAATACGACCAAGTCGGCCACAGCCGACACGACCTCCCACTATGCCGGTACTTTCTCCGAAAACATTCACGCTGTCTCCCTGCTGTTTCTACCGCCGGGCTGTCTGTTTTTTACTACTTGCCCTCCTCTGCCTGCCACTGAGCGCACAGAACAGCCAAAAGGTGCGACAGATGAAAGCGCAGCGCAACGAACTGAAAAAGCAAATCGACGATAATGAACGCCTGCTGCGCTCCACGAAGCGCGATGTCGCTTCCCAAATGAACAATCTGGCCCTGCTGGACGCGCAAATAGGCGAGCATGAAAAATACATGGCCGGCGTGCAGCACGAAACCGACTCGCTGGGGAAATGCATCGAACTTCTGAATCGCGAAATCACTACCCTGCAAAACGAAGTGCTGGTTTGCAAAGCCAACTACCGCCGCGCGATGACCTATGTGTCCCGTACACGACTGCAACAAAGCCGCTGGACGTTCGTATTCATGGCCAAGGATTTCCGCACCATGTACCGGCGGATGCGCTATGCCGCCGAGTTTTCCAAAAACCAGCAGGCGCGCGGTCTGCTGATTGCCAAAAAGGAAGAAGCCCTGCGACAGAAACAAGCAACCCTGCTTTCCGCAAAAGCAGAACAGGACCGCTTGCTGGGAGAGGCCCGCACGACCCGCGCCACACTGGACCAAAAAAAGCAGGAAAGGCAGGCCATGGTCGACGACCTCAACAAAAAACAGGCCAACCTGCAAGCCGGCATCTCCCGCCAGCGACGTCAGTACAACAATCTTAACGCCCGTATCGACCAACTTATCCAACAGGAAATCGCAGCAGCCGAGCAGCGACGCCGGGCCGAGGAAGCGCGGCGCCGGCGCGAGGAGGAAAACCGCCGCCGGGCCGAGGAGCAGCGCCGCCGCGACGAAGCGCGACGCCAGGCTACGGCGGGCAAGGGCAAAACTACCGGAAAAAACAAAAAGAAAAGCACCACGAAGGGCAATGCCGGCGGATCCGGATCGGGCAGCAGCAACACAGGGAAGCCCGACTTCCACGAACCGAGCGGCGCAGACCGCCAGCTGAGCAGCAACTTCGCCGCCAATCGCGGCCGCCTGCCGGCTCCGATTTCGGGAAGCTTTGCCGTAACCAGCCGCTTCGGCAAATACGAAGTCCAGGGGCTTGGTGGTGTGATGCTTGATAACAAAGGCGTCAACTTGACGGGACATAGTGGCGCGCAGGCACGCAGCGTCTTCAACGGCGAGGTCAGTGCCGTAGCCAATATGGGCGGCACGTACATCGTCATCGTGCGCCACGGCGACTATTATTCCGTCTATTCCAACCTGTCGAGCGTCAGTGTGCGACGCGGGCAGCAGGTAAAGACCAGCCAGACCCTTGGCGCCGTGGCCGGCGACGGTGCCGGCAACACGATGCTCCACTTCCAGCTGCGCCACAACACAGAAAAGCTCAATCCCCTCTCGTGGATTGTCCACTAATACACCTTATAATATTAGCAACCCTCTTTCCCAACAGACATGATACCGGAAAATTGGAAACAGCAAGGCTTTGCCGATGCCCCCATTCCTGCAGACATTGACCTGAAAGCCGAAATCCGCCGCCTGTGTCGCGAGAAGGAAGCCATCATCATGGCTCACTACTACACAGCAGGCGAAGTGCAGGACGTAGCCGACTTTGTAGGCGACAGCCTCGCCTTGGCGCAGCACGCTGCCGGGACCGACGCCAAAATCATCGTGATGTGCGGCGTACATTTCATGGGCGAGACCAACAAGATCCTCTGCCCCGACAAAAAAGTCCTCATCCCGGACCTGAACGCCACCTGTTCGCTGGCCGAGAGCTGCCCCGCAGCAGATTTTGCCGCCTTTGTAAAAGCGCATCCCGGCCACAAAGTCATCAGCTATGTCAACACTTCCGCCGCCGTCAAGGCCGTGACGGACGTGGTAGTCACTTCCGGCAACGCGCGCGAGATTGTGGAGAGCTTCCCGGTCGACCAACCGCTCATTTTCGGGCCGGACCGCAACTTGGGGGCGCACATCAATTCCGTCACAGGTCGCCAAATGGTGCTCTGGGACGGCGCCTGCCACGTACACGAACGCTTCTCCGTGGAGAAACTGGTGGAGTTGAAGCACCAATACCCCGCCGCAAAAGTTTTGGTACACCCGGAATGCCGGGGCGCCGTGGTCAAGCTGGCCGACGTTGTCGGTTCTACGGCCAAGCTGCTGCAATATGCCGTAGCGAGCCAGGCCGAGAGCTTCCTTGTCGTGACCGAGAGCGGCATCCTGCACGAGATGCAGCGTCGCGCACCGGGCAAGCAGTTCATCCCCGTGCCGCCCGACGATTCCACCTGCGCCTGCAACGAGTGCAACTTCATGCGGCTGATTACCCTTGGCAAGCTCTACAACACGCTTCGCTACGAATGGCCCGAAGTGGAAGTGCCGGCCGACGTAGCCCAAGCCGCCCTGCGGCCCATCCGCGCCATGCTGGATTTGTCGAAGCGGCTGACGAGGGGATAGAAAGGAGACCTTTACGCTCCTCAAAGCCTTTCCGCAGATGCTTTTGCCAGCTGCGGAAAGTTTTTTTTGTGCTTTTCCGGAACACGGACGGGCTACCTGCAAGCCCTATGTCGCCAGTAACCATCCGAAATCAGCATTGGCTACAATTTCTAAGCAGTGAGTGATTTAGTTGGCAGTAGCCCATCAAGAGGGGGCGCACCGGATGGCGCGCCCCCTCTTAGGTTATTTGCTGTTATACAGGTGTCAGTGATTAGAGCTGCGGACCTGCTGCTACGAGAGCCTTACCTGCTTCGTTGCCTTCGAACTTGGCGAAGTTCTTGATGAAGCGTCCGGCCAGGTCTTTGGCTTTCTCTTCCCACTTGCAAGCGCAGTCGTAGGTGTCGCGGGGGTCGAGGATAGCGGGATCCACGTTAGGCAATTCCGTAGGTACTACGAAGTTGAAGTAAGGAATCACCTTGGTGGGAGCCTTGTCGATGCTGCCATCGAGGATAGCGTCGATGATACCACGTGTGTCGCGGATAGAGATACGCTTGCCCGTTCCGTTCCAACCTGTGTTGACGAGGTAAGCCTTTGCTCCTACCTTTTCCATCTTCTTGACGAGTTCTTCGCCGTACTTCGTGGGATGCAGGCTGAGGAATGCAGCGCCGAAGCAAGCCGAGAAGGTCGGTGTAGGCTCGGTGATGCCGCGTTCGGTTCCGGCGAGCTTGGCCGTGAAGCCGGAGAGGAAGTAGTACTTCGTCTGATCAGCATTGAGGATAGAAACGGGAGGCAGCACGCCGAAAGCGTCGGCCGAGAGGAAGATTACCTGGTGCGCGTGGGGACCCTTGCTGACGGGAGCCACACGGTTTTCGATGTGCTCGATGGGGTAGCTGACGCGGGTATTTTCGGTCACGCTCTTGTCGGCGAAGTCAATCTTGCCGGCAGCGTCTACGGTCACGTTCTCGAGGAGTGCGTTGCGGCGGATAGCGTTGTAGATATCGGGTTCGCTTTCCTTGTCGAGGTTGATGACCTTGGCGTAGCAGCCGCCTTCGTAGTTGAACACGCCCTCATCGTCCCATCCGTGCTCGTCGTCGCCGATGAGCAGGCGCTTCGGGTCGGTGGAGAGGGTCGTCTTGCCTGTACCGGAGAGTCCGAAGAAGATAGCGGTGTCGGTTCCTTCCTTGTTGGTGTTGGCAGAGCAGTGCATGGAAGCGATGCCGCGGAGCGGGTTGAGGTAGTTCATGATCGAGAAGATACCCTTCTTCATTTCGCCGCCGTACCAAGTGTTGAGGATTACCTGTTCGTTGGTTTTGAGGTTGAAGACGGTAGCCGTTTCGCTGTTCAGGCCGAGTTCCTTGTAGTTGTCCACCTTGGCCTTGGCTGCGTTGAAGGAGACGAAGTCGGGTTCGCCATAAGCTGCCAGCTCTTCCTCGGAGGGGCGGATGAACATATTCTTCACGAAGTGAGCCTGCCAAGCCACTTCCATGATGAAGCGTACCTTCAGACGGGTAGCGGGGTTGGCACCGCAGAAGGTATCCATCACGAAGAGGCGCTTGCCGCTGAGCTGCTTTACAGCTTTCTTCTTCAGGTCGGCCCAAGCTTCCTCGGAGCAGGGTTTGTTGTCGTTTTTGTACTCGTCGGAAGTCCACCAAACGGTGTCCTTGCTGGCTTCGTTGAGCACGAAGAATTTATCCTTGGGCGAACGGCCGGTGTAGATACCGGTCATCACGTTGACGGCATTCAGCTCGGTGTTCTGACCTACTTCAAAGCCTTCGAGTCCGGCTTTGGTCTCTTCCTCGAAGAGGACTTCGTAGGAAGGATTGTGAAGCACTTCTTTCACGTCGGTAATACCGTACTTGCTTAAATCTAATGTTGCCATAATTTATTGAGTATAAACAGTTATTGTCGCATGCTGGGGAGGGGCTGCCTCCCGGTCGTTTTCGACCTGCGGTAGCAAAATTACGAAAAAGATTTCCGCAGAAAAAAGTTTTGCCTAAAATCTTTCCATGCGAGTGGCTTTTTTTGCGTGTTTTTCGGACGTCGGAGCGGCAGCAAGTGCCCAATTGTCAAATCCACCTTGCAGAATTTGGAAATTGGCGGCCGCTTCGTTTCCTCCAACTTGTCAGTAGCGGAAAGTGCTGCCGCCCAAAAATTCGCGCAGCAGGGAGGTAGGTGGCAGTCCCTCGAGCGAGATGGGCCGGAAGTAGCCGAGGAATTTGCGCAGGCGGTAGGCTTCGCTGTATTCGGGTGCATGTTCGGGCACACGTTCGAGCAAGGGGAGTGCCTGGTCGCGCAGGGTGGCGAGTTCGAAGAGCAGGGCGGTATTGACCATCTCGTCGGCCTGTTCCTGGAAGGGGAAGATCCAGCGTTCCTCGCCCTCTCTCACCTCGGGCCACCGGCGGATGGTGTCCTCGGCCGAGTAGCCGCGGTATTTGTAGTCGCGCACGATGCGTCGCAGCAGGCGGTTGTCGGTGGTGGGGATGTAGTTGTGGTCGTCCAGGAGGATGGTGGTGAGGGCCGAGGCGTAGATCTTGAATTTGTTGGCGTCGGGGATGTCGGCCGTCAGGCGGGGGTTGAGGGCATGTATGCCTTCGAGTATGAGCAGTGTATCGCTTTTCAGTTTCAATCTTTGTCCGCTGCCCTCGCTTTGTCCCGTCTTGAAATTATAGCGGGGCAGTTCTACCTCCTCGCCGTGGAGCAGGGCGTTCATTTGTGCGTTGAAGAGGGGGATGTTCATGGCCTCGACGTTCTCGTAGTCGTAGTCGCCGTTGGGCAGTCGGGGCGTATCTGCGCGGTTGACGAAGTAATCGTCGAGCGAGAGGGGGACGGGGTGCAGTCCGCAGGCCATGAGCTGCACGCTGAGCCTTTTCGAGAAGGTGGTTTTGCCGCTCGAGGAGGGTCCGGCGATGAGTATGACCTTATAGGCAGGCTGTGCGGCGATGCGGTCGGCGATTTGGCTGATTTTCTTCTCCTGCAGGGCCTCGCTCACGTTGATCAGGTCGTTTGCATAGCCCTCCTCGCACGCTTTGTTAAGCTCGCCGACGGTGGAAATGCCGAGGATTTTCTGCCAGCGGTGCTGTTCGCGAAAGACGTCGAACATCTTGGCCTGCTCGCGCATAGGGCGCAACTTTCCGGGCTGCTGCGGGTCGGGCAGTCGCAACAGCAGTCCCTCGCCATAGGTCAGCAGGTCGAAGCAGGTGATTTGCGAGGTGCGGATGAGCAGGGAGCCGTAGAAATAATCGGCCGTCCCGTCCAGAGTGTAGTAATGCGTGTAGAGCGAACCAAGGCTTTCGAGCAACTGTGCCTTGCTTTCCAGCCCGCTCTCGCGAAACAGGCGGATGGCCTCCTCGGTGGGGCAGGTCACGCGGTGGAAGGGCAGGTCGGCATCGATGATTTCCTGCATCCGCTGTCGGATGGCGGTGCATCGCGCGGCTGCTTCGTCGCCACCGGCAGGCGCAGCGCCGTCGGCGGGTTCGAGTGTGCAATAATAACCGTTGCTCACGGGGGTATCGATGCGCAGGCGCATACCGGGATAAAGCTCGCGCACGGCCTTGTAGAGCACGAAGAAGAGCGAGCGCGTGTAGGTGCGCATGCCCGAGGAGGAGCTGATGTCGAGGAACTCCACGTCCTTGTCGTTGAAGAGCATGAAGTGCAGGCCCTCGACCTTGTTGTTGACCTTGGCACTGGTCACGCCGAGCGGCATCTGTATTTCCAGCATTTCATAGACTTCCTCGAGGTTGAAGCCCATGGGCACTTTGTGGCTGCGTCCGGTATTTTTGCAGCGGATGGTTATTGTCTTTCCCATATTACATACGTTTATGATACATTGGTTGGGGGCAGGCGGGGACGCAAAGCGGCGGTACGGCGGCACGCCCCTGCCTTACGCCGGGCAAACTTACGGAAAATTCCGCAGTTGCGGCTGCACCGAAAGTGAAAAAGGCGTTAAGATGGGAGGAAAGAGGGGACCAATGAGAGCCAAACAGGCAGACGGGCGAAATGTTAAAACGCGAAGAGGCGCATTTGGACTTGGGCGAAAAATTTTGTATCTTTGCAGTAGGCCAAATGGAGGAAGTACCCGCTACGGAGTGCTTCCTCCTGCTTTTTGGGGACGTCGGAGTGCGAAATAGGCCGGGAGTGGGCAAAACCAAGTGCTTTGTAATTTTTTCTAAGTGCTTTGTAGTTTTTTCTAAGTGCTTTGTAGTTTTCACCAAGTCCTGTGTAATTTTCCGCAGCGCCGCGGTGCGCATTTTTCTGCGCCGCAGAATGGCAATCTATTCCTACTACTACGGCAGCGAAGAAGCGGACGACTTCTACCTCAAAGCTGTATTCGACCTGAGCGGACGCCTGCTGCAGCGCGGCGGCATGCAGGGCCTGCCGGCCGGCATCTACGTAGTGAAGAGCGGAAAGCAGACCCGAAAGGTCGTCATCAAGTAAACTTCCGCCCTGTCACCATGACACACCTATAATATTAATAGCACATGAAGGGGCAAACCGATTTGAAAGTTTGCCCCTTCTTTCCGTTTTCCCGCGGATGGTCGCGCACAAGTGCTCCGCAGCCATCCCCTCTCCTCCAGAAGAATCATGAAACTACGTTTACTCCTCCTCCCGCTCCTCCTAAGCCTGCCCTTGGCAGCCTTTGCCATCAAGGCCAATCCCCGGCCGGTCGTGGTAAGCCTGCCTGACGGGAGCTGCCTGCTTGTCGTGCCCGGGGGAAGCCTGAAAGTGCTCATCACAACCCAATAAAGCTGCACGACGGGACCGGCGGCACAGCGGACACAGCCTGCTGCGAAGCGCCCAAAAGCCTCGGCACAGCGGGCATAGCCTGCCGCAAAGCGCCAAAAAGCCGACGGCGCAGCGGGCACAGCCTGCTGCGAAGCGCCCAAAGCCGGCGGCACAGCGAAATTGTGCACTTTCGTTAATTCACATTTGGACTTCACGCAAATATTTCGTATATTTGCCTTTGCAAAGGAGGGTAATCGCCACAGCGGTTGCCCTCCTGCTTTTTACAAAGCCGGCAGTGGGGGTATTTGGCGGCGGGATAGTCAAAATTAAGTACGACTTGGTTTCTTCTACAAAGCACTTGGTTGAAACTACTCGGCACTTAGTTCTTCGTAGGTGCTGAGGGCGCGCGAGGAAGTGGCAGACAGGGCGGGCGCGGCGGCATAAAAAAGCTTAAATAATCGGAAATTGTTTTTAGGAAATCGGGAATTGGAAATCCGAAATCAGGAATTAGGGCGCCCGGCGGCCTCTCTCTCAAAGAAAACCATTACCTTTGCAGGTGGTTTACCCTTTTTCCCAACGAACAAAACAGCCATGAACCTACCACCGGTTGCACCCAAGACGTCCCGCCGCAGCACCTTGCATCGCGCGGCGTGGCTCTGCGTATGCCTGCTGGCGGGCCTGTGGACACAGTCGGGCCGGGCACAGCAGGCTCCGGCCTTTGCACACTATTGGGACATGCTGCCGCAGCTGAACGCCGGCGCGGTGGGCCGCAACGACGAGCTGAACATCACAGCGGCCTACCAGACGCACGCCACGGGCTTCGAGGACGCCGGCGGCACCATGTATGCAGGCGCCGACATGGCCTTCATGCTGGGACGCACACGCCACGGCGTTGGCCTCCTGTTCGAGAAAGATGAAATCGGCCTCTTTGCCCACCAGCGCTTCTCGGTGCAATATGCCTACCACCAAAAGCTCTTTGGCGGCAGACTGGGCATCGGTGTCGAGGTAGATATGCTCAACGAAAAAGTGGATGGCTCGAAAGCCGACCTGGGCGACGGCAACGACCCGGCCTTCCCCAGTTCGGAAATGTCGGGCTCCAAGTTTGACGTGTCGGTCGGCCTCTACTACACCCGCGGACCGCTCCAAGCCGGCATCTCGGCCATGCACCTGACCGCTCCGACCGTCCTGCTGGGCGAAACCAACGAGATAAAAGTTAAAAGTTTGTATAATTTTACCGCCGCATACAATATCCGCACACGAAATCCGTTATTCAAAATAGTCCCTTCGACAATGCTGCGCTACGACGGGGCGGACTTTCGCGCCGATGTCACAGCCCGGCTGCTCTATTCACACGAGAAGAAACGCCTATACGGCGGATTGAGCTACAGCCCCATGCACTCCGTGACCCTCTTCGTGGGCGGACGATTTCACGGCATCGACCTGAGCTACTCCTACGAAGCCTTTACCGAAGGCATCGGGCTGGAAAGCGGACAGCACGAAGTGACTATCGGCTACCGTCTGGACCTCAACCTGACGAAAAAAGGCAAGAACCTGCACCGCAGCGTGAGGTTCCTCTGACACACGGCCCGGCCGCAAACCGACTGACGCAGTAAGCAACCCCTACAACACACGCAATAAAATACAAACACACCATACATGAACGCACTGAACAATCATACCGCAGTTCGCTCCCTGCGCAGCGCCATGACAGCGCTGTCCGCACTGACGCTGTGCTGCCTGCTGGCTTCCTGCTACGGCGGAAGCCGGGCTATGCAGAACGGCGGCGAAGTGACGGGGCAACGCTCCTCGTCCTACAACGAACCCGCCCCCTTCGGCATGGTAGAGGTGAAGCGAGGCTTCCTGAAAGCCGGCGTCGAAAACAACGACACCCTCTGGGGAATGACTACACCCGTCCGCGAGATCTCTGTGGACGGATTCTGGATGGACCAAACGGAAGTGACCAACTCCATGTACCGACAGTTCGTGGAGTGGGTGCGCGACTCTATCATCCGTGAAAGGCTGGCCGACCCCATGTATGGCGGCGACGAAACGTTCAAAATCGAAACGGACCGCTACGGAGAACCCGTCACACCGCACCTCAACTGGACCAAACCCATACCCTGGCGGAAACCGACCGAAGAACAGGAGCGCGCCATCCAAAGCGTGTACACACGACACCCCATCGACGGTACCGTCATGCTGGATATCAAGCAACTGAACTACCGCTACGAAGTCTTCGACTACGAGAAAGCGGCACTCCGCAAGTACCGGCTTGACCCCACAGAGCGCAACCTCAATACCGACATCGTCACCGACCCCGACGAAGTGGTCATGATCTCCAAGGACACGGCCTACATCGACGAAAACGGGGCCATCGTGCGGCAAACCATCGAGCGCCCGCTCTCCGGTCCCTACGACTTCCTCAATACGTACATCGTGCCGGTCTATCCCGACACGACCTGCTGGGTCAACGACTTCCCCAACGCACACAACGAGACCTACATGCGCCTGTACTTCTCCTCGCCCGTCTACAACGAATACCCCGTGGTGGGCGTCACCTGGGAACAGGCACAGGCCTTCTGCGCATGGCGCACCGAATACCTGCTCCGCGGCATGGGCGCACAGGCACGCTACCTGCAACGCTACCGCCTGCCGACCGAAATCGAATGGGAATACGCCGCACGCGGCAAGGAGGGAAACCCCTATCCCTGGGAGGGAGACAGCTCGAAAAACGACAAAGGATGCTTCTATGCCAACTTCAAACCGGACAAAGGCAACTATACCGATGACGGCAACCTGATTACCTCGCGCACAGGTATCTATGGCGCCAATTCAAACGGCCTCTTCGATATGGCCGGCAACGTGGCCGAATGGACCAGCACCGTGTACACCGAAGCCGGCGTCGCCGCCATGGCCGACCTCAACCCCGAACTGAGCTACAATGCAGCCAAAGAAGACCCCTACCTGCTGAAACGCAAAAGCGTGAGAGGCGGTTCGTGGAAAGACCCTATATCCTACATCCGATCCGCATGGCGCACGTGGGAATACCAAAACCAACCGCGCTCTTTCATCGGCTTCCGCTGCGTACGCTCAAAAGCGACAACCACCAGCAGCAACATCAACGATAAAAGCAATCGCAAGAAATAACCCAACCCTTTCCCCATTATAATATTATGGCCGGTAAAATCAACCTCATAGTCCGCTTGCAAAACTGGATGGACAGTGTGCCGGGACAAACTTTCCTGAACTACGCCTACAGCTGGGGCGCATCCATCGTCATACTCGGTGCGCTGTTCAAACTGACGCACATCCAGGGCGGAAATATCATGCTCTTCATCGGTATGGGTACCGAAGTCGTCGTCTTCTTCCTCTCGGCATTCGACCGACCCTTCGACAAAACAGAAGTGGGCAAGGAATTGCCCGAAGAACTCGAGACCGAAGAGGAAATGGCCGAACGATTGGGCCTGAGCGAAGAGCCGACACCGGAAAGCGACGACCTCCCGCTCGCCGGCGAAGAGCCGGCCGAAGCATCGCCGCAGACCCACATTCACATGGCAGACGAACAAGCCGACCTGGCCGAGGCTGAACAGAACGCTACCGCCGTGGCAGCAGCGGCACAGGCCGCACAGGGCATCCCCGGCAGCACCGGAGGCGCACCCGCCGGCCTGCAGGGCGTGGCCGCAGGAGGCGGAGGTACGATTATCATCGGCGGAGGCGTGGCTCCGGGCGTGGCAGCTGCTACGCAGGACAACACGGCAGCTCCCGCCACGACGACGGACGCCGCAGCCAGCCCCGACGCAGCACAAGCTGCCGCCGCTGCCATCGCCGCTGCTACACCCGCAGGCGAGCAACCCTTCGAGAACGAAGCACAACGGCTGGCACAAATCATCCGCGTGGCCAACGACGAACTCCTACACCGCGCACAGGCCGTCCTCTCGCCCGAAATGGAGGCTGCCACACAGACCTACATCGAAAAACTGCAAGCACTGGCCGAAACCTTCGCCAAGGTGGACGAACAAAGTGCCCGCCTGACAAAGGACAGCGAGGAAATGGAAAACCTCAACCGCACACTGACGGGCATCAACAAGGTCTACGAACTCCACCTCAAGAGCATCAGCCTCCAGGTCGGCACCATAGACCAAATCAACGAGCAAACCCACAAACTGGCACAACAGATAGAAGACCTCAACGCCGTCTACGGACGAATGATCGAAGCACTGACCGTCAACATGCGAGGAGGACAAACTGCCGCAAAAGACTAAAAACGACGCAGGGAGCACCCTGCACCCACAAAATCCCCACAACGCCCAAAATCAATAAGGATGGCTGTAAAGAAAAGACCGGTTTCGCCGCGCCAAAAGATGATCAACCTGATGTACATCGTACTTTTGGCCATGCTTGCCCTCAACGTGTCGAACGAAGTACTCAAGGGCTTCGACCTCGTGGGCAATAGCCTGCTCCGTTCGACGGACAATGCCATCAAAGAGAACGAAGCACTCTACGCAGACCTGGCGGAACAAATGAAAAAGAACCCGACAAAAGTAAAACCCTGGTACGACCGTGCCATGGAAGTCAAAAGCATGTCGGACTCTCTCTACAACTTCGCCGCACAACTGCGACTGGCTATCGCACGACAAGCCGACGGACCCGACGCAGACCCGGACAACATACAAAACAAAGAGGACCTGGAAGCCGCCGGACACATCATGCTGGCGCCCGCCAAGGGACAAGGACGAAACCTCTACAACAGTATCAACGCCTATCGCCACCGCATCCTGCAACTCATACCCGATGCACGCCAACAGGCTATCACCGCCTCCAACCTAAGTACCGACGTGCCGCAAACACCCGAGAACAAGGGCAAAAAATGGGAGGAGTACATGTTTGAATCCATGCCGGCCGTGGCCGCAGTGACGATGCTCACAAAACTGCAAAACGATATCCGCACCGCAGAGGGCGTGGCGCTCCACAGCCTCATGACCAATATCGACGTCAAGGACATCCGCGTGAACGAACTCAACGCCTACGTGCTGCCGGAGGCTACTACGCTCTTCCCGGGCGACGTCTTCAATTCAAGGATATTCATGGCAGCCATCGATACAACCCAGCGGCCGGAAATCTACGTGAACGGACGCAAAATTGACAACGACGGCACATACAGCTTCCGCGTGGGAAGTCCCGGCGAGTACAGCTTCTCGGGCTACATCGAGATGCCAAACGCCGCCGGCGAGGTTATACGACGCAACTTCCTGCAGAAATACAACGTTATCGCCCCACCGACAGGCGCCACCGTGGCTGCCGACCTGATGAACGTGCTCTACGCCGGATTCAACAACCCCATCAGCGTCTCTGCCTCGGGCATACCCTCCAACAAAATCAGCCTGAGCATGACCGGCGGCACTCTGACACCACAGGGCAACGGGAAATATGTGGCCCGACCCGCCGCCGTGGGACAGGATGTGACCTTCAGCGTCACCGGCGTGGTCAATGGCAAGACGCAAACCATGGGTCAGTTCTCCTTCAAGGTACGCAAACTGCCCGACCCGACTGCCTATATCGAAGTAAACGGCGACCGCTTCAAAGGAGGACGCCTCTCGAAAGCAGCAGCGCTGGGAGCGCAGGGACTGGGAGCCGCTATCGACGACGGCTTGCTTGATATCCCGTTCCGCGTGCTCAGTTTCGAAACGGTATTCCACGACCGAATGGGAAATGCCCGGCCCGAAGCCTCGTCCGGCGCCCACTTCACCGATGCCCAACGCGACCTGATGCGCTCGCTGCGCAAAGGACAACGCTTCTACATCTCAAAAGTACGCGTCATCGGACCAGACGGCATCGAGCGCACCCTGCCCCAAGCCGTGGAAGTCATCGTCAACTAACCGCTCCGACGGAATCCGCCGCACCAAGTGCTACCTGCGCGCCACCGGAGCCTACCTATTTTCACCGCACTCAAACTTACCCAACATTATGACCGACAGCAGCATTCGCCGTACCACACTTCTGGCCGCTATGGCGCTGATGTGCATCATTACCGTGGCACAACCACCCGCCCGCCGCAAGGGAAACGACAACACAACGCAACCCGAACGGACTACACGGGTGTCAGCCTATCGCGACTTCCCCACAGCGCAGGCCATGCCCGAGAACGCCGCATGGCGACGCGACATCTATCGCACCATAGACCTTGGTAAAGACGCCAATGCCGTACTTTACTACCCCACCGTCCCCCAAGGCGAACAAATGAACCTCTTCACCTTCCTCTTCCGCCAAATGCTGCGCGGACAAATCAAGGCCTACGACTACAAACTCGACGGAAACGAAGATTTCTCCGAGAGCAACATCGTCAAAGCCAAGGACCTGATGGACCGCTACCAGATTTTCTACGAATCCAAAGACGGACGAATCCGTGTCAACGACGCGGACCTGCCATCAGATCAGGTGAAAGTCTATTTTATCAAGGAGAGCGAATACTATGACCAGTACACAGCCACATTCCACAAGAAGGTGACAGCCATTTGTCCCGTGCTGAAACGCGGCGACGACTTCGGCGGAGCAGACTCGCAGTACCCCATGTTCTGGATAAAGTACGACGACGTGGCACCCCTGCTCGGCAAGCTCATGCTCATGGGCAGCAATCTCAACAACGCCGCCATGATGTCCGCCGATGACTACTTTACGCTGGGCCTGTACGAAGGTGATATTTACAAAACCACCAACCTGCAAGACCGCATCCTCGTCAATGAAGTGGAAGCCGACGCTGAAGCCACACGAAAGGAACAACAACGCATCGAACGCCAAATCGTGGACTTCCAAGACCACATGTGGGGACGCGACTCGGTAGCTATGGCCAAAGCCGCAGCCGATGCCGCACGCGCAGACAGCATTGCGGCGGCCGAGGGAGGCAATACGAAAAGCCGCTCCACCTCACGCCGCGGAAGCACAACGGTATCCTCGAAGAGCAACACAAAAAAGTCCTCGTCGACAAAACGCTCCTCCACACCGAAATCCAAATCCAGCACGCGCAGTAGCGGTAACGGCCTGAGCGTACGTCGCCAGCGCCACTAAATCCAAACGAAAAAGCACATAGTAAATACGAAGTGCCTACTTCCATCCTAAGGCAAGGCTTGCCTCGAAAAAAAGACGTCCGAAGATTGTTTTTACAGGTCTTCGGACGTTTTTTTGCGGCAGATTGAGCCTTGCCGGACGGCAATACTTTGTAATAAAAAGCAGCAGGTTTATAGCAGCAGGACGATGATTCGGAGCGCAAAGCTGAAGAACACCATCTTGGGGTTCACGTTCTGACCGATGTCGCGCAGCGCGGCTTCCATCTCCTGCATAATTCCGATTACATTGCGTTCATTTATAAATCGGGCGAAGCGAACGGCAAATTCAGACTCGTTGGAACTCATGTAAGTCAGTTCCTCTTGCCGGAAATTGTACATAAAATTTTCGCGAACAAGATGTAGGCAGTACGTCAGGAAAGCCTTTTGTCGCTCACGTCCCCATTCGGCGACCTCGTCTGCCCACTTTTTTATACCACGTACGTCGCGCTTGTAACTAAGTCGCATCAGCATGACAAAGAGGTCGAAGTAGAGCTCAGCATCGGCGTTTACGGTGATTTTCTGCAGGGCTTCGGTGAAATTACCTGCGCTTTGGCGCGCAATAAGTCGTGCATCCTCGGGCTGAAGTCCGCAGTTTTCCACCAGTTCGGCGGCCAAATCGTCCGTTGGTATGGGTGGGATATTAATACGTTGGGTACGGCTCAAAATAGTAGCCAGCAAGTGCTCCGGTCTGTCGCTTACAAGCAAAAATACTGTCTGTGTCGGTGGCTCTTCAATCAGTTTCAGCAGTTTGTTGGCCGCCTGCGCGTTCATTTGTTCGGGAAGCCAGACAATCACCACGCGATATCCGCCCTGCGCAGCCGTCAGCGAAAGTTTCCGCAGGATATTATCGCTCTCGGCCACGGGGATTTGTGACTGCTGGTTCTGGACTCCCATGTCGGCCAACCAATCTTGGCGCGAGAAGTAAGGACTTCGTTGCAACTGCTCCCTCCACTCTTTCAAGTAGGTATCACTGGTGACTTCGCCCGAGCTGCCTGCGGGTTTTATCACGGGGAATACGAAGTGCAAGTCGGGATGTACGAGGCCCGCCGTCATTTTACAGGACGCGCAAGTGCCACATGCGTGTCCCTCCGTGGGCTGGTGGCACAAGAGTGCGCGTGCAAATTCCAACGCGATGGGCAGTTTGCCGCACCCTTCCGGCCCGCAGAACAATTGGGCGTGCGCCACGCGTCCCTCGGCGAGCTGTCGCGCCAACCTTTCGCGTACTTCGTGCTGTCCTACGATGTGGTAAGTTTTTGCTGACATGATAGCAGTCTAATATTATAGGTAAGGGGGCGAACTAATAAATCCTTTTAGCGATTTCTGCGATGCTGTCCACGGCCGACACAGTGTAGAAGTGAATGCTGGGCACGCCGTGAGCCATCAGCTCGCGGCACTGCTGCACGCCCCACTCCACGCCAAGGGCCTTTACCTCCTCGTCCGTCTTGCATTTCACGGCTTCGCGCGCCAGTTCCTCGGGGAAGTCGCAATGGAAGGTCTTGGGGACGATGCTTAGCTGCGACATCTTTGTCAGCGGCTTTATGCCGGGTATAATGGGCACGCTGACACCGTTTTCCCGCGCCTTTTCCAGCAGGCGGAAGTAGCTTTTGTTGTCATAGAAAAGCTGTGTCACGCCATACTCGGCGCCCATTTCCACCTTCCGTTTGAACCAATAGAAATCCGTATCCAGGTTGAGGGCTTCCTCATGCTTCTCGGGGTAGCAGGCCACGCCGTAGCTAAAAGGCACGCCGGGCACTTTGATGGGTGTCCCGTCCACAAAAAATCCGCGGTTGAAGTCGTTGATTTGTCCCATCAGCTCGGTCGTGTGTGTATAGCCGTCGGGAGTCGGGCGGAAGGAGCTGTCCTCCTTGGCTTTGTCGCCGCGCAGGACGAGCAGGTTCTCGATGCCCAAAAATTGCAGGTCGAGCAGGACGTACTCTGTCTCTTCGCGCGTAAATCCGGAGCACAGAATGTGCGGCACCACGGGGATGCGGTATTCGTTTTGGATAGCTGCGGCCACAGCCACCGTACCCGGTCGGCGCCGCAGGCGCGAGCGTTGCATCAGTCCGTCCCCCAGGTCGGTATAGACGTATTCTGAGCGATGCGTTGTGATATTTATGTAAGCGGGATTGTACTCTCGTAATTTTTCGATAGTACGTTTCAGTCCTTCGATGCCTGTTCCCTTCAGCGGCGGCAGCACTTCAAACGAGAATGCCGTCCCGCTGCCCTGTTTTATCAAGTCGATAATTTTCATAATCCTTTTCTTATAAAATTCGCCGCCCAAGTTGCGGCGCGCTACGTGGCCTCCCGCCATTTCTCTCGACGCGAGGCCACGGCAAAATTAAGAAAACCTGAGGAAACGGCCAAGGTTTTCGCGCCGCGGCGACGGATTTTCGCACTGCCGGCTTGCTGCGACATAGAACTATGCCGTACCTGCTTGGTCTGTTCACCCATTTTTTCTAACTTCGCAGCCATATAATGCCCACTACGGGCCTTTTAGACCATACCCACCTATGACCAACGGCAGATTACTTTGGGTCGACGATGAAATAGACCTGCTCAAGCCCTACATGATCTTCCTTCGCGGAAAAGGATATGACGTTTCGACGGCCTCCAACGGCACTGACGCCATCGACCTGTGCCGCGAGTCGGACTTCGACCTTATCCTGCTCGACGAGAACATGCCCGGCTTGAGCGGACTCGAGACTTTGGCGGGAATAAAGGAAATCCGCCCTGCCGTACCTGTCGTTATGGTGACAAAAAACGAGGCCGAGGACCTCATGAATCAAGCTATCGGCGCAAAGATTGCCGACTATCTCATCAAGCCCGTTCATCCCAATCAAATACTCCTTGCGCTGAAGAAAAACATCCACCGCCGCGAGATTGTAAGCGAGGTGGCGGAGTCCGCCTACCGCCGCGAGTTCGCACAAATCGGCATGCAGATCAGCGACAGCCTGACGCCCGAGGAATGGATCGAGCTCTACAAGAAACTGGTGCACTGGGAATTGGAACTGGCCGAGACGGGCGGGCCCATGGCCGACATGTTGCGGATGCAGAAGGAGGAGGCCAATCAAAACTTCGCCAAGTACATCCGAAATCACTACGAGGAGTGGTTCACCCCCGACGCGGAGCGGCCGCTCATCAGCCCCGACGTGATGAAGCGCGTAGTCTTCCCCCGACTGAACGCGGGCAAGCGGGTGCGCCTCTTCGTCTTGGACAATTTCCGCTTCGACCAATGGCGCGTCCTGGCCGAGGAACTGAAGAACGACTTCGACATCGACGAAGACCTCTACTTCTCCATCCTGCCCACCGCCACGCAATACGCACGCAACGCCCTCTTCGCCGGCATGATGCCTGCCGATATTCGCAAGAACCTCCCCTCGCTGTGGGTCGAGGAGGAGGATGAGGAGGGCAAAAACCTCTTCGAGGAGGAGATGGTACGCCAACTGCTGCAACGCTATCGCCGCAAGGAGACCTTCACCTACCACAAAATCAACGGGGCCGCCGATGCCGACCGGCTGCTCAGCGCGCAGAGCCAGCTGGCGGCGGCCCGGCTCAACATCATCGTGGTCAACTTCATCGACATCCTCTCGCACGCCCGCACTGAGTCCCGCATGGTGCGCGAACTGGCCGGCAACGAAGCGGCCTTCCGCGGCGTCACGCGCTCCTGGTTCCTGCATTCGGCCATCAGCGACATCTTTCGGATGCCCACCCCGCCCGATACGGAGACCATTGTCACGACCGACCACGGCAGCATACGCACCACGACGCCCTGCAAGGTGGTGGGCGACCGCAATGTCAACACCAACCTGCGCTACAAGCTCGGCAAGAACTTAGGGTACAACCGCCGCGAAGTCTACGAGGTGAAGCAGCCCGCGCGCATCGGACTTCCGGCCCCCAACCTCTCCACTACGTACATCTTTGCCACCGGAGACCGATTCTTCGCCTACCCCAACAACTACAACCACTACGTACAATATTATAAGGACACGTTCCAACACGGCGGCATCTCGATGGAGGAAATGATCATCCCCCTCGTGACGCTCCGCCCCAAGGGCGACCGCAACTGAGACTGCTCTCCCGGCAGCATCGCACCGCCCGGCAAGTCAACGTGTCCCCCCAGCCGAAATTCATCACGGGGCCTCACACCGAAGCCCCTTATTTTTTAACCCTTATGAGTCATACACACACCGGACTAAATCCTACTCAAGTTGAGGAAAGTCGCACTCTCCACGGACGCAACGTACTAACGCCACCCAAGAAGGCGTCCCTGTGGAAACAATTCCTTGAGAAATTTCGTGATCCCATCATCCGCATCCTCCTGCTGGCCTTGCTGGCTTCGTTGGGCATCAGCCTGTTTGAATTTCTGCACGAAGGCGGCGAGCACGCCGGCGATTGGGAGGTATTCTTCGAGCCGGCCGGCATTTTCCTGGCCGTCATTCTGGCCACGGGCATCGGCTTTTGGTTTGAGGTGAAAGCCAACCGCGCCTTCGACATCCTCAATGCCGTAAGCGACGAAGACCCTGTGCAAGTCATCCGGAGCGGCGAAGTCACCGAGGTGCCCAAGGCTGACATCGTCGTGGGCGACATCGTCGTGCTGGGTGCCGGCGCAGAGGTTCCTGCCGACGGAAAACTGCTGGAGGCCGTCTCCTTGCAAATCAACGAGTCCAGCCTGACGGGCGAACCCATGGTCAAGAAATCTGTCCGCCCCGAGGATTTCGACCCCGAAGCCACCTATCCGACCGACCAAGCCCTACGTGGCACCACCGTAGTCGACGGCCACGGCATCCTGGAGGTAACGGCGGTGGGCGATGCTACCGAAAACGGAAAAGTATTCACCGCTGCACAGATTGACAACAGCGTCAAGACGCCCCTCAATCACCAGCTGGACCGCCTGGGCACCGTCATATCGCGCATCAGCTACGTGCTGGCACTGCTCATCGTGGCGGGCCGCCTCTTCATCTACCTGCGAGAGGGCGGCAACTTCGACCTGCTCGACTTCTCGGCCGCGCTGCTGCAAAGCGTCATGGTGGCCGTCACTCTGGTCGTCGTTGCCGTGCCCGAGGGACTGCCGATGAGCGTCACGCTCTCCCTCGCCCTGAGCATGCGCCGCATGCTGCGCACGAACAACCTGGTGCGGAAGATGCACGCCTGCGAGACGATGGGCGCCACGACCGTCATCTGTACCGACAAGACGGGCACACTGACGCAAAACCAGATGCGCGTCCACGAAATGGACCTCTTCGCCACGACGCAGACGGAGGACCTGCCGGCCGACCCCCACGAAATTCTGGCCGAGGGGCTGGCGGCCAACAGCACTGCTTTCCTGCAGCACACCGACGAGGCCGGCGCCGAGGGACAGGCCGCCGTCCGCGTCATCGGCAACCCCACCGAGGGAGCCCTGCTCCTTTGGCTCAACGCACAGGGACGGGACTATGCCGCCCTGCGCGAGGCTGCACCCGTCTGCGAGCAACTTACCTTCTCCACCGAGCGCAAATACATGGCCACGGTGGTGCGTAGCGCCGCACTGGGAGGCCGCCGCGTGCTCTACGTCAAGGGCGCACCGGAAATCGTGCGCGGCCTGTGCCGCCATATCGCCGGCGGACGCACAGCGGAAAGCATCGACGAGCAACTGGCCCTCTACCAGGGGAAAGCCATGCGCACGCTGGGCTTCGCCTGCCAGGTGCTGGCCGATGGCGATGCCACCTTCGACGACCACCGCGTGCTGGCCGAGCGCCTGACCTTCCTGGGAATTGCCGCCATCGCCGACCCCGTGCGCAGCGACGTGCCGGCCGCCGTCAACGCCTGCCTTGATGCGGGCATCCAAATCAAGATTGTGACGGGCGACACGCCGGGAACGGCGCGCGAAATCGGCCGACAAATCGGCCTGTGGCAGCCGGGCGACGGTGCTCCCAACGAAATCACAGGTCCGGCCTTTGCCGCACTGAGCGACGAGGAACTGAACGAGCGTATCATGGACCTGAAAATCATCTCGCGTGCACGGCCGATGGACAAGAAGCGGCTGGTCGAGACGCTACAGGCGAAAGGCCAGGTGGTAGCCGTGACGGGCGATGGCACCAACGACGCACCGGCCCTCAAGGCCGCCCACGTCGGACTGTCGATGGGCGACGGCACCAGCGTGGCCAAGGAGGCCAGCGACATCACCATCATGGACAATTCCTTCGCCAGCATCACGCGCGCCGTAATGTGGGGACGCTCGCTCTATCGCAACATACAGCGCTTCATCCTCTTCCAGATGACCATCAACGTGTCGGCCTGTCTGATTGTCTTTATCGGCGCATTCATCGGCACGACCTCGCCGCTCACCGTCACCCAGATGCTCTGGGTCAACCTCATCATGGACACCTTTGCCGCCATGGCGCTGGCTTCGCTCCCGCCCTCGCCCGATGTCATGCAGTGCCGGCCGCGCCGCCGCGAGGACTTCATCATCACCCGCCCCATGTGGCAGGGCATCCTGGGCATGGGAATTTTCTTCACCGTCACGCTCCTGGCCCTGATCTACGTCTTCCGCCACGCCACCCTCGGCGCCGTCGGTTCGGAGAGCCTGCTACAATTCGCCTGGACCGACACGGTCAACGAGATTACGCGCTACGAAGGCTCCGTGTTCTTCACCCTGTTTGTCCTGCTCCAGTTCTGGAATATGTTCAATGCCAAGGCCTTCCTCACGGGCCGCAGCGCTTTCCACGACCTGCGCGCCGACCGCGGCTTCCTGCTGGTGGGCGTACTGATACTGGTGGGACAGTTCTTCATCGTCAGCCTGGGCGGCGAAATGTTCCAGGTGTGCCCCCTCGCAGCCGCCGACTGGGGCATCCTCCTTGCCGCCACGAGCGTCATACTGTGGGCCGGCGAGCTGAAACGCCGGTTTTGGAAATAGGCACACTGCCTCCACACACATCCCCCTTCCCACGGAGAATGGCCCACCGCCGTTCTCCGTGTTTTTTTGTGCCCGGGCCTCCTTCGCCACAGGTGCTTTACGTCTTTTGCGCAGGATGGAAACCTGCCCGCCATAGGCTCTCGTTGCTCCCAAGCGCCCGCACTCTAAAGATATTTCCGATTATTTAAGGATTTTTATGCCGCCACACCATCCCCACCTACTACTTCCTCGCGCGCCCTCAGCACCTACGAAAAACTATGTGCCGAGTAGTTTCAACCAAGTGCTTTGTAGAAAAAACTAAGTCCGACTTAGTTTTGACCATCCCGCCGCCAAATACCCCCACTGCCGGCTTTGTAAAAAGCAGGAGGGCAACCGCCGCGACGATTGCCCTCCTTTGCAAAGGCAAAGATACGAAGAATTTGCGCGAAATCCAAATGTGAATTAACCAACCTATACATATCGCGCACGGAGCGGGAGAGGCCTGCACAGCGGGCGCGGACAAACGGAGGGAAAAGGGCCGGGCGGGTGGACCACGCGCTCCCCGCTGGGGGTGCAATGGGGCCTGCGGGCGCACGAAAGGGCCTTTTCCACACCCGAATAAGGCCGCCGGCAGCCATTTCCGCGCCCCAGGTTTCCCGATTTTCCGAATTTTTGCGTACCTTTGCGAGGACAGTTTTCCCTGTCTGCTATATCCTTTTCCACATCCCCGTTATTCTACGATGAGCGACGACACCAAAGATTTATCCGAAGTGCTTTCCCCGGAGGAAAACCCCGAGACGGAGGCACACTCTACCTACCAACCCACTGCACACGCTGCCGAGGGCGACACGAAGCACCAACTGACGGGTATGTTCCAGAACTGGTTTCTGGATTATGCCAGCTACGTCATCCTGGAGCGCGCCGTGCCTCACATCGGCGACGGACTGAAGCCCGTGCAGCGCCGCATCCTGCACTCCATGAAGCGGCTGGACGACGGCCGCTACAACAAAGTGGCCAACATCGTGGGCCACACGATGCAGTTTCACCCGCATGGCGACGCCTCCATCGGCGACGCGCTCGTGCAATTGGGACAAAAAGACCTGCTCATCGACTGTCAGGGAAACTGGGGCAACATCCTGACGGGCGCCTCGGCGGCTGCACCGCGTTACATCGAAGCCCGGCTGTCGAAATTCGCCCTCGACGTCCTCTTCAACCCCAAGACGACGGAGTGGAAGCTCTCCTATGACGGCCGCAACCGCGAACCGGTCGCCCTTCCCGTGAAATTTCCCCTCCTTCTGGCCCAGGGGGCCGAGGGCATCGCCGTGGGTCTCTCCGCCAAGATACTTCCTCACAACTTCGGCGAACTCTGTGACGCCGCCATACACTATCTGCACGGCGAAGACTTCCGCCTGTACCCCGACTTCCAGACCGGTGGCTCCATCGACGTGTCCCGCTACAACGACGGACTGCGCGGCGGCAGCGTGAAGGTACGTGCCAAAATCCAAAAGCTCGACAACAAGACGCTGGTCATATCCGAAATCCCCTACGGCAAGAACGTGATGACGCTGGTCGACAGCATCGTCAAGGCCAACGAGAAAGGGAAAATCAAAATACGCAAAGTGGAAAACATGACGGCGGCCAACGTGGAAATTATCGTCCACCTGACGCCCGGCACCAGCAGCGACAAAGCCATAGACGCCCTCTACGCCTTCACAGACTGCGAAGTGAGCATCTCACCCAACTGCTGCGTCATCGAAGACAAGAAACCGCGCTTCCTGACGGTGAGCCAGGTGCTCAAAGCCTCGGTGGACCACACACGCGAACTGCTGCGACGCGAACTGGAAATACGACGCGACGAACTGATGGAGAGCCTCCACTTCGCCTCCCTCGAAAAGATATTCATCGAAGAGCGCATCTACAAGGACAAAGCCTTTGAAAACGCCAAGGACATGGAGGCAGCCTGCGCCCACATCGACGAGCGACTCACCCCCTACTACCCCTCGTTCATCCGCGAGGTGACACGCGACGACATCCTGCGACTGATGGAAATCAAAATGGCACGCATCCTGAAATTCAACAAGGACAAGGCCGACGAACTCATCGCCAGAATGAAGGAGGAAATCGCACGCATCGACGCCGACCTCAACAATATGGTTGAAGTGACGTGCAACTGGTTCCGACTGCTCCACGAAAAATACGCGGCCGAACATCCGCGACGCACAGAGCTACGTAGCTTCGACACCATCGAGGCTACAAAGGTCATCGAAGCCAACGAAAAACTCTATATCAACCGCACAGAGGGATTCATGGGCACAGGACTGAAAAAGGACGAGTTCGTAGAAAACTGTTCGCCCATCGACGACGTGATCATCTTCTACCGCGACGGCACTTACAAGGTGACACGCGTACAGGAAAAGGTCTTCATCGGCGAGACGGAGCGATCGAAAAAAGAAAAGAAGAAAGCTGAAATCATCCACATAGCCGTCTTCAAAAAGAATGACAGCCGCACTATCTACAATGTCGTATATCGCGACGGTAAAGGCGGACCTTCCTACATCAAACGCTTCAACGTGACGTCCATCACGCACGACAGGGAGTACGACCTCACTACCGGCGAACCGGGAAGCCGCGTCACGTACTTCACAGCGAACCCTAATGGCGAGGCCGAACTCATCAAGGTGACCCTCAAGCCCAATCCGCGACTGCGACGCATCTTCTTTGAAAAGGATTTCGGAGACATCCTGGTCAAAGGACGACAAAGCCGCGGCAACCTGCTCACCAAGCTCGACGTCTACAAAGTCACGCTCAAGGCACACGGCGCCTCGACGCTCGGCGGACGGGATGTGTGGTACGATCACGACGTGGCGCGCCTCAACTACGACGAACGAGGACAGTTCCTCGGCGAATTTCACTCGGGCGACAGCATTCTGGTGCTCCTGCCGAACGGAGATTTCTACACAACCAGCTTCGACCTCAACAATCACTTCGAACCGGACCTGCTACGTATCGAGAAATTCGACGCCAACAAGGTGTGGAGCGCCGTACTCCTTGATGCAGACCAACAGGGCTTCCCCTACCTGAAACGATTCAAGCTGGAACCGGCCTCGCCCATGCGCCGGCAAAACTTCCTCGGCGACAACGACAAATCCACACTGCTGCTGCTCTCCGACACCGTCTACCCGCGCTTCCGCGCTACCTATGGCGGCAACGATGCCTTCCGCGATCCGCTGGAACTGGACGTAGATAGTTTCGTCGGAGTCAAGAGCTACAAGGCCAAAGGCAAACGTATCACCACCTGCACGCTCGATAAAATCGAGGAACTGCCGCCCCTGCGCCAACCCGAGCCTGCCGCACAACCGGAGGAAGCCGAAAGCAACACCGAAGCAGAAGCCGAAAGCAACGAACTGCCCACGCTGTTCGACTAACCTCGCTAAAAGAACACTGTACTTACCGCTAACGAACCCTCAAAAGGCTGCCTCACGGCCGCCGCAGAGGGTTTCGTGGCCTCTATACCTCTACCATTATGAAACAGAAAAGACTTCTCTCCCTCTGTCTGGCCCTGCTGCCCCTCCTGACCTGGGCGCAGAACGCCGACTTCACCACCTCGCAAAAAGTGATAGGGTGGTTGCGTAGCGCACAAGCCGACAGCCTCGGCACAATCATGACTTCCGAACTGCGACAGCAGTTGCCGCCGGCACAGCTGGCCCATCTGTGGAAACAATTGGAGGCCTCGGCCGGACCATTCCGCGAGGCGGGCAACTGGAGCGAGAGCGAGGCGCAAGGACACCGCCTGCAGGAATGTACGCTGACCTTCGAGCGCGCCGCACTCAAGATGTCCGTCACACTGACCGCCGACAAAAAAATGGCAGGTCTCTTCTTCGCACCCGTCGAAAGCACTCACCACGCACCGACGGCTTCCGCCGCGCCCGATACCGTGGCCCGCGGACGCTACACCGAGCGCGAGGTAATCGTGAAAAGCGGCGAGTTGGAACTGCCGGGCACAATCTGTCTGCCAAAGGTGACCCAAGGGCCCCTACCCTTTGTAGTGTTTGTACATGGTTCGGGACCGAATGACCGCAACGAGACTTTGGGACCCAACAGTCCGTTCCGCGACCTCGCACATGCCTTGGCGGCCAACGGAATCGCCTCCCTGCGCTACGACAAACGTACCTTGGTCTACAGAAACCGCATCGCCGAGGTAAAAGGTGCCGACAATTACGACACGGAAGTGACCGAGGACGCCGTAGCTGCCCTCTGCTGCGCCGCAGCCCAGCCCGAGGCTGACACAACAAGCATCTACGTCCTCGGACACAGCCTGGGCGGCGCACTGGCTCCCCGCATCGCAGCCCTGTGTCCCTTCCGTCCGGGCGGATTAATCGCCTGGAGCGCACCGGCACGGCCTTTGCCCGAAATACTGCGCGAGCAGTTGCGCCATCTGAGCAGTTTGCAGGGCCGCAGCGAGGCTTCAGCCGACAGCGCCGCGGCGATGCTGCTCTCCGCCCTGCCGGAAAGCTACCTCGCAATGGCCCGGCAGTACGAACCAGTGCGTCAGGCGCGCTTCCTGCCTATCCCGCAACTCTACTTAGCCGGCGGCCACGATTATCAAGTGACGAAAGCCGATTTCGATCTCTGGCAAAAGGGGCTGCAACGGAGCACCCGCGGCGAAGCAGGTCGCGGACCGGGCAATTTCCGCCAAGGCGGACGCAGCGGAGAAAGGACCGGGCACCGCTCACCCCGCCGCGACATGGACGGCACTGCGGGCGGATTTATCGTACGTCCGACTTGGTTGCCCGCACCGACCCGCGGCGAGGGCATGCCGCGCCGTCCCGAAGGAATTGCTGCCGGACGCTTGCCCGAAGGCAGGCTTCAGCCCGCCGCGCCGCAGTTCCTGTGGATCGAAGATGCCGACCATTTGCTCCGCCACCTGCCGCAGTTGGCCACACCCACGGACTACAACACCTATTTGCCCATGGCGCAGGAAGCTATCCAAGCGATAGTCAACTTTATCCTGCAGCCCGCAGAACCCTAAAGGCACTTCGCAAAAAATGGACGGCGGCGGTAAGGCACGAAGGCGCGTCAGACCCAAATCTTCGGCACCGCAAAGGTTCCCGCCGGAGGGCTTCATTCCTAATTCCTAACTCCTAATTGCATAAGTCAAGCTGCGGTTCGACAATTAGAGCAAGCCCTATTGATCCCACCCCGCATGACTTTCCTAATTCCCCCAGACCTACCTCTACCAAGGTCGGCGTTGCGCTTGAAATGTTAAAATGAAAAATGGGCGATTTGCTTTTCGCTGAAAAATGTTGTATATTTGCAGTGCAAGACCGAGGATTTCCTGCTCAGCAGGGCTTCCTCGGTTTCTTTTTGCCCTTTGCCGCCGAAAAATAGGCTGGGAGAAGGGCCCACTAAGTGCTTTGTAATTTTTTCTGCCGGCTTTGTAGTTTTTTCTACCTGCCGGATAATTTTTTCCAAGTCCTTTGTAGTTTCGCGGAAGCAGCCGGCAGTTTGTTTCCGAAGGTTAAAAACGTTTTCCGAAGGTTAAAAACGTTAAAGTTGAAGCCTCGGAATGTCCCATTTTTCCGGTTCGCTACGCTCCACAATTAGGTGGGAGATTTATCGGGCCGTCCTATAAAAAAACGGACGGAACTCCGCAGAAAACGGACGGAACTCCGCAGAAAACGGACGGCAGCAGCGAAGAGCCACCGCCCCTATAAAACGCGTCATCCCGCGCCAAATGGCGCGGGATGAGTGGCTAATGGCGCAGGCTGAGCGCCTAATATCATTTGCGGAGCAAAGGCTCAGACGTGTTCGGCAGAGGCTCAAGCGTTTTCGGCAAAGGCTCAGTCGTTTTCGGCAAAGGCGGCATCCTCGGCAGCACGGATAAGTTCCTCGCGAGCCTTTTCAGCGGCAGCCTGCTCCTCGGGCGAAGCCTGTGGACGCTGAGCGCGCGGCCGCCGCGACGATGTACGGCGACGGGAAGAGGCGGCAGTGGATTTTGAGCCCTCGGCAGAAGCGCTGGCATCCTTTGCAGAATTTCCCTCCTCCTTTACGGGAGCGGCGGCATCCTTTGCAGAAATCTTCTCCTCCTTTGTGGGAGCGGCGGCATCCTTTGCAGAAATCTTCTCTTCCTTTGCGGGAGCAGTGTTTTCCTTTGCAGGATTCTTCTCCTCCTTTGTAGGAGCAGCAGCTTCCTGTTTTGTTTCCACTAAAGGCTCGGCAGCAGCTACTTCATCGGAGGGCGTAGCAGCAGGACGGTTCGGGCTGCGGCGCGCAGCGCCGCGGCGGCCTTTTCTCGGCTTTGCAGCTTTGACTGCAGCCTCAACAGGCTGTTCTGATTGCTGCGCAGTTTCCACCGGAGCGGATTTTTCCGCCACCGGAGCGGACTCCTTCTCTTCCGAAGCGATTTTCTTCTCCACCGGAGCGGATTTCTTCGCCACCGGAGCGGACTGCTTCTCTTCCGAAGCGGTTTTCTTCTCCACCGGAGCGGCCGGCGTTTCCACTACAACGGGAGCAGCTTTTTCTGCAGCGGGCGTATTTTTCTCGGGAGCGGCGGCAGTTTCGTTTGCCTTTGCCGGGCGCGACTGTGTCCGGCGTCGGGAATTGCCTTTCGGCTTTTCGGGCGTGGCTTTTTCTTCCCTGGCAGCTGCCGTCTCCTGTGCGTTTTGCTTTTTGGCGTTGTTGGCCGGTTTGGGGGAGTTCTTTGGTTTCTGCGAAGTGCTGCGTCGGTTCTCGAGCTTGGCGTTCATTTCGGCCTCGATGGCTTCCTCGATGACGTCAATCTTTGGCAGTACGCACACCGGCACGGCTTCCATGGCCGTTCGCTTTTCCTTTTCGCCGAAGATGCGGTCTATGAATTGCGGCTCACGGCGCAGTTTTGTCAGGGCCTCGCGTGCGGCGACCTGCTGGCTTTCCTTTTTCGAGTAGCCCTTGCCTTCGCCGGCCATGAGACCTTCTATTTTCACCTTACTATGGAATACCGGGCTTGCGGTGTCTGCTTCGCTGGCCTCAGTGTCTTGGAAGTTTTGTTCAATCTTGTTTTTCTGGCACCATTCCAGCAGTTTGCTCTTGAAGTTGACCTCTTTGTTGGCCACTCCGTCCAGGTCGAGCAATTTTCCGATGATTTTATGGGTGATAAACCACTTGCAGCATTTATATCCGCGGTCGATGTAGGCTGCTCCGACCAAGGCTTCGAATGCGTTGCCGCCGATATAGCTGTTGTGTCCCCTATGTTTGGGCATCCGGATCAAGGAATCGATGCCCAGGTCGCGCGCCAGTCGGTTGAGGGTAGAGCGCTGTACGATTTTACTGCGTGTGCTGGTCAAAAAGCCCTCGGGGCGTCGCTCGAAATGGTGAAATACGATGTCGCTCACTACGGCTTCGAGGATGGCGTCGCCCAGAAATTCCAGTCTTTCGTTGTTGTAGGAGCGTCCCTTTTGGTTTCGGTAGACGTGGGATTTGTGTGCGAAGGCAATACGATAGACTTCGAGTTGATGCGGATAGAAGCCGAAAATGGCGTGGAGCTGCTTACGAAAAATTTTATCCTTTTGAAACGGCAGTCGCAAGCTGTCAATAAAGTTCGAAAACATGCTATTTCTTAGTAGGTTGGGGAGGGAACGTTTTCCCTCGGGATCATACGTTCCGGACTTGCCGCGGGCTGTGGGCGGTGGCTTGTGGCGCAAGTATCAGAGGCGGCCACACGAAAATAAGTGCCCCGCAGCAAGTCTGTGTAGCAATAAGAGCTGCCGGGTGCGCTCATTCCGAGTGCCCGGCAGCTTGTCTGTGTTCAAAATCAGGCTTCGTACTTCTTCACGATGCAGCAGGCGTTGTGACCGCCAAAGCCGAACGTGTTGCTCAGGGCTGCGCGGATGGGGCGTTCCTGTGCTTTGTTGAAAGTGAAGTTGAGTTTGTAGTCGATATTCTCGTCCTCGTCGCCCTCCTCGTGGTTGATGGTGGGGGGCACGATGTCGTTCTGCACGGCCAGGCAGCAGATCAGTGCCTCCACAGCGCCGGCAGCACCGAGCAGGTGTCCGGTCATAGACTTTGTGGAGCTGATGTTGAGTTTGTAGGCGTGCTCGCCAAAGAGCTTGGTGATGGCTTTTACCTCCGAGATGTCGCCTACGGGCGTGGAGGTGCCGTGTACGTTGATATAGTCAATATCTTCGGGCTTCATGCCTGCGTCTTCGAGGGCACTGCTCATGACCAGGTTGGCACCCAGTCCCTCGGGGTGGCTGGCTGTGATGTGGTGCGCGTCGGCCGACATGCCTACGCCTGCCACTTCGCAGTAGATGTGTGCACCGCGGGCCTTGGCGTGTTCCAATTCCTCAAGGATGAGGCAGCCTGCACCCTCGCCCATCACGAAACCGTCGCGCGAGGCGCTGAACGGACGCGAGGCGTGCTCGGGATCATCGTTGCGGGTGGAGAGGGCGTGCATGGCGGTAAATCCACCTACACCGGCGGGCCAGATAGCTGCCTCGGCGCCGCCCGTCACCATCACGTTGGCCTTGCCCAGTCGGATAAGGTTGAACGCATCGGCAAGGGCGTTGGTCGAAGATGCACAGGCCGAGGTGGTGGTGTAGTTGGGGCCGTGAAATCCGTACATGATGGAAATCTGTCCGGAAGCGATATCGGCAATCATTTTGGGGATGAAGAAGGGGTTGTACTTAGGACCCATCTCCTCGCCGTTGAGCGCATAGTTGCCGGCTTCCTCCTCGAAGGTGTGGATACCACCGATACCGACGCCGAGAACGACGCCGATGCGGTTTTTATCGACGGTTTCGAGGTCCATACCGCTATCCTTGACAGCCTCCATGGCAGCTACGAGTGCATATTGCTCGTAGAGGTCCATCTTGCGCACCTCCTTGCGATCCAGGAAGTCGGTAGCCTTGAAGTTCTTCACCTCACAGGCAAAGCGTGCCTTGAACTTCGATGCGTCGAAGTGGGTGATAGGTGCTGCACCACTAACTCCTTTTTTAATATTCTCCCAAGTTTCGGCAACGGTATTGCCCACCGGCGTCAGGGCTCCCAAGCCGGTAACGACCACTCTTTTTAATTCCATAGCTGATAATTCGTGTTTGTGATAAATTTCCCTGTCGATGCTACCAACAAAACAGCGAATTTGCGAATTTGGAAATGCCGGAGTCAACCTGCGATAGGCGGTAGGACTTCGCTTTTACAAATTTGCAAATTCGCAGCTGTGTAGTTGTCCTTGAAGTCAAGGCAGCAAAGTAATCGGGGAGGGTAATTATTTTACGTTAGCCTCGATGTAAGCGATAGCGTCACCAACGGTGGAAATCTTCTCAGCCTGATCGTCGGGAATGCTCACCTTGAATTCCTTTTCGAATTCCATGATCAATTCTACGGTGTCGAGAGAATCTGCACCCAGGTCGTTGGCGAAGCTGGCTTCGTTCTTTACATCATCAGCTTCTACACTCAGTTTGTCTACGATGATAGCCTTTACTTTTTCAGCGATTTCAGACATAATTTTCTTTCTTTTGGGGATTAATAATTGTTTCTCAATTTCTGGCTGCAAAAATAGGGCTATTTATTCAGACCTCCAAGGAAATCCCCAAAAAACTGCTTCAACTTTGCACATTTTTCGATTTTCTGTGCTTTTTCGGCGTCACTTGCGGCCGATTTGGGCCTTGCATTTTCAGGAATGCAGGCTTTCGGCGGGCAGCGCCGGCCCTGTCCTGCCGCCC
>SFCP01000090.1 GCA_004558535.1 Bacteroidales bacterium | reverse complement strand
GCCGCGACGAATAAGGCTGCACCCCACCCTACATACCCAACAGAACAATCCGCCTGCTCCCGGCCATGGCTTCGGCCTGCCACCGGAAGCAGGCGTTCTATTTGCAGACCCTCCGGCAAGGCCGGCATCGGCCCCCAACCAGCCGCCGGATTTTCCGGCACCGCACCGGCTGAAAGCCCCGCGCCCGACAAGCGCCTCCCCCCGCCCGCACACTACGCAATTAATACTGCCAAAATGGCAGCAAACCCTCCACAATACCTACTATCTGCCTACATTTCAACGCTTTTACCGTGAACGGTTTTCGCCCGCAACTCTTCACCAGCCCCTCATCAGCCAAGTCGCCGAACTACGCAGACAAGGATGAACACCAAATGCCGGACGGGCGCAACGATAGGGCGGTGAAGGGTTGGTGAACAGTTGGTGTATAGTTTGACCAACGAACTATACACCAGCCTCAAACTGAATACCAAATACTTACAACCATCGGTGTATAGTTTGCATACTTTTTTCGGAAAAATAAAAACGTATATATACGCACGAGAGAGCACCTCAATATAGCCGGTCAACGCTCTTAAAAAACTATCCGGCACTTAGGAAAAACTACTAAGCACTTGGAAAAAACTACTAAGCACTTAGGAAAAACTACTAAGCACTTAGAAAAAACTACTAAGCACTTAGTTGCTTTATTCCATGCAATTTTTCGCACGGCCGACTTGGGTTAAAGACAACCGGCCGCAGCAAAATTATCTGTACCGCGCCACAGCGGCACGGACAATTCCATTATGATTATTTTATTGCAAGTTTTTCTCATTTTGTATAAACATTGTAACACAAACTTTCTATCTTTGCATTCGGGAAATACCCGACAGACGATGGAGGCTCCGATTTCCTTTCTACAACGTCCGTTTTTCTTTCCCACTTATTCCCCGGGCAACAAGTTCTTCCGCTTCTTGCCGAGAAATGAAAATACACTTATCACATTCTGATCACCATTCGTATACGGCCATGTCCTTTCGAAAAACCGTCTTACTCTGCACCATTCTGTGCGCCGCCCTTTGGAGCACCACCGACGTCCACGCGCAACGCGTTGGCATCAAGACCAATTTACTCTACTGGGCAACCCTTTCCCCCAACATCGGCACTGAGTTCAGATTGTCCCGACATTTTACCGTCAACCTCGAAGCTGCGGGCAATCCATTCAAGTTTGGCGACCACCAACTGCACTTTGCCAGTTTCAAGCCCGAAGTCAGATACTGGTTTTCGGCCCGTCCGCAAGCCGGGCACTTCCTGGGCGTGATGGCCACAGGCACCATGTACGACCTGCAATGGAAAGAAAAAATACACACAGGCGATGCCATCGGCGCAGGTCTGACCTACGGCTACAGCTTCGTACTCAAGCAGCGGCTAAGCCTTGAGGCCACAGCCGGAGTGGGCTTGCTGCACACACGGGACAAGTCCTACCGCAGCGGCGAGGACGCTCCCGCCGTCCCCAATCAGACCAAGACACAACTGATGCCCCTCAAAATCGGACTGACGCTGACGTACCTTCTCAAATAAGCGCCATCCAAAAATCTACCTCCCGGATAAGTCAAATTTCCTCCATCATGAATGATTTTTCCTCCCACATAAAGCTTTCTTCTCCTCACACAAAGCTTCTCTCCCTCCCCGCCCGTAATTCCGGCAATGCCGCGCGCACCACTGTCTGCAACCTGCGACGCAGCCTTGCCTTTCTGCTACTCCTCGTCTGCACCCTAAGTGCCAGCGCGCAAGTCATCCGCATCACCGGAAGGGTCCTGTCGCGCGAAAAGGGTGAGCCACTCATCGGCGTGACCGTCGTAGACCCATCCACCGACCGCCTGCTCGCCACTACCGACGCCGACGGCAGATTTGCCCTGAATGCACGGGCCAACGGAAGCCTGCGCTTTTCCATGGTCGGCACAGAACCCGTCACCGAAAAGATAAAAAACCGCAAATACATAGAAATAAGGATGGACGAGAAGTCCACCCTGTTGGATGAAGCTACGGTGACCGCAAAATCACTCAAGAAGGAAGTCATCATAGAGCAGACCGACATAGAAATCAAAGGCAACACTTTCTATGTACGTACCCGCGTGCAAATTCCCAAGAGCAAATTCGGCCACGATACCCGTCTCGTGGTACAACCAATCATCAACAACCACACACGGAAAGAACTCCAGTTGATGCCGCCCCTGGTCTACGACGCAAAAGAGTACCACCGTACGCAAAACCGTATGTACGACTACGACATGGAGAGCCAGGATCCGCTCGCAAAATATGTCTTGGTACAATCCGACAGCACTCAGACCATCGAAAACGGTAAATACATCATCCCATACAACGATTCCATCTACACAGAGCACGTCAATGACGATTTCACGTGTGATATACAATGGGTTATCGAGGATTACACAAAACTATGTTTCATCGACTCCTGCACAATTGCCCGAGGAACCATCAATCCGCTCAGATTGTTGGACTATTCTCTTGAAGGAAAGGATATTACTGACGAATCGCTCTTCCCAAAAGCACAACCGCAGCTCCGAGAAGACAGGGACGATATCAAACTTCACTTCCGCATCGGAAAAAGCAAGCTCGACCTCAACGAAGGAAACAATCAGGCGGAAATAAGCAAGCTCTCCGCAAAGATGAAAAACATTGCCACCGACCCCAACAGCGAACTGCGTGCATTTACTATTCTCGGCACGGCCTCACCCGACGGACGCTACGCCTCCAACCTTAAATTGGCCAACGCACGTATGGAATCCGCGCTGGGAGAAATCCTGCGCTACGTCAGGCCCAGCGACCGGGCAAGAATGGAAGTGACCTCCACAGCACGCGTGGCGGAATGGTCGGAAGTGGTAGCCTTGCTGCGCCGCGATTCCCTTGTCGAGGAGGCAGAAGCTATGGAAGCCATCATCCGGCAACATGGCAACATCGACGCACAAAGCAGCGCCATGAAAAAGCTGCCCTTCTACACATCACTGCTGCTTGAAAAATACCTGCCGGAACTCAGAAAGGTGGAATATGTGCTCAACTACTCCGTATTCCGCAAGCTCACCGTTGACGAAATCCGTGAGCTCTACCGCTCAGACTACCGACAGCTCTCACAAGACGAGTATTTCCGCCTTTACCGCGAGGAAACCGATGAACAGAAACGCGAAGAAATAATCCTGCATGCCCTGGAGGTGTCGCCAAGATTTATGCTGGCGGCCAACGACCTGCAAGTGATAAAAATGAACAGGAAACAGCCCGATTCTAATTTGCTCGCGCCGTTCGTAGGCAAGAATGCGCCACAGGAAGTCAATATGAACCACATCATCGCCCTGCTCGACGATGGAATGTACAGCGATGCCGACACACTGACGGCTTATCTGGCAAGCGACAGCGAGGATGCGCTTTTGGTGAAAGCCATCTCCAACGCACTGAACGGACACTACGAGGAGGCATACCCCTTTATCGAAAAGACAGGTCCCTTCAACACGACAGTCCTGCTTCTGGCCATGAAACGAAACGACGAGGCGTGGCAACTGGCGCAAACCCTGGACGACGCCGTGGCCGAAACCCACTACGTCCGGGCTATCTGCCTCAATCGATTGGAGAAGCCCATCGAAGCCTATGCGGAACTGAAACGCGCACTAACCATGAAGCCGGAACTGGAACAGACGGCGCGCATCGACGGCGACGTGAATGGTCTGCTCAACGAGAAACAAGAAGAGAAATAGCGGTCGGCAACGGCTTCGCAAGGCACTGCCGCCACACTCATATACCTTAGAATTGCATTTTCATCTTAGTACAACCCAAGCATCGTGCTCGCACGTGCTTCACAATCAGAAATATGCTACATTTTCACTCACTTGATAAATCCCGCCGGCTTCGGCTGCGCCAGCTCTGTCTGCTGCTTTGCCTCTGTCCGGCCTTGGCACACTCCCAAGTTACCGGCAGTGCGCTGGAACACGTATTGCAACGCCCACCGGTGGCCAAGCATTATGAAAACAAGAAGTTCGGCGACCATCTCTTCGTAGAAGCCGGGGGCGGACTCAGCTCCACGCCGTATGGGAGCAAGCACTTCTTCAAGCTGGAGAAGCCGGGATTTCAAGGCAACGCGGCCATAGGCGATTGGGTCACGCCGCTGCACGGCTGGCGCGTCGGAATGCAAGGCGGCACCTACCGCTTGGGCGACACCAAGACGAAAGCCGTTGGTTTTACGGCGGACTACCTGCTCAACCTGACGGCCTTGTCTGCACCTCGCTACGACCTGCCGCGTCCGCTGGAGTGGTCGGCTGTAGCCGGATTTGAAGCCAATTGGGCACACAACGCCACCACAACACGCAAGACCATCGGCGCACACTTGGGACTACGCGGACAAGTGAATTTCTCAAATTGCACATACTTCTACATCGAGCCGCAGTTCGGCTTCAACGAAGACAATCTCTACCACACCGACACCTGGCGGCGCTATCGCCTGACCGGACGCGTGCAAGCCGGCTTGGGATACCGCTTAGTGCCCAATGCGCGAAAGCAGCAGCGCGACAGTTCCGACGGCCACTTCCTCAATCACACTTTCGTGGAATTTGCTGCAGGCCCCTCGCTTATCAGCAACAGCAGCCCCTCGAGCTGGGACAACCGCAAGGGAGCCCGCGCACAGCTCAGCTTGGGCAAGTGGTGGAACCCCTACTCCGGTGTCCGTCTGACAGGTGCTATTTCCACCTACCGCGAACGTCCGCAAAATCGCGCCAAAGTGCTGTCTGCCTCAGCGGGCTACCTGCTCAACCTGAACAACACCTTTGGCGGCTACGACCCCAATCGGAAATACTGGACCAATGCTGTGGCCGACGTGAGCGCCAGCGTGTCGAGCGCCGGCACAGGACGCAAATTCTCGATGGGCGTAGGCGGCGGTCTTCAGGCACATTTCCGCATGGGACAAGGTGCCTCATTCTTCCTCGAACCCCGCGTCGACCTCATGCGCGGCAACTATGCACCGCTCATCCAAACCGCAGGCAACTGGGACTTAGTACCTACGGTCCTGGCCGGCTTTGCCTTCCAGCAGGGCGGCAATACGCGCGAGCAACTGCTCCGCAATGACGACTTCGAGCAGGCTACGCCCTACGATCACCTGTTCTTTGATGCCGGTGCCGGCATCACGATGCCCACGTCCTCTGCCTCGATTTACCGTCCGGGTGAATACTTGGACCTGCAGCTCTCTGTAGGCGTCGGTAAATGGTTCACGCCGACCTCCGGTCTGCGACTCTGGGCCGAGGCGAAGTCCCTCAAGCCCGAAAAGGACACGAAATACAAGACACTGGCTATCGGTGCAGACTACCTGTGGAACCTAACAAACGGACTACATGGCTATGACCCGCAGCGGCATTTCGACCTCATCGGCGCAATCGGCCTCAACGTCGCCGCACGTCAGGGAGGCGGACACCCACGCCTTGGCGGAAATCTCGGCCTGCGTGGAGTATGGAACTTCAACAAGATGTGGGGCATTTATCTGGAGCCGCAAGTACGCGCCTATCATCGCGATTTCCTCCCCGGAAATTCTTTCTCGCTCCTGAAGCTTGACCTGACTTCAGCACTCATGGCCGGCGTGCAAGTCAACCTGCGCGACTTTGTACCGGCCGAGGCCCGCGGAGAATTTGAAGCCGATGACCACCGTGCCTTCCTTTCGGCGGCAGGCGGAGCAAGTACTTACGGCTACAACGTCAAGCTGACCGAGCGCTATGGGGCTATGGGGCGCCTCAGCTTCGGCAAAGCCTTTGCCCCAGCCTCCCTCTGGCGGATCAACCTGACCGGTATGGGACGCAATACCAGCAGAGAGCACTACGCACGCTTCACTATCGGCGGTGATTACCTGCTCGACTTGTCCACACTCGGCATGGGCTACAATCCGAACAGGAGTCTCAGTCTGCGGGCACTGGCCGGATTGGACGCAGGTGCTGACTACAAAAGCGGAGGAAGCCGCCACTTCGTAGCAGAAGTGCACGGCGGCGCCCAATTGGCGGTACGCGCCGGAGAACATGCCGAAATCTACGCCGAACCTCAAGTGGGCTACCTCATGGGGGGCGGACACATGGACAGAAGGTCCAACCGTGTGCAATCGCGCCTCTACTTGGGTGTAAATTACCGCCTGAAGACGGTGTCCCACGAAGACATCACCTCCAGCATCCCCGAGCGGCCGCACTTCTTCAGCTTGGGCATCGGCACCGGCGCCGACACCCATACCATACAAAGCATGCATCCGACGCGCCGCAAGCTCACCCTCAATATGGACCTGGCTTACGGAAAATGGGCAAACGCTGTTTCGGGTTACAGTATCGGCCTGTCCGACGCCACGGTGCAGGTGCACGGACCGGGCAACAAGCACATCACCTCCGTGTATGCCAACTACATGTTCAACCTGCTCACGGCTGTGGGCGGCGCCTCGCAACTTCACAGCGACTGGCTGCTGGATGGCTACGTGGGAGCCTCGCTCAATTTTGGTTCCCGCTCGGGTGAAAGCACCCGCGTAGCTCCCGGTGTACGCGCCGGACTGCAAATCGGCCACCGCGTGCACGGCGGATGGTACCTCTACGTAGAGCCGGCGGTCCAAGTCACTTCGCGCAACATCTGGCACGGCAGTACGCGCCCCGCCGAAGGACAAATCCGGGGACTGATTGGCACCCGTTACACCTTCTAAGGACAAAACTGCGCGAAATCCCCCTATAAAATGCTGACATACATCAAGCGACAAGCATAGGAAGGGTATACCGCAGGCCCTCTCCCATCCATTCAATAATACAAGGCACTTAGGCAGGACCAAGTGCCTTGTGGTTTTTTCCAAGTGCTCCTTAGTTTCTCCCAAGTAGCCTCCCCTTCTACGAAGCCGGCATTCATCGCGCTTACCACTGCCGGTTTCTACGGATTTCGCCCTACTGCGAAACACGGCGGCGGCCAAACGTTCCACCTAAATTAGACCGTTTGGCCGCCGTATCGCAGGGCGTTGTGTTCCCACCGTTTACCGCTGAGATATACCGCTCAGCATGCGCCCCGCCTCCTCGTAACCTTCGTTGTAAAGTGCAGTCAGTTTGCCGCGGTCGCTCTCCAGACGGCTCACTTCCATGGGA
>SFCP01000089.1 GCA_004558535.1 Bacteroidales bacterium | reverse complement strand
GCCACATGGGCAGGTCGGGGTAGGGGGCTTCGACGGCGATGGCTTCGTGCGACACGGGGTGCTCGAAGGCGATGCTGCGGGCATGCAGGCAGATGCTGCCGTCGGGATTGCTGCGTCGGGCACCGTATTTCAGGTCTCCCTTGATGGGCGCGTAGGTGGCGGCCAGCTGGCAACGTATCTGGTGGTGGCGTCCTGTGTGCAGGTGGACCTCCGCCAGGGTGTAGCGTTCGCTTTGTCCGATGCGGCGGCAATCCAGCAGGGCCTGCTTGGCGCCCGGGGTGTGGGGCGGTTTCACGTAGCTCTTGTTCTGCTTTTCCACGCGCACCAGCCAGTGTTCCAGTCGGGTGACTTCGTCGGGCAGGGGCTGTCGCAGGTCGGCCGTAGGCAGCAGGGCGTGGTATGTCTTGCGCACGTTGCCGTTGCGAAACAGCTCGCAGAGGCGCGACAGGGCTTTGCTTGTCTTTGCAAAGACGACTACGCCGCTGACGGGTCGGTCCAGGCGGTGCGCCACACCCAGAAAGACGTTGCCGGGCTTGGCGTATTTCTCTTTCAGATAGGCTTTTACCGTTTCGGCAAGCGGGGTGTCGCCGGTCTTGTCGCCTTGCACAATTTCGCCGGGGGCTTTGTTGACGATGATGAGGTGGTTGTCTTCGTAGAGTACGGTCATGGCCGGTAGGGAGGTGAATTTAGTGCGGTCCGGTCCGCAGGAAAGAAAATACCGGAAAGTTGCTCCCGATGGAGGAGAACCTTTCCGGTATGGTTTGTTAGGGGGTGTATTACATGTTCATGCCGCCGTCGACCTGGATAACCTGGCCGCTGACGTAGGAAGACAGGTCGGAGGCCAGGAAAGTGGCCACGTCGGCGATGTCCTCGGGCTTTCCGCCGCGACGCAGGGGGATCTTCTTTGTCCACTCGTTGCGAACTTCCTCGCTGAGTGCAGCCGTCATGGCCGTCTCGATAAATCCCGGGGCGATGGCGTTGGCGCGGATGCCGCGGCTACCCATTTCCTGTGCCACACTCTTGGCCAGGGCAATCAGACCGGCCTTGGAGGCGGCGTAGTTGCTCTGTCCGGCATTGCCGTGTACGCCGACGACGCTGGCCATGTTGATGATGGAGCCGCTGCGCTGGCGCATCATGATGGGGGTGCAGGCGTGGATGAAGTTAAAGGCCGACTTCAGGTTGACGGCAATCACTGCGTCCCACTGGCCCTCGGTCATGCGCATCATCAGGCCGTCCTTGGTGATGCCGGCATTGTTGACCAGCACGTCGATGGAGCCGAAGTCTTCGTGTACCTTCTTCACCACCTCTTCGGTCTGGGCGAAGTCGGCGGCATTGCTGGCGTAGGCTACGCACTTCACGCCCTTGGCTTCGATTTCAGCCTTGGTAGCTTCTCCGTTCTCGTCGATGACGAGGTCCGTAAAGGCGATGTTGGCGCCTTCTTCGGCAAATTTCAGTGCGATGGCCTTTCCGATGCCGCGTGCGGCGCCGGTAATCAATGCGGTTTTACCTTCAAGTAATTTCATAATTCTTATTGCTAAAAATGATTGGTTGATAATGCTTGGGGAGGGGGAGTGCCGGTGTGCCTTGGTGTGCCGGCGGTGGGTCAGTTGTCCTGTGCGAGGATGCTCAGGTCGCGCTCTTTCACGTCGAGCACGCGGCACAGGATTTCGTAGACCATCGGATAGGTCTCTTCCTCGGTGAGTCCTTCGCCCAGTCTGTCGTAGATGTAGGGCACTTCGAGTCCGCGCACGGCGTAGTGGATGATTTCCGTCATCAGGTTGATGTTGTCGATGTGGAATTTCCCTTGCTCCACGCCTTCGGTCAGCACGCGCAGGAGGATGTTGCGTTCCTCTTCGTCGAAGGCGCGGCGCACCTTTTGTACCTTCCAGATATTGCGGAAAAATTCAGCCCGCAGGGAGCCGTTGCGTGCGACGGTCTCGCGGATGACGCGCAGGTGGGTGTAGACGAGTCGGAACAGTTTCTCCGTGGGGTCGGCCTGCATGGCGGCCACACTGTCCATCTTTTCGGAAAGTCGCTCCAGTTCACATTCGATGACGGCGTAGTAGACATCTTCCTTGCTGCGGAAGTAGGTGTAGAGCGTGCGCCGCCCTTTACCCGAGGCCAAGGCGATATCGTTCATGGTCGTGGCCTCGATACCCTTGTGAGCAAAGAGCTCGCGGGCTACTTCGACGAGTTTGGCACGTGTCTTGGTGATGGACATAGGGGTCTTCGTGTTGGATGTAAATACACAAATCTTCGTTCAGTGTGCAAAGTTAGGGCTTTCTCCTAAATGCACAAAGTAAAAGCGCGTGTATTTTCATCCCGCGGCTTTGTAGTGCGGCTTTGTAGTGCGGCTTTGCTGACAAATAAAGCCTTGGCGCATCGCTGCGGCAAGGCTTCGGATAGTTATAAGTTATAAGTTGTAGGAATGGACGGGCGCGGAGTCAGTCCGATGCCCGTCCATTGCCCATTAGGGCCTTGTGGATTATTCCTCCTCTTCCTCCTGTCCCCAAATGGGGTTCGTGTAGGAGTCTTCGTAAGTGTATCCTTTCTTGTTGGTCCAAACGTGGTCGGTCGTCTTGCCGCTATTGGCAGACATGGTGGTGAGTACACTTTCGCTGGTGAAGTCAATCACCTGGAGTTGTGGCTGTATATATGTTTTTTTCATGATTGCTGTAGTTGAGAGTAGGGTTATTTTACATAGATTTTCTTGCCGCCCATGATGTAGATGCCCTTGCCGGCTTTGCTGACGCGGCGGCCGCTCAGGTCGTAGATGCCTTGTGCCTTCTCGGTGCTGAGGGTGGCGTTGTCGATGGCAGTGGTCGTTCCGTCGAAGTTGAAGTTGAAGCCGCGTACGGAGCCGCTCGTCAGGGGGATATAGGCTTTGTAGGCCGGGATGGTGGTGGCGGTAGGTTGGTAGAAGCCCAGTGTGGGCACTTCGTCGGTCGAGGGGCCAAGTACGAGGTATCTGTCTTGAAAACCTGTAATAGGCAGGTTTACTGTCGTTCCCTCGATGCTTCCCGGGGCAAGTGTTCCTTTGCTGTTGGCGATAGAGAGGGCTGCGGTGGTTGCGTCCCCATCGTCGCCTATGAGCACTACGCCCACGCCGGCGGGAATAATCTTGTCTTCAGCCTTGGTCATGTTGAGGGTGTTGCCTTTCACCGTACCGGTGTAGACCTGGACATTGTCCGAGGTAACCTCTACGGGGTAGTCTGCATAGAACGAAGCGTAGGTCTGGCCGTCAAAGGCGTTGAGCGTTCTGCTGGGTAGCTTGTCTTTCCATGCGATGAAGGTGCTACCATTGTCCTTGTTGTTCTCCCAATATTGCAGACGGTTATTAGCTTCGCTGAAATTGAGTATTAAGTTGGGGTAGCCTTTTAAGTGAACAGAGAAACCATTTTCTAATGTGTAGTCTCCCCATTCGGTGTGGAGTCCCTGCTCTATGATAATCCACTTGTCAACTTGGCTGGAGTTCAAGTCTGCGGTGGATACGAAGGGGGTGGAGCTGGCAGCAGTCGCTGATACGATGCGGCCACCTACACGGCTATACATTTGGAAACCATTGAACGGGTCACCTACAAAAGCCCAGTGTTCATTCTTGTCCAAAGTGAAGTTTTTGAGTGTTCCTACGTTTTCTGTGCCGTTGCCTTTTGATCCAATGACGCTGACTTGCGTTGCACTGTTGTTCTTCATTACAAAGTTATGTCTGTGCAGGGTCAGTTGATACCAGATGGCATCGTCAACGGTAGACGAGTATTCAAACGGACCGTTCCATGTTACGTTAATAATTTTGGTGGTTCCTTCGTCTTCCGCCGTTGCTGTGCCTGCGGGCTTGCTGGCTGTGCAGAGATATGGCAGCGTGATATCGGGAAAATCGGCATCAATGGAAGCCTCTACGGTTTCCGTCTTAACCGACACCCCATTCATCTGGTAGTCATAAGTAAGGCTGATTCTGTTTGCTTCGGAGATTAAGGGATAGAATGCCATCTTTACGCAAGTATTAGAGCCTATAGCTGTGATTTCATCTTTCCAATAAGAGAGGTGCAAGGCTTCGCCTGATGTACCCAGCGTGACGGGAGTACCACTATTGCAATGGAAATAGGTGGGGGTGGTGCCGTCTCCCCCGAATGTGCCGTTTGTCATTCTGATGGTAAAGTGCGGAATGTCTGATATGTTTACCAAGGAGCTAATTGCGTATCTACCTATATTTGCGCTGCCGGCGTCAACGGTTTGTGTATTGTGTTTGCCTTCGCCCTGGCCTTCCGGGCCCATCTTGGATGTATATTTGCCGGATTTCACGGATTGGATGGTAAACGAGCCGTCTGCGGCTTTGACGATGTCCCACATGTAGTTTCCGTCAGCGCCCGCAGGGTCTAACGTTTGTCCGGTTTTGTTGCTGGCTGTAGTGCTGCTTACGTAAAAATAATAGGACGAATTGCTCCAATACAGCAGTCCTTCTTTTGACTTACTGTAAACACTGATTAGATAGCGGCCCGTGGTAAGCTCGGCTGCAGAACTAATCGGAGTTCCTGAACAGATGTAGTTCTGAGCTTTTACGTGGATGGCTGCCAATAATGTGCAGCACAGTCCCAAGAATAATGTAATTTTCCTCATAACAAAGTTGTGTTTATAATTGATAAAAGTTTTGCCGATATTGTAGCCGCGGTCTGGTTTTTATCTGCACAGCGTAGCGTCTCGCTCGCATTAGTAAATTTTCCTTTTGCGTGCAAATATAAAGATTTAGGATATAATAAAATTTACCCCCCCCGAAATTAACGCAGACTTTTTGATAGAACCTATCAAAATGGTATCTACACGTTGCAAAAGGTGCCAATAATTTATTGGAATAGGGGGATAAATGGTCTCGTTTGCGTTTGTGGGGAACAAGGCTGTGCTTGCATCGGATTTCGGGGGGCTTATAGGAAAAAAAGCGTATTGTTTCCGTTTTTTTGCGAAAACAATACGCTTTGCTGTGGGTCGGAATTGTGTCTTTCGGCCGGCCCGGTGGGGCGAGGCAGGTCGCCGATGGGTGGATTTATTCGTGTGCGATAATCAGTCCGTAGTGGCCTATGTTGTAGCCGGGCTTGAATTTGTAGGCTTTGATCTCGATTTTATACTCGCCCTGCGTGTTGGGGGATATGTTGACCAGCGCCAGTGCCTCGCTGTCGGCATCGCGGCCTACTTCTACCCACGCGCCGTTGCTCTTTCTGTAGACGATGACGTCGATGTCCTCGAAGTAGTCGTCGCCAAAGGCCAGAATGGTATAATTCCAGCCCTTTGCCAGAATACGCGTGGTGGTTTTGGTGGTTGAGAGCAGGTCGTATTCGATGCGGACAATCTCTTTGTCCAACTCATTCTCCACGTAGTTGACGATGATTTCGCCCTTGGTCAGGATGGGTTGCATCGAGCGCTCGTCGGCGCGGGCTGTGGAGAGAACTGCTGCAAAGGCGGCCAGGAGTAAAAGGCGGAAGGCTTTCATAAAATTAAGGTTTTGGGGTTGTAAATAGCGTTTGGTTTTGTCCGTCTGCTTGGTAACATTGCAAATTTAGTTGTATTTTTGTTTTATCAGCCCGATGGTGGCCGCATTTTTTGACGGAATAAAATTTTTATTGGTCGGACGGCCATTTTTTTCGGGGCTGCGGGAAAAGCCGGCGGGAATGCCGTGCCGCGGCGCGCCGCTGTCGAAAAAAATGCTTACCTTTGCAAAGTCGTGCCGGTGCGTTATGCGCGCACGCGTGTACCTATTTATATTAGGAGAAGTATGAGTATGAAGAAATATATCCTGGGCCTTTTGATTTGCTGCGGCACTTTCGTTATGGAGAGTGCGGCGCAGCCGCAAGTACGCATGAGTAGCATGCGGCATGAGTTCGGCACCGTGTTGTGGCACGAGCCGGAAGCCGCCTCGTTCGAGGTGACCAACGCCGGCAGCTCCGACCTCTATATTATCCGTGTGCACCCCGATTGTGGCTGCACCAAGGCCGAGTGGACCAAGGAGGCTATCCGTCCGGGCGAAACGGGCACCATCCGGGTAGAGCTGGACGCTGAATTGCTCGGCCACTTCGAGAAGCAGGTGGAGGTCCTCACCAATGCCGACGCCATGCCTTTTTACCTGACGCTCAACGGCGACGTGGTGCGCGAGCGCCGCAACTATTCCGGCGCCTACCCGTATCAGGTGGGCGAATTGCACCTCAGCAGCGACAATGTCGAGTTTGACGATGTCCGTGCGGGGCAACTTCCCACCCGTACACTCCTTGTCTTCAATGCCGGACGGCAGTCCTACACGCCCGAACTGATGCACCTGCCCAAGTACCTCACCATGACCGCCGAGCCCGAGATTATCCGTCCCGGCCGCGTGGGAAAAATCCACTTGACGCTCGACAGTGAGAAAATCCGCACCCTGGGGCTGACGCAAACCAGCATCTACCTGAGTCGCTATGCCGGCGACCGTGTCAGCACGGACAACGAAATCTTCATATCGACCACCCTGCTCCCCGAGATCCGGCTGACCGCCGCCCAGATGGAGCAGGCTCCCGTGGCCGAACTGGACTCCACCACCCTCAACCTGGGGAAACCGGAGGGCAAGAAGAAGCTGAAGGGCAAGCTCGTGCTGCGAAATACCGGCAGGTCCGACTTGGAAATCAGTGCGCTCCAGGTGTACAATCCCGGGTTGGGCGCGAGCATTGGCAAGCGCAGCTTGAAGCCCGGCCAGAGTGCCGACCTGAAAATCACCGTCAACCCCAACAGCGAATACTTCAAGGGACGGCGCAGCGTACTGCTGATTACCAACGATCCGCGGCGGCCTAAGATTGTGGTCGACATCATCATCCAGAAATAAGTCCGGAGAACCCTCTTCGGAATTCCCTTTACCCAGAAAGTCACCGGGAGCAAGGCGTGTCGTTGCCTTGCTCCCGGTGTCGTATCTGCCGCAGCGGGCTGCAGCGGTGGGGGATAGTTTGCTATTTATTCGGCGGCCGTGGTGTCGGCTGCTTCTGTGGTGGCTTCTGCCTCCTTGTTCTCCTCCTCAGTCGGCGTTACAAATTCCGTGTATCCGGCTGCGATGAGGATGTTGTACCATTGTATGAGTTTTTTGACGTCGCCGGGGTAGATGCGGTCGCCGTCGTAGTCGGGTAGCACC
>SFCP01000088.1 GCA_004558535.1 Bacteroidales bacterium | reverse complement strand
GATAAACAGAAAAAACATTCTATTGGTAGAGGTACATAGTAACTGTATCCACCTCAAGAACGGAATTTTTATACAACATCACTGTTACAGAGGACAAGGGTTCTTGTTATAGAGAAAAGGGTTATTATTCTGTTTATCGCCTTGTGCCGGATGCAAAACCCGACGGCTACAGCGTCCATGGCTCACAAGAGTCATTTTGCATCCAGCACAAGGGGTTTATACCGGTTTTGTCTTTCCTGCGAAAACGGCCGAAACGGGAGTTCAATAGCCATCTATTTCTTTGTCGCTAAAAACTTTTACCGGACAGCAATATAAGTCTATACACTTTTTCGTCCTTAAAAATGTAAACTTCCACACTTTTTCGTCCTTAAAAGTGTAGACATGGCGCACAAAGGGGGCTTTCTTCTGCATCCGGAAACGGCTTAGGCGGAAATCTGGTGGAACTGCATTTTCCGTAAGGCCTGTATTGGTAAAATTAGGGGCGCAATGGGCACATCCCCCTACTTGGCAGGAAAACGAAACCGCACCGTAATTCCTAATTCCTAACTCCTAATTCCTAATTCCCATAGGGCAAATTCCTAATTTCCAAAGGGCAGATTCCTAATTCCCAAAGGGCAGCGACCCGCAGTCGCCGAAAATTCCGTACCTTTGCACCGATTTTTTCAACTCTCGGGCACATGGTACTGAACTACATTTGGATAGCCTTCTTTCTCATCGCCTTTGTCATCGCCTGCATCCGACTGATTTTCATGGGCGATACGGAGGTTTTTCCCGCCATCATGAATTCCACGTTTGAAACGTCGAAGACGGCCTTTGAAATCTCGCTGGGACTGACCGGCGTGCTCTCCCTGTGGCTCGGCGTCATGCGGATTGGCGAAAAGGGAGGCGTGGTGAACGCCCTGGCCCGCGCGCTGGGCCCGCTCTTCGCCAAACTCTTCCCCGAAATCCCACGCAACCACCCCGTCATCGGCAATATCTTCATGAACATCTCGGCCAACATGCTGGGACTGGACAACGCGGCCACGCCGCTGGGACTCAAGGCGATGGAGGGCCTGCAGGAAATCAATCCCAAGAAGGATACGGCCTCGAACTCCATGATTATGTTCCTCGTGCTCAACACTTCGGGCCTCACCATCCTGCCCGTGAGCATCCTGGTCTACCGCGCGACGCAGGGGGCGGCACAGCCCACCGACGTATTCCTGCCCATCCTGCTGGCCACCTTTGCCAGTACGATGGCCGGTATCATCATCACCTCCGCCGTGCAACGTATCAACCTGCTGAACCGCGTCGTGCTGTTCTACCTGGGCGGCCTGTCGCTGGCGATTGCTGCCTTGGCCTACGGTTTCAGCCTGCTGAGCAGCGCCGAAATGGAGGTGTGGGGCGTCAATGTGGCCAACATACTGCTTTTCCTCATTATCGCGATATTCCTCGGTGCCGGCATCCGCAAGCGCGTCAACGTCTACGAGGCGTTTGTCGAGGGTGCGAAGGGCGGATTCGAGACAGCCGTGCGCATCATCCCCTACCTGGTGGCCATTTTGGTGGCCATCGGTGTATTCCGCGCCTCGGGAGCAATGGACTGGCTCATTGATGGGGCGGCCTGGCTGGTCCGCCAGACCGGCTGCGATGCCGATTGGGTCGGCGCACTGCCCACCGCGCTGATGAAACCGCTCAGCGGCAGCGGTGCACGGGGCATGATGGTCGATGCAATGACGACCTACGGTGCCGATTCCTTTATCGGACGGCTCAGTTGTATCTTCCAAGGCAGCACGGATACGACCTTCTACATCCTGGCCGTCTACTTCGGCAGCGTGGGTGTGCGCCACACGCGCCATGCCGTCACCTGCGGTCTGCTGGCCGACTTGGCAGGCATCGTGGCAGCGATATTCGTCTGCTATATGTTCTTCGGAAATTAAACCGGTGGGGGAAGCGGATTTGACCAAGCGGTCTGCCAAAGTCCCCACTCCTTATAAAATACTACACGGATGGCTTCACTGAAATCCCTGATGAAGGACACGATAATCTACGGTCTGAGTAGCATCGTGGGACGCTTTCTAAACTACCTGTTGGTACCGCTCTATACGGCAAAACTTGCGGTGGAATCGGGCGGTTATGGCGTTGTGACGGAAATTTACAGCTATGTGGCACTGCTGCTCGTGCTGCTGACATTCGGCATGGAGACGGCGTTTTTCCGCTTCATCAACAAAAGCGAGGAGGATCCCCTGCGCGTGTATTCCACCACACTCATAGCGGTGGGCAGCGTGGGGCTGATTTTCGTGGCCGCCGTCCTGCTCGGACTGCACCCCCTCGCCGCCGTGATGGGCTACGCGGCACACCCCGAATACATCGCCCTGATGGCGGCCTGCGTGGCTATCGATGCATTCCAGTGCATCCCCTTTGCCTACCTGCGCTATCGCCGGCGGCCGCTGAAGTTTGCCGCGCTGAAACTGCTCTTCATCACGCTCAACATCGGACTGAACCTGCTCTATTTCCTCGGACTCGGCGGCCACGATGTGCTGTACATCTTCGCCATCAACCTGGCTTGTACGGCAGTGGTCACACTGGGTTTCCGCCGCGAGCTGACGGGTTTTGCCTGGCGGCTGGACCGCGCCCTGCTACGCCGCATGCTGTCCTACGCCTGGCCCATCCTGGTGCTCGGCATTGCAGGCATCCTGAACCAGACCGCCGACAAAATCATCTTTCCGCACGTGGCACAGCCCTTGGACGGCCAGTCGCCGCATGCACAACTGGGCATCTACGGCGCCTGCGTCAAGATTGCCATGATTATGGCCATGATCACACAGGCCTTCCGCTATGCGTACGAGCCCTTTGTATTCGGCAAACAAAAGGACGGCGACAACCGCGAGACCTACGCCCGCGCCATGAAGTTCTTCATTATCTTCACGCTGCTGGCCTTCCTTGCCGTGACGGCCTACATGGACATCCTGCAATACATCATCTCGCCCGGTTATCGCCAAGGACTCCGCGTGGTGCCGATTGTCATGGCTGCTGAAATCCTGATGGGCATCTATTTCAACTTGTCCTTTTGGTACAAGCTCATCGACCGGACTATTTGGGGCGCCTGGTTCTCCGGTGCCGGCTGCCTCGTTCTCATTGCCGTCAATGTGCTGCTGATACCCCGCTACGGCTACATGGCCTGCGCCTGGGCGGGCGTGGCGGGCTACGGCACAGCCACACTGCTGAGCTATTTCGTAGGACAGCACTACTACCCCGTGCGCTATCCCCTCGGGGCAATCGCCGTCTACGTACTGCTGGCGGCCCTTTTCTTCGCCATCATGACCTACACGCCGCGGGAATGGCCACAGTGGCTGCGGCTAAGCATCAACACGGCCTGCCTGCTGGCTTTCGCGGGCCATATCCTATACCACGAAAAACTATTCCGCCGATGAAACCCACCTTCCATACCTGTCGACTGAGCAACGGTCTGCGCATTATCCACGAGGAACGCGACAGCGAGGTGATGTACTGCGGCTACGTGATGGGCGTGGGTACCCGCCACGAAGCTGCCGCCGAGTCGGGCATGGCACACTTCATCGAACACATGACCTTTAAGGGGACGAAACACCGCCGCGCCTGGCAGATTTCCAACGGGCTGGAGCGCGTGGGCGGCGAACTGAACGCCTTCACCAACAAACAGGAGACAGTCTACTGCGCCACCGTGCTGCAGCCGGACTTCCGCCGCGCCGTCGACCTGCTGACCGACATCGTCTTCCACAGTACCTACCCACAGGCCGAAATCGACCGGGAAGTAGAGGTAATCTGCGATGAAATCGACAGTTATAAGGACAGTCCGGGCGAAATAATCTTCGATGAATTCGAAGAAATCCTCTTTCCGGGCGCTGACCTGGGACGCGACATCCTGGGCGACGCCCAGCGTCTGCGCTCCTATACCACCGATGACGCCCTGCGCTTCACGGCACGCCACTACCGGCCGGACAATGCCGTATTCTATGCCTATGGACGGACGGACTTCAGACGACTGGTCGGCTGGCTGCAGGGAATGTTTGGACTAAAGCCCGAGCCAATCACTGAAAATTGCGATGAAACGGGGATTTTCAGGCTTCCCGAGAAACCAGACCTGCTGCCCGAAGCGCCCGCCGGACGCGAGATATTCCGCGACAAAGGCACCCACCAGGCGCATGTCCTGCTGGGATGCACGGCCTACGGCGGTTGCCATCCGCGCCGCTACGCGATGATGCTGCTCAGCAACCTGCTGGGCGGCCCGGGAATGAATGCACGGCTGAACATGCTGCTGCGCGAACGGGCCGGACTGGTCTATACGGTGGAATCCAACTACTCCGCGTACGTCGACGTGGGTGTGTGGTCCGTCTACTTCGGCTGCGATGCCCACGATGTATCCCGCTGCGTACGCATGGTGCGGCGCGAACTGCAGCGATGCGCGGAAAGTCCGCTCAGTCCGCGACAGCTGGCCGCCGCCAAGCAGCAACTGATTGGCCAGATAGGTATCGCACAGGAACAACACGAGAGCCACGCCATCACCATGGGCAAAGCTTACGCCCGCTACGGACTTCGGCGCGACCCGGCAACCCTCGCGGAACGCATCCAAGCCCTCACTGCCGAGGAAGTGCAGTGCGCAGCCGCCGAAATCTTCCGCCCCGAACGCCTCACGCTACTGGCCTACCGCACACCTGCCTCTCGCTAAAATTCGCCCGTTTCATCGGGAAAACCACCACTCCACAAGCGCCCCTAAATACGACCTCGCCGCTCCCAGCCGGCACAGGAGAACAAGCCAACAGGCGGTAGGCAGGCGTGAAGGGTTGGTGGAGAGTTGGTGTAGGGTTTACAACCGCAACTATACACCCCGAAAAAATCTGCAAACCATACACATAGACATCACGGTGTAGAGTTGGCAGATTTTTTCGGGGTATAAAATACGTACATGCGCGCGCGTAAAAGAAAGCGGACACGACCTACGCAAAAACCTCGCGCAGGACCGCCAGTGATTTCAGTTCGGGAAAACCGGGACAATGCAAACGGTAATAATCATTGAGCAGCTGCAAAAACCGATTGCGCTCGCGGCCACTGAGGCGGAAGAGGTGCATCGTCTCGTAGCGCATCCGCAGCAACAGGGGCAGGCGGGCTGTGTCCTGCGGTTCCAGGAAATGCCCATGAAGCGGTGGCTTGGCGGTAAACGTACAAGCCTCCAAATCAAAATATCCCCCGACCGTTGCCGCATCTACCTCGGGAAACAATCCGAGGAAACGCGTCAGACGCAACAAAAAGACCAAATGAAAATTGGCAAAGTCGGAACGGGCCGCATCCAACCACAGCACAGAATGGTACAAGTAGTCAAACAAACCGGGCGAGGAGGGCTCGGCGCGCAGGGCATGATGTAGAAATTCGGACAAGAAGAGAGCAATGCTCGTCTTGTGCGGATCAAACGGAATGGAAACGAGAGGCGTGCCGACTGCGACCGACTTGGGCCGATGGATGGAAGCGCGCGCCTTCTCCTCCCACGACAAGTCAAGCAACGCAAGGGGCTGCATCAATACGTGTGGCGACGGCTTGCGACGGCTGTGGCTCATACGCACCATGAACGACTGACAACCCGAAGCCTCGGTGAGGATATGGGCTATCAGGGCCTCATCGCCATAGCGCAGCGTATGGAGAACAATTCCGCGGGACTGTTGCAACATAACAGACTGGAAGAAAAGAAAAATTACAGGTCTGGAGGCTCAAGGACAAGGCAAGCAGCGCTCCCGGCAAGACCCCTAAAACCCTCGCAAAAATAAGCCTTTCACACTGAAAGCAGGCAACAGAAATAAAAAAAATGCAGTTTTCAGAAAATATTTGCCGGATAATTTGGCAGTTTCACAGGAAAGCCGTACTTTTGCACTCGCAATCAAGCCCCGAAAGGGATAAGAGAGCGAAACATGGTCCCTTCGTCTATCGGTTAGGACGAGAGATTTTCATTCTCTAAAGAGCGGTTCGATTCCGCTAGGGACTACCACAAAAATAACAACAAAGAAATGGCCAACCACAAATCATCTGTTAAGAGAATTCGTCAGACGGCGGCTCGCAGACTGCACAACAGATACTACGCAAAAACCATGCGTAACGCAGTTCGCAAGCTTCGCGCTACAACTGACAAGGCAGCTGCAGTGGAACTTTTGCCGAAAGTGCAGAAGATGCTGGACAAGCTCGCCAAGAACAACACTATCCATAAGAACAAAGCAGCCAACATCAAGTCGAGCTTGCAGCTCCACGTGAACAGTTTGGCATAATGCTAAGATATGGTGGACAATGAGTCGGGATTTCCTCCCGACTTTTTTGTTCTTCGGAAGTTATCACCCTTACCCTCAACACCTTCCCCACACTTACACATGCACAAGATCCCTCGGAAAGCAACGATTCTTCGCACGATGGCCCTATTCGCCTTCATCCTGTGCACCCTGCCGATGACTGGTAAAAACATAGACTCCGTCTTCGTCTATACACCCGCAGAAATCCTGCCGCTGCTGGACCGCGACGCCCGACTGGACTTGGTGGACTACGCCAATGCCGGCATGGAGGGACAGGCAGAAAACCGCATGGGAGGCACAACACGACTGCTCCAGAAGAACGATACCCTCATCAGCCTGCAACTGACTCCCGCCTCGCAGTGGGAACTAAGCATCCGCTTCACGCCGGAAGGCACAAAAAGATACGTCTGCACACACACCTACTTCCTTTCGCCCGGCACCTACATCCGCGAAATCATCTTCGACGAAAACTGGAGCAAGCAGGAGGAAAGAATCCGCTAATACGGCCCCGGCTTCGCCCTCAAGAAGCATCCCCCCACCCGCCACCCCTTTCCCATCCGCCAACTCCCTCGCATTGCCTCGCAACCCCCTCGCATTGCCATGCAACTCCCTCGCATTGCCATGCAACTCCCTCGCATTGCCTCGCAACTCCCTCGCATTGCCTTGCAACTCCCTCACATTGCCATACAACTCCCTCGCATTCTGCACTGCCGGCTTCTTTTTTTCGCAAAGCCTTTGCGGAAAAGAAAAAAACTCGTACTTTTGCAGAACGAAAAGGCATTCCCTTTTTCTGGACTTGTAGCTCAGTTGGTTAGAGCAACAGACTCATAATCTGGAGGTCCTAGGTTCAAGCCCTAGCTGGTCCACAC
>SFCP01000003.1 GCA_004558535.1 Bacteroidales bacterium | reverse complement strand
TCGGAGGTCAGACTTTTGCGGTCTATGCTCCACCATGCGTAGACGATGTAGGCCAGGACGAAGGGGATAAACAGGCTTACCCACGACATGACCGTCAGTGTAAACTCACTGGAACAGCTGTTGGCCAGCGTAAGTGAGCTTTGGGCGTCAACGGTCGAGGGATAGTAGGGCGTATCGTTGAGTCCGGCCAGCAGGAGGAGCGCCAGGACGGTGAATACGGTGCCGAAACCGGCGTGCCAGATGCAGCGGCGGTTGTCGCGCCGGCGCAGCATGCGGAATATGCCGCAGAGCACCAGCACTACGCCAAGGAGGAAGATAACTGCCACGATGGGCATATCCAGCAGGTTGTGGAGGTATTTTTCCGGCACAAGTTGGATGACGCCTCCCTCGGTCACGGCGTAGCCCTGCATGGTGAGCAGATGGCCTACAAAGGCGAGGAAGCAGAGCAGGAACGGGATGGTGTCGACCAGCACCTGATGGCGCAGGCGGCTGTGCATCTCGCTGATGCCTGCCGAGGAGTCCGTGTTGGCCGGGTGCCCTGTGGCTAAATTGTTGGCCAGGTAGAGCGAGCCCAAGATGCGCGACAGGAAGAGCACGGCGATGCCGAGCACCACGTTCCAGGGGTTGAAGAGCGCATCCAGGCCGTGCCATGCGTTTGCCCAGCTGCTGATGACGCCCGGCATGCCCATGGCGCCGAGTGCCTCCTTGCTGACGGTAAATGCAGCGCCGTTGAAGAAGGTGCCCACGGCACAGCCGAGCAGGAATGGGCCGAATACGCCGTTGAAGACAAGGAAGCGGCGGTACGTGGTGCGGCCCAGTACGTTGCCGGGCTTCGACTGAAATTCATAGGCCACGGCTTGGAGTACAAAGCTGAGCAGGATAAGCATCCACACCCAGTAGGCGCCGCCGAAGCTCGTGCTGTAGAACAGCGGGAAGGAGGCGAAGAACGCGCCGCCAAAGGTGACAAGCGTCGTAAAGGTGAACTCCCATTTACGGCCGGTGGAGTTGACGATGAGCTGTCGCTCTTCCTCGGTTTTTCCCAGGCGGAAGATCAGGGTGTTGGCGCCTTGTACGAAGAGCAGGAACACCAGCAGGCCGCCCAGCAGGCTGACCAGGAACCACCAGTATTGTTGCAGGATGGAGTAGGTTATCATTTTTCTTGATTTTGAGGGTTCGAGTTATTTTCGTCAGCTTCGCGGTGCGAACTGATGGCTTTGCACATGATGCGTACTTCGGCCACAAGCAGTATGGTGAAGAGGATGAGGAAGAGGAAGAACGTCAGGCAGACATTTTCCGAGGGGAGGTCGGAAACTGCGGCGTTAAGCGGCAGCATGTCCTGGATAGCCCAGGGCTGTCGTCCTACTTCTGCTACGATCCAACCGGCCTGTTCGGCCAGGTAAACAAGGACGATGCTCCACAATCCGGCGTGTAGCAGCAGGCGATACTGCTCCAGTTTTCCACGCCGGGCCATCCACCATAATACGACAAGCAGCAAGAGCAGTGCGCTGCCCGCTCCGACCATCACGCGAAAGGCCCAGTATACGAGCGATACGGGAGGTACGAGCTCCTCCTTGCTTTCCAGGTAGCCGTAGCCCAGGTATTCGCCGTGTTCTTCGAGCACCTGGCGCGCTTCGGCGGCCTTGCCCGGGTCGCTGAGGTGCGTTTCGCGGAATTTGCCAAAGGCTTCGACGGCCTTTTTGCCGCGCTCCATTTTTTCCTGGGCCGAGAGGTGTACGTTGCCCTCAGCGTCGGTGTAACCTTCCAGCTGGTCCTGTATGCCCGGCACGTAGCCGTTGAAATCATGTGTCGCGAGGAAGGAGAGCACACCCGGCACTTCCACGCCCGGTACGATAGAGAAGGGAGCCTGTGTGCCACCCTTTTGCAATCCCTCGGCAGCAGCGAGTTTCATGGGCTGGTTTTTGGCCATCTCGACGCCGCTCTTGTCGCCCGTATAGAGCACAAGGAGCGAAGCGATCACGCCCACGACCGTCGCTACACGGATGCTGGCTGTGGCCATACGGCGGTTGCGTCCGCGCAACAGGAACCAGCAGCTGACGCCAACCACAAAGACGGCGCCTGTCATCCATGCGCTCGACACCGTGTGCAGGAATTTCGTCACTGCGGCGGGCGAGAAGGCCACGGCGCAGAAGTCCACCATTTCGTTGCGCACGGTGGCGGGGTTGAACTCCATGCCGACGGGATGCTGCATCCAGCTGTTGGCCACCAAAATCCACCAGGCCGAGAGTGTGGCGCCGATGCCGGTCAGCCAAGTGCTGGCCAAGTGGAATCCGCGGCTCACTTTGTTCCAGCCAAAGAACATGACGGCAATGAAGGTGCTCTCCATAAAGAAAGCCACAATGCCCTCGATGGCGAGCGGTGCGCCGAAGATGTCGCCCACAAACCAGGAATAATTGCTCCAGTTCGTGCCAAATTCAAATTCGAGGATGATACCGGTGGCCACACCCACGGCAAAATTGATGCCGAAGAGCTTTTGCCAGAATCGGGCCGTCTCTTTCCAAAAATTATCGCCGGTGCGATAGTACTGTGTCTCCATCACGGCCATAATCAGAGCCAGGCCGAGCGTCAGGGGGACAAACAGCCAGTGGTAGCAGGCCGTCAGGGCAAACTGTGCCCGCGACCAGTCTATCAGGGCCGTAGCAAGGGATAGAAGGGGATAGGTATACATATATTAGAATACGTTATAAGGTTAACAACGTCGGAGGCAATACCAACTTGCGGCTGCGGGACAGACGCCGGCCGCGGCTTTGTCGTGCTTGCCTTGTGTGGAATTTTCCCACAGGCCCTTATTGGGCGGGTCGTGTGAGGTTGCGCCCCACGGTTTCCTGCTTTTGCGCTTCGCTTTGTCCCGACAGGGCCGGGCGGAAGAAGCACAGGCGCAGCACCACAAAGATGATAAAGAGTTTTACGAGGATTAAAATCCAAAGCGTGCGCCCCCAAGTCATGTTGCGGAAACCATTTATGTAGAACCGCAGAACGCGTCGGAGGGGGTTATTTGCCAACTTCATTTCGCAAAAATAGGGATTTTCGGAAAAACATCGGTATCTGAGGCCCACTTTTTTTGCATCTGCGAGCGCGGAAGGGGTATTTGGTAGCACTTTCATGTGCCGTGCAGGAAGCCGGGCGTCGCGCGCCGGGCCACGCCGTATGCCCCCACCGGCCCGTCCCCACCATCCCCGGGGCGGTTTCTGCTGCCGCCGCGCCACGCCGTATGCCCCCACCGGCCCGTCCCCACCGTCCCCGGGGCGTGTTCTGCTGCCGCCGTGCCACGCCGTATGCCCTCGCCGGCCCGTCCCCACCGTCCCCGGGGCGGTCTCTGCTGCCGCCGGGCCACGCCGTACGCCCCCGCCGGCCCGCAACCACCATTCCCGGGGCGGTTTCTGCTGCCGTCGGGGCTTGCCGTATGCCCTCGCCGGCCCACAACCAACGTCCTCGGGCTTGCCCCCTACGTCCCATCAAGGCGTAAGCCCGGGCAAATGTTAAAACGGGAAAGACCGGATTTGGATTTCGCTGAAAAATGTGGTATATTTGCTAAGCAAAGGAGGAAGTCGTATATAGCAGGCGGCTTCCTCCTTTTTTAGGTCCTTTGTAGAGGCAAAACTATCCGGCACTTGGAAAAAATTACAAAGGACTTGGTTTTATCTACGTCCCGGTTGGTTGAAAATAAGTAGCACTTGGAAAAAACGCACCGGCACCGGATAGGAAAAATTCGGCACAAAAAAGCCATTTAGGAAAGTTTACGTTAAATCTACTTGTGCACTTCTGTGCACTTCTTGCCCCATGAGGTCCGGGCGCCGCTGCCCGGGAAATGCCGTCCAAGTGCCGCTGTCCGCCAATGGCGTGGCCGGTCGGCGGACAGCGTGGCGAGGTGAACTTGCTCGGGGAGGGGTGCTACAAACAAGGACTTTGCATTTACGCCCGGACGCAGCACGACCACATTTTCAAAGTGGCAAATGCAGGCTATGTGCCCGAAAATTTTTGTAACTTTGCAGCAAACTCAAATTATACCTATAATATTATGGCAAAGAAAGCTCTTCTCATGATTTTGGATGGCTGGGGCATTGGCAGTCACGGCAAAGGTGACGTCATTTTCAGCACCCCCACGCCTTTTATGGACCACCTGAACGCCACCTATCCCCACTCGCAGCTGCTGGCATCGGGCGAAAACGTAGGTTTGCCCGACGGACAGATGGGCAACTCGGAGGTAGGTCACCTCAATATCGGCGCAGGCCGCATCGTCTACCAGGATTTGGTGAAAATCAACCGTGCCTGTGCCGACGGCAGCATCCTGCAGAATCCCGAAATCGTCCGCGCCTATTCCTATGCCAAGGAGACTGGCAAGCGGGTCCACCTGATGGGCCTCACTTCGGACGGCGGTGTGCACTCCTCGCTCGATCATCTGTTCAAGCTGGTCGACATCGCAGCCGAATACGGCGTTGCTGAGCACACCTTCGTACACTGCTTCATGGACGGCCGCGACACCGACCCCAAGAGCGGCAAAGGCTTTATCGCCCGGCTCACCGAAAAGTGTGACAAGGCCGGTGCCCACGTGGCCAGCATCATCGGACGCTTTTATGCCATGGACCGCGACAAGCGTTGGGCCCGTGTGAAGGTAGCTTACGACCAGTTGGTCGAGGGCAAGGGCCGTCCCTGCGCTGATATGGTCGAGGGCGTGCAAAGCTGCTACGACACAGACAGCGAGGAACACAAGAATACGGACGAGTTCATGGAACCCCTGGTCAACGCCAACGTGGATGGTCGCATCCAGGAGGGTGATGTGGTCATCTTCTTCAACTATCGTAACGACCGCGCCAAGGAATTGACCATCGTGCTTACCCAGCAGGATATGCCCGAGGAGGGAATGCATACCATCCCCGGCCTGCAGTATTTCTGCATGACGCCCTACGATGCCTCGTTCACCGGTGTGCACATCCTCTTCCCCAAGGAAAATGTGGAGAACACCCTTGGCGAATATCTCAGCAGCAAGGGACTGAAACAGCTCCACACGGCCGAGACGGAAAAGTACGCCCACGTGACCTTCTTCTTCAACGGCGGACGCGAGACACCCTATGAGGGCGAGGACCGCATCCTTGTGGCTTCCCCGAAGGTGGCTACCTACGACCTGCAACCCGAGATGTCGGCTTACGAAGTCAAGGACAAGCTCGTCGCAGCCATCCGCGAGGACAAATATGACTTCATTGTAGTCAATTTTGCCAACGGCGCGCCGACCACGGCAATGCCGACAACGCCATCAATGCCGACGGCACGCCCAATACGGCCCACTCGCTCAACCCCGTGCCGTTCATCTACGTCACCGAAAACCACGATGCACATGTCGAGGACGGTGTGCTGGCCGATGTGGCTCCCTCTATCCTGCATATCATGGGACTGGAGCAGCCGAAGGAAATGACTGGCAAGTGCCTGATTAAATAAGGCGGCCGCACAGCGACTCCTGCCTGACGGAATATTCTACAGCGGGAGGACAACCATCACAAGGGTTGCCCTCCCGCTGTGTCTAAATGCTGCGAAGCTGAGCGGATGTGCCGGACGAAAGAGCGCACGGAGCTGGCGGTTGCAACAATCCCGTTCTTCCAAAAGCCGCTGCTGCAATGCAACAACGGCTTGGTGGCGCTTCAGGATGGGCTTGAACCAACGACCCCCTGATTAACAGTCAGGTGCTCTAACCAACTGAGCTACTGAAGCAGGGTTGCAACTCCGTGTCCGGCGGTCAGCCTTTCGCACTGGCGCTTCAGGATGGGCTTGAACCAACGACCCCCTGATTAACAGTCAGGTGCTCTAACCAACTGAGCTACTGAAGCAGATTTTCTAAGCTGAAAAATGCCGCTTGGCTCGGAATTGCTGTGCAAAAGTAGTGGTTATTTTTGGAATAAGCAATATCTTTGCAAGAAAATTCCTAAAAAAATTACAATGAAACGCGTTTTGGGACTGGGCAATGCCCTTGTAGATGCCTTGGTACAGGTATCTAACGATAACATACTGAGTGAATTATCCTTGCCAAAGGGGTCTATGCAGTTGATAGACACTGAACGCTATGCCGAAGTGTGTCAACGCATGGCAACGATGCCTGTGAAGCGCGCAACGGGCGGTTCGGCTTGCAACACGGTGCTGGCTTTGGCGCATCTGGATGCCCATCCGGGCTTGATAGGCCGTGTGGCCGACGACGACAACGGCCGTTTCTTTGCCGACAACTGCCGCCGCTATGGCATCAACGCCATCCTGCTGCCCGATAGCCTGTCCACCGGTGTGGCCTCGACCTTTATCAGTGCCGACGGACAGCGCACTTTTGCCACCTATCTGGGCGCGGCGGCCAACCTGACGGCAGACGATTTGCGCCCCGAGCTCCTCGAGGGCTACGACTACCTATATATAGAGGGCTATCTGGTGCAAAATCACGACCTCATAGCCCGCGCGGTGGAATTGGCGAAACGTGGTGGCCTGCAGGTCTGCCTGGATTTGGCCAGTTACAACATTGTGGAGGCCGAACGTGACTTCTTTGGCTACCTGCTCGAACGTACGGACATCGTCTTTGCCAACGAGGAGGAGGCCCGCGCCTTTACGGGACTTGAAGCCCGTGAGGCACTCGACAAGCTGGCCGCCCTGTGCCCCGTGGCCGTGGTGAAGACCGGCCGAGACGGTTCCATGGCGCGCTGTGGTGAAGATTTTGCCACCATCGGTGCCGAGCCTGTGACGCAGGTGGTCGATACGACCGCCGCCGGCGACTTCTTTGCCGCCGGCTTCCTCTATCGTCATGCGTTGGGGCTGCCCCTGCGCGACTGTCTGGAGGCCGGTGGATTGCTGGCAGCTGCCGTGATTCAAGTGGTGGGCACCGAGGTGCCTGAATCCGGCTGGGAGGCGCTCCGAACAAGGATTTTGAAAAAGTAAAACCCCGCTTTGATGAAACGATTACTGACCTGCGTCCTGTTGGCAATGGCCCTGCTGCCCGCCGCGGCGCAAAACAGCGCTCACAATGCCGAGACGGCCAAACAGCTGAGCATCTTCAACAACCTCTACAAGGAGCTGGACCTCAACTACGTCGACACGCTCGATGCCAAGGACGTCATAGAGGACGCTATCTACTATCTGCTCGAGCGCCTGGACCCCTACACGGACTACTATCCCGCCGACAGAACCGAGGATCTGCGGCAGATGACCACGGGAAAGTACGCCGGCATCGGCTCGCTCATCACTTATCACGCCGGACACGACCGCTGTATCATCTCCGAGCCTTATGCCGGCATGCCGGCGGCCGAGGCAGGACTGCGCCGGGGCGATGTGATTGTAGCCATTGACGGACAGGAGATGCCACGGTGCGGCGGGCGTCAGCGGACGGCTTACAGCGACTCGGTGAGCAGTACTCTGCGCGGCGAGCCCGGCACTACGTTGCGTCTGCGTGTGGAACGCTTCGGCGAAAGTGCGCCGCTCGACTTCACGCTGACGCGTCGCACCATCGCGCTGCCTGCGGTGAGATTTGCAGAAATGATTAACGATAGCGTGGCGCTGGTTGCCGTGAGCCAATTCACCGAGAACACGGCCGCCGAGGTACAGCGGGCACTGACGGAGTTGCGTGCAAAGGGCATGAAGCGCTTGGTGCTCGACCTGCGCGGCAATCCGGGTGGCCTGATGATGGAGGCCGTCAAACTTGTTGGCCTCTTCGTGCCCAAGGGGTCGGAGGTAGTGAGCACCCGCGGCAAGGTAAGTTCGCGCAACGAGACATTCCGCACCACCGGTGTGCCGATGATCACCGACATGCCCATCGTGGTGCTAACTGACTACGGCACAGCTTCGGCCGGCGAAATCACGGCCGGTGCTTTGCAGGACTACGACCGCGCTGTCATCGTGGGGCAGCGCACCTATGGCAAGGGCCTTGTGCAGGAACCCCACGAGCTGCTCTACGGCGGCGTGTTGAAACTCACCACGTGCAAGTACTACATTCCCAGCGGGCGTTGCGTTCAGGCCTACGAGTTCAGCGATGGCCTGCCGCAGCATTTGGCCGACAGCGTCTCCCGCGAATTTCACACCAAGGGCGGGCGGCCCGTGCGCGACTGCGGCGGCGTGACGCCCGACGTCGAGGTGGCCGTCGACAGCCTGCCCAACCTGATAACCTATCTGGCTGTATCGGATCAGCTGAGCGACTTTGTGGCCCGCTATCGCAGCACCCATGCCACCATTGCGCCCGCCGAGACTTTCTCGCTCACTGCTGCAGAGTACGATGACCTTACCAATTTCCTGAAGACCTCGGGATTTACCTACGATCGGCAGAGTAGTTACGCGCTCAAGCTACTTCGTGACATCGCGGAGCATGAGGGCTATGCCGAACAAGCCCGCGCGGAGTTTGATGCCTTGGAACAGAAATTCACCCACAACGAGGATTACGACTATCGCCGTTGGGAACCGGAAATACGCCGTGTTGTTGAGGATGCCATCCTGACGGATTATTACTACCAGCGTGGTGGTATCGTCTACGACCTGCGTGTGAGCCCCGAAGTACGGCGCGCGCTGGAAATTCTGGGCGATATGGAGAGCTATCGACGTATCCTGCGTCCCTGAGTCGTGGATTGTCAGAAATAAAGTAATACTAAATTATGAAGAATAGCTTATACTATCGCCTACCGGCCCTTTTGTGGGCACTATGTACCCTTTGGTGTCCCCTGTCTGCCCAGAGCAATGCGCCTTCTACGGGGTCGAGCGGTGTTCCTCCCGTAGTACATCCCTCCATCGGCACTGAAACTGTCACCCCCGACGGACATATGACCATCCGTCTGGTCGCCAAGAAGCAGAACTACCCCGGTGGACCGGCTGCATCGCGCGACACGGACATCTTCTCGCCCAAATCGGTCAACGTTCACCCCAATGGGCGGAAATACTACGTCAATTCCCTGGAGGGAGGTACGACTGTCGTCTTCGATTCCCGTACGCACGAGAAACTGAAAGTCATCCGCCACACCTTTACCGAGGACGACGCGCCGCTGTGGGCTCCTGCATCGGGCCTCTTCCCCTTTCGCCATCATTACGACCACCCGATGCGCTTTTACGGCAAGCCGGTCGAGAGCACTTTCTCGCATTATGGTCGCTATTTGTGGGTGCCTTATTACCGCCGTTCCTTTGATATTAACGCCCAAGAGCCTTCTGCCGTCGCCATTATCGACACCGAGAGCGACAGCATCGTACGCATGATGGAGACCGGACCACTTCCGAAAATGATAGCCACATCTCCGGACAACTCGCTCGTGGCTATTTCCCACTGGGGCGACAATACGGTGGGCTTGATTGACATTTCTTCGCCCTTTCCCGAACAATGGCGCTACCGGGCCTGCGTCGTGGTGGACTATCAGCTGAAACTGGATTTCAGCACGACGGTCCCGGTCGACCGCGACAACGGCAGTGGCTACGCCCTGCGCGGTACGGTCTTCACCCCCGACGGCCGGTATCTCTTGGTGGGATGTATGGGCGGCAGCGGAGGCATTGCGGTCATCGATGTAGCACGTAGTAAATACTTGGGCCGAGTGATGGGCATGATGTCGAACGTCCGGCATTTGCTCATAGCCGGCGATTATCTGTACCTAAGCATCAACGCGGCCGGTTACGTGCAGCGCATTCCGCTCGCCACGTTCCTCGAGGCCGCCGGACGCCTTGAGGGGAAAACCGTCTCCGTCAATGGATTTGTCAACTGCAAGGTAGGAGCCGGCGCACGCACCATAGCCGCTTCGCCCGACGGCCGCTATATCTATGCCGCCTGCAACAACAGCAGCCGCCTCTGTGTGGTCGACGCCAAGTCCATGCAGCTGCTCACTTACCTGCCGCTGGATTCCTATCCTGTGGGGCTGGACGTATCGCTCGACGGGAAAAACATTTTTGTCACCTCGCAGGGACGCAAGCACCACGGCGGCAATTGCGTCGACATACTGGAAGTGACGACGAAGTAGGCAATTGCCTGACAGAAACGAAGCAGTCCGCAGTCTCCCATCGGGGGCTGCGGACTTTTTGTAGGTCGTCGGGTGAATGTAGGTGGGAGCTGCTGCGCGCTGTCCGGTTGGCAGGCTATTCTCCCCAGTCCAGAAATTCGCCTCTCGGCGTCACGCCGCGCAGTGTGATGCGGAGCTGCTGGTCCGGTGTGCCGTTGTTGTAGAGGATAACCGTGGCGTGGCCGTTTTCATCGGTCTTGACGGTCGGCTGCCAGGCAAGTGTGCGTCGTGCGTCGGCCTCCGAGGGCAGGTCGCGGCGTCGGTAGTCAGGATTGTAGAAGGTTTGTGGCGTGGTGTAGCCCTTGACGTTGCGTTTTTCCACGCCTTTGGCCGAACTGTTGCGGCAGGCGTTGGGCTCCTCGTAGAGCAGGATCAGATAGTCGGGCGTCTGTTCTCCCGGTTGCAGGTCGCGCAGCTTCGAAAGCCGGTTGCCCGGCGCAATGGCCACGCTCTTGAACCATTCGGCCGGTGCTTCGCTCAGGTCGAGGCTGACCTCGTCGTTGTTGAGGAGCACGTGGGTGGAGCGTCCGTGCCAAGTGATGGTCTTTTCGGGGTCGTCGGGCAGTTCTCCGGCGTCGGTCGCTTGGCCCTCGTCGGGTGTGGTGTAGGGATAGGCGTGTGTCGGGTCGCCTTGTCCGGCAGTCGCGTCGCTTTCGGCCACGTACCGCAGTTCTGCATTGCGGTCCAGCAGGGCGAGGAAGTCGAAGATGTAGCCCGGGTCGCCGCCTGCGTCCTTGTAGCGCTCCACTTCGCGGGCCAGGTTGATGAATATTTCTCCCTGTCGCATACCTGCTTCCTCGCCGCCGTTGTACGTGTAGCGGTTTCCGGTAAATCCGCGGTATTTGCGGCGTCCCTTGACGGTCGCTTCGTGCAGGTGGTACTTCACCTCCCGGGGGATGGTGTCGGCCCAGACAAAGAGTTGTGCAGCTCCGGGGCCTTCGCCTGCTGCTGTCGGGCTTTCCGGCGGCAGCACCAGCAGTTCCGCGGGGCCGAAGTCGGCGGGCGGCGGACTGAACCAGCGGTCCACGGCCACGCGCGAGCGCACCGTCTTGCCCGCGGCGTCGGTCGTGCGGAATTGTGCGATGAAGTCGCCCTCGTAGTCCACGTTCGACACAAAGGCGAAGCGCCCTTCCTCATCGGTCACCGTCCGGGCTTCCAGCCCTCCGCCCTGTCGGGAGTACATCTTTAGACTCAGTTGGACGCCGGGGTAGGGCTGTCGTCGCTCGTTGTCGTGAAGCAGGATGCCGTTGAGCGTCAGGTGCTCCTCGATGGGTTGCGGTGTGTCGAAGGTGTCGCGCAGGGCCATCTGTTCAAAGGTATTGGCCGTCCATCCCTGCACCATGAGCAGCAGGTCAAGGGCGGCGCGTCGCTCGGGCGTATCGGCGGGGAAATAGTCCTGTGGGCGGTGTATGTAGCCGCGGATTTCGGAGCTCAGCAGCAGGCTTGCGGCCGCGCCTCCGTCGTTGGGTCGTGTGAACTCGCTGTCCGCGGCGCGCACGGACAGGGAAAAGTCTGTCGAGACGGGCCGGCCGGCCGCGTCGTGCACGGATACGTCGAGCACGATGGGTGCAAAGGGTTCGTAGGTGGCTGCGTTTTGCCGCACCTGCACATCCAGCTGCCGCATGGGAGCATCCCGCCACACGGCGCGGCGGGCCAGGGTGCGTCCTGTGGGCGATACGAGCGTCAGTTGGTTCACACCGCCGTGCAGGGCCGTCAGCGGCAGCTCCATTTCAACAGCAGCACCGGCCAGATGGAGCGTGTCGAAGTAGCAGACGGCTCCGCGGCAGGTAGCCACCAGTCCCAGCAGGCTGTCCGTGCGCAGTGCCTCGCCGTTGCCGGCTATCCGCACGTTTACGGTCTGCGTTGCCGGTTGCACCGTCAGCACGTACTGCGCCCCCTCGGCCGCTTCGGGCAGGGGGAAGCGCTCGCCGCGCCACTGCACATAGGCATCGCCCGCTTCGGCCGGCAGGGTGAAGAGTCCCATGTCGGCGTGGAGGGTGGGGATGAGGCCGAGCCGGACGCCGTTGGCGTTGCAGAGGGCGATGGAGTCCGGCTTATCAGTGATACCGCGGCCTTCCAGCTGAAAGGCGATGCGTTGCTCGACGCCCTGTACCCTGCTGCCGCCCTCGGGAAAGAAGTGTATGCCACTGCGGGTCGTACTGTCGGTGCGCACCAACCGCGGTGCGCCGAGCGTGGCGGCCGCGTTGGCAGCCGGGCGAGCTATCTGCAGGTTTTCGGGGTCGATTTCATCCGGTGCAATCGGCTTTTTGCGGTTGCCGGGGCGGCCGAACACGGGCACTATGCGCGAATAGCAGGCTTCGCTTCCCCAGTTCACCATTTCGCGGGTGTAGGCGCGCACTTCGTAGAAGCCGCTCTTGACCGGCAGCTTCAGGGAAAAGCTGCCCTCCGCCCGTCCCAGCGAGTCCGGGTGCAGGGTGAGCTGTTCCACCAGGCGTCCGCCGGCATCGAGCAGGTCCACGTAGAGCACGCCGCTCAGCGGTAGCGATTGCAACCCGGCGGCACGGACCACGTAGGCCCTGAACCAGATGGTTTCGTCCTCGAAATAGCCGTTGTTGTCCAGGTGCAGGTACACCATTTCGCGCGGGGTGCGGTCGTTGAAGCCCGCTGCGTTGCGGAAGCAGGCAAACAGCGTCTCGGCCTGTGGCGACAGTTGTGCGCGGCAGGGTAGGGCAAGGAGGAAAAGCAGCAGGGGGAGCCAAATATTCTTCATGGGGATGAGAGAGGGTGGGAGGTGGATTGACGTGGGGACGGCATCAGCCCGCATGGCTGCGCGACAGGATTTTTGGGGTCAGCGAGCGGGCGAACGCCTTCATCTCGCGCTCCAGGCGTTTGCCCTCGCCCGGTGCGCCGCACAGCCGGTCCACTTCGTGCCAGAAGCGCGGTCCGTGGTTCATCTCGTTCAGGTGGGCCAGTTCGTGCTTGACGACGTAGCGCAGCAGGTGGTCGGGCGCCAGCAGCAGCCATAGGGACAGGTTGATGTTGCCCAGCGAGGAGCAGCTACCCCATCGCGAAATCATATCCTTGACGAATACGCGGTTGTAGCGCAGGTCGAAGTAGGTGGCATATTCCTGCACGAGGCGCGGGAAGTACTGTCGGGCAAAATTGCGCAGCACGCGCGTGACCACGCGGTTGGCCCAGAGGATGCCCTCAGGCTTGTCAAACGAGAAGTCAAGGGGCAGGAGGATGGTGAAGTGGTTGCCTGCGCGGTGCAGCTGTCCCACGGTGCTCCCTCCCGGCCGGAAGTCCAATCGGAATACGCCGGTATTTATCGCAAAATCAGGAGTCAGTCGTAGCAGCATGGGAGGGGGGATAAAAAGAAAGCGCGCCACACCGAAATAGGTGGAGCGCGCTTTGGATTTCAGTTGTTCCACTCCGACTCGAACGGGGACTGAGAGAACCAAAAACTCTAGTGCTAACCATTACACCATGGAACAAACTCGCTTGTACATCGTCAGATGACGGCGCAAAGGTAGTAATTCCCGCGAAACCGGCCAAATATTTTGCAGCTTTTGTTTCAGGAATTGGGAATTAGGGCTTGGAAAATTGGGAATTGGACATGGAGTTTGACCAAGCGGACGAGGCTTGGGCTTGGGGCTTCCGCCGGACGGATAAATTCCTCATTCCCAGCCCTAAATCCCAATTCCTGATTTCTATTTCCTAATTCCCAGCTCCCTCCTGCGCCGCGGCTTTGCGGAAATGTTAAAACGGGAAGAGCCGGATTTGCTTTTCGCTGAAAAATGTGGTATATTTGCAAAGCAAAGGAGGAAGCCGTATGCAGAGAGCGGCTTCCTCCTTTTTTAGGTCCTGCCTGCGGGCAAAACTATCCGGCACTTAGGAAAAATTACAAAGGACTTGGTTTTATCTACGTCCCGGTTGGTTGAAATTAGTCAGCACTTTGTGGAAACGCACCGGCCTGCGATAGGAAAATTCCGGCACAAAACGGGGCTTTAGGAAAGTTTACGTTAAATCTGCTCGTGCACTTCTATGCACTTTGCGGGCCGTCGTAGGGAGTCGTCAGAAGGACATGCGGATCATCAGGCGGATGCCCCATTTGTCGGTGCCGGGCCGGTCGGTGTAGGTGAGGCGGCGTACATACTCCACGTGTAGCAGTTTGAAGATGTTGTGTATGCCGGCCATCACCTCCACATAGGGCTTTTTCTTGTCCATCACGGAGGAGATGTATTCGAAGCTGCCGTCGGCATTGAATCGGCCGGGGAAGTAGAACAGGCGGTCGTTGGCAGCGTTCTTTTCGAGGAAGGGATTGTTCTTGCTGCTCAGTGTGCCCCACAGGACGTTGCAGCCGATGTATTCGCGCCACTTCAGTTTCTTGAGCAGGGGGATGCGGTTGAAGATTTTACCGTTCAGGTCCCACGACATCATGAGCTGTACGTAGCGGTCGTTCATGAATTCCATGTTGTTGATGAGTTCAAACATATTGTCCTCCTTGATGTAGGACAGGTTGGCCGCCGGCATCACCAGCAGTGGGAAGGGGACACGGCTCCACTGTATGCCGCCCTTGGTAAGTACGTCGATTTTGCCCCACGACTGCAGCCAGAAGCGTTTGTAGATGCTTGCCTCGCTCGTGTGGTAGGTATAGTTTTTGCCCATGTGCTCGTAGATGCCCGAGGTATGGTTGATGCTGTAGATGGGTGCGTCGTGGTTGGCCGCAATGCGCCGTTGCTTGGTATTGATCCACGTCACGCCGGGCTGGTAGGTCAGTCCCACGGACAGGTCGGTGGTACGGAAGTAGCGGCGGTGGTGCGAGGGATCCTGTGAGGGCGTCCCTGCGCCATCGAGCGACTGATAGAAGAGTGCTGAGGTGGGCTCGTCGCGCTGCGTGCGGGCCTGCAGTTTGAAGCGCAGGCCGTTTTCCCACTCGCGGTCCCACAGCAGGCGGTAGTACTCGTAGTACATCATGTGGTCCACCTCGGTCCATTTCAGCGAGACGAAGACGTTGTCCTTGTCGGTGGGCAGGTACTTGTCGCTGGCCGACATGACGTCGCGATTATAGGTGAAGGTGAGATTGTTGACGGGAAATTCGCGGGGCAGGTAGGCTTTCTTGTTGAACGACCAGGTGACTTCGCCCAGTCCCTTCCACCGTTCGTCCTTGAAGCCGTAGGCAGCGTAGCCACGGAGGAAGAGGTGGGGATGCAGGTTGGCGGTGGTCTGGGCCGAAAGTCGCAGACGGAGTCCATCCACCGAATTTTGCGAAATCATGGTGTTGACCGGGCCGATATCCACCTTGGAGGGGTGCTTCGGATTTACGCTTGTCTCGACAAAGTTCTCGATAAAGGCTTTCGCCACAAAGAGCACGGCCTTGAACCCCTTGATTTTCTGTAGCCGCTGGATGAGGAGCGACATCTTGTCCTCGCTTTGGGTGAGCTGTTCGGTGCGGTGTTCGGCCCAGAAGTCCTCGCCGCGCATCAGCGCGTTGGGGTCGGTGAGTTCGTTGCCCTTGAATTTGAACGTCCGTTCGGGTATTTCCTCGAACGAGAAGTTGGAGTATTCCGTCGTGCGCTTCACTTGGAATTTCTGTAGGAAGTCCACGAGCTTCAGTTGCACCAGCATGTCGTCCTTGACCAGCACCTGTTCGCCCGTGGGCAGGGTGCGAAATTCCTGGATGATGCGCATGCTCTCCACGAAGTTGACGTCGGAGCGTCTGGGGATGCCCAGGTCGGCCTTTTTCAGGCGGTAGGTGGAATCCGCCAGCACGTACAGGCTGCCCGAGAAGCCGAAGTCTTGGGGGTTGTTGGGGGTGAAGTCCACGCGGATGCACTTGTCGCCTGCCACGTAGGTGGTGTCCTCGATGAAGAAGCGGTAGAAGCTGATGGCCGAGCTACTCGAGATGGGACTGATAAAGGGGTATTGCAACAGGCGTATGTTGTCCTCGTAGATATCCACGTCGGTGAAGCAGTCCTTGAGCATAGTGGTGAGGATGTCGCCCGTGTTGAGCAGGTCGTTCATGCCCGTGCTGCGCTGTCCCAGTATGATGGTCTTGTCGGCCTCGGGGTCCTTGCGGTAGATGTTGCGCGAGACGACCTCGTTGACCGAGATGGGCAGGATGAGTTTGCCCGTTTCGTTGCACACTTCGACGTGTTCCTTCAGGAAGGGCAGGTTCTTGAATTTCCCCTCTTGGAAGATTTTGTCCGTGACTTCGTTGAAGGCGAACGTGATTTTGCTGTATTTGTCGATGGAGTAGAAGTCGTGCACCTTGAGGTCGCTGCGCTGCTTGGCATCGATGACTTTGCGCATCAGCTCTACGGCGGGGTTGTTCTTGCGCGAGTATTTGTTTTTTTTCTTGACGGTGACGACGGCCTCGCTGATGAGGTTTTGCGTCGGTTCCAGCTTCACGTTGTAGGTGCCGGCCGTGCGGGTACGGATGCTTTTGGTCTCGTAGCCGATAATCGAGAAGCGCAGTTTTTCGTTGCGCAGGGGCAGGGTGTATTTGCCCTCGGCATTGGTCTGTACGTGCTTGCCGTTTTCGTAGGTCACGTTGACAAAGGCCAGAGGTTCGCCGGTCTTTTCGTCTGTCACGGTGCCGGTGACGCTTTGTGCGGCGGCAGTGACGAGGCCCAGCAGGCCGATGAACAGCAGATATATCTTTTTACCCATAGCGAAGCGTTGCGTATATATTGTGAGAGCGTGCAAGCTGTCGTTTTCGGCTGCGGGGATGGAAAACCTTGGCTTGCAGAATAGTTTTCGCCTGCAAAAGTAGCAAGTTTTTCCCACTTTCTTGGGCGCTAAGTCCTTAATAAAACAATATAAGCAGCAAAATGGAACACAGCTTAGGGCGAAAAGGTGAAGCCGATGCGGGCCGCGCCGTGGCGGTGCAGGGGCGGCGGTGGCCCCGACGGCGCACCCGTCGCCGCAGGAAAACAGCAAACCCCGGCGCGGTGCGCCGGGGCTTGAACAGGTGCGGGTTGTCGGATTTTAGGGCAGGACCTTTTCGGTGAAGACACCATTGGATGTCTTTGCCGTGACCACGTAGACGGCTTGGGGCAGGCCGGCCAGGCTGATGGAAGCCTTGCCCTCGGCGCTGCGGAGCAGTTTGCCGTCGGCGCTGCGCAGGGTGATGCCCGTCACGGCTCCGGGTGCGCTGACACAGAGGTCGCTGCCGGCACGCAGGAAGCGGACGGCGTCATCGTCGGCTGTGGCGGCGTGAATGGCCGTGGCTACGTCGTAGGGGGTGATGTCGAAGAGATAGCTCTCCGAGCGGTCCATGGACTTGAAGGAGATGCGCGTGCCGTCGATGTACCAGAAGCCGGTGCCGGCATCGCCCGTGTTCTGGATGGAGAAGAGGCCGCCCATTTCCGTCAGGGAGTAGGTGTTCCACGTGCTGTAGAAGGCATTGGTGCCAAAGTCGCCCTTTTCGTTGACGTAGCGGTTGTCGAAGGCGTTGACCAGCTTGTACTGCTTGGTCGTGGCATCGATGGTGAAGATCCAGGCCTGCGTCTTGCTGTAGGGCACTTTGCGCATGGCGAAGGTGGGATTTCCGCCCGAGCCCTTGGGATTGTTGTTGGTCAACCACTTGCCCGATGCGTCGGCAATCACGTATTCCCGTCCCTCCTCGATGGTGGGGTGCTCCACGGCGCCGCTTACGGGGACGATTTCAAAGAGGAAGCGGTCGGTGTTGAGCGTATTGTTCGTGCTGGCCGAGATGCGCGTGGTCGAAGCCTGCCAGAATTTGTCGCCGGCACTGCCGCCGTTCTGGATGGCATACTTGCCGTTGAGGCGGAAGAGGTTGTAGGTGTGCCAGGCGGCCTCGTAGGGGTTCGTCGTGTTGTTGACGGTAAATTCTCCCTTCTCGTTGAGGTAGCGGGTGTCGTGTGCGCTGACAATCTTGTAGCGGTTGGTCGACAGATCCAGGCTGATGGTCCAGTACTGGCGGGTGGGATTGACCAGGTCCTCTTCGGCCTTGAAGACGGGATAGCCCGTGGGCGAGGAGGCATTGGTGAGGTAGCGGCCGTTGTACATGATGTAGTAGTCGCCCTCCTCGAGCACCTGTGCCGGGAATACGTCGAGGCGGTAATCATAGTGGCGCTTGTACTCGCTGACCAGTTCGCCGAGGCGTTCCTTCAGGAAGGGGGCCACCACGACGTCGGCCACGATGGGATTGCAGGGCTTGATGGAGCCGGCGAAGTCGCGCGACATGACGCCCTTCTGCTGCTCCTCGAGCGCGGTAAACTGCAAGTAGTGCTCGATGAAGGCTTCGGGATTTTCCTCGTGCAGGTCGGTGTAGAGCTGGGTGAGGATTTGTCCGCGCTGTCCCATGAGTTGCATCACCTGTACCCAAGGTCTGATTTCGGCCATCAGTTCGGGGCTTTCGCCGCAGGTAAGCAGTGTCTCGGCCGAGTTGACCATGAGGTCGAACTGAGCCTTGAGGGCGGCCAGGGCTTCGGTGTCGTAGCCCGCAGCTATCTTGGCGGTGAAATCATCGGCTACTGCCTTGAATGCCACGGACTCGTTGGTGCGGCGCAGGCCGTGGGTGTTGCTGCCGAGGTCTACGTTGTGCTCGCAGAATACGTGGAAGGCTTCGTGATTTTCGGGCATCAGATAACGGATGGCCCGCTCCCAGGACGCATCGCTGTCGTAGGTAGCCATGTGCCAGGTGTAGTCGGCGATGCTGTAGAGGGAGAGCATCGAGGCTTCGGCGTACTCCATCGGGTTGGCGGTGTAGCCGCTCAGCATGTCGGCGATGTTGAGGTCATTGCCGTAGGTGGGGCCCATCAGCAGGTGGCGGATGCAGTAGTCCGTCACGGGATAGTTGAGCCAGATGTAGGCTTTGCGACCGATGCGCGGGTTGATCCAGTCGAGGTCGGACTTGTTGATGAAATCCACGACGCTGTTGCCGGTCCACATGACGCGGACCTCTTCGTACATGTTCGACTTGAGTGCGCTGAGGTAGGCGGAATTGTTGCTCGACCAGCTGCGGTTGTACTCCGTGGGGCACATGATGAGCGGCTGCACGTCGTCGTGCTTCTTTACAAACTCGTCTGTGACGTAGTTGAGCAGTTGTGCTTGCTTCACACCACTGGTTCCCTCGCCGAAAATGTCGTCGAAGAAGACAGCAAAACTGCGGACGCCCAGTGCGTACATGCTTTCCAGTTTCTTCACTACGTTGAGTGAGTCCGTTTTATTCCACTTTATGTCCAATCCGGGATGGATGGCCCAGACAAATTGTACCTTGTTGCGATGTGCAGCCTCGACCAGCTCTTGCATCTTGCTGGCTTCTGTGGAGGGGTAGTTCTCTCTCCATTTTTCGCGGTGGTAGGGGTCGTCCTTGGGTCCGTAGATGTAGACGTTCATCTTGTTGCGGCCGTAAAATTCGAACTGCCGGATGCGGTCCGTCTGGCTCCAGTTGTTGCCGTAGAAACCCTCGACAACACCACGCTCGGCCACGTCGGGCCAGTCCTTCACCGTGACGGACATCACTTCGGGCTGGCGGGCAATCTGCTCAAAGGTCTGCACGCCGTAGAAAGTTCCCTTTTCGTCGTTTCCGGCAATAACCACGCGGCCCGGGGTGATGCTGAGGTAGTAGCCCTCGGCTACCGCGGGAATTTCACTCTCATAGGCTGCCACGGCAGCGTCGCCGCGTTCGCCGACAATGATTTCCATGTCTGTGGTGTAGGCCACTTCTTCGGGAAACATCTGAAGCAGGGTTGCTGCATCGGTGTCTGCCTCATCGATGCCCGTAAATGTAAAGGTGCCGGAGGTGGCATCGCCCTCGGCCATGCGGGTAAAAGCTTTCTCGCCCCAGGTGATTTCCTGCGGGATGGGCGAGACGGTCACTTGCTGTGCGGATGCGGTCCATGGCAGCGCACCTGCGAGCAAGGAGATGAGAACTTGATGGATTTTCATGGTATATAGAATTTGATTAAGTACGTCTTACTCCCTGCAAATATAGGTTTTTCCCGTGAAAGACGGCTTGGTAGGGGGCTTTTCTTTTGCACTTGCGGGCTTTTTAGTGCCGTATAGCGGACATTTCGGTCTGTTTTCGGTCTGTTTTCGGCCTGTTTGCTGCTGCTTTTCCCGCACAGAAGAGCACTTTCAAGGCTTTTTTTGCTCCCTGATACAGTAAAAGGCTGCGCAGTCCGCACAGCCTTTTCATCAATGTAGGTTTCTAATGCTATGGGTGGATGGCTTTCTCCTCCACTACCTCGGCGCGAAGAATGCGCAGGTCGGCCAACGGACGGTCGAAGTCGTCGGTATCGGCGAATTGCAGGTTGTCCACCACCTCCAGCCCCTCGACCACTTCGCCGAAGACGGTGTATTGTCCGTCCAGATGGGGTGTGCCGCCGTACATCGCGTAGGTCTCCTGCATCTCATCGGTGATGGTGTAGCGTCCGTTGCTGCTTGTTTCCAGCGACTTGCGGTAGCGGTTGAGCGATGCAGCCGAGGGGATGCGGCCCCATACGATATAAAACTGCGAACCACTGCTGGCGCGCTCGGGATTGACTTCGTCCGGCTCGCGGGCGGCGGCTACGGCGCCACGCTTGTGGTACAGGGCGGGCAGGCAAATCTCGGCGGGAATCGTATAGCCCGGTCCGCCTTCGCCCAGCTGCGCGCCGGGTGCGGCGTGGCGCGAGTCGGGGTCGCCTGTCTGCACCATAAAGTCGGGGATGACGCGGTGAAACAGCAGACTGTCGTAGTAGTGCTCGCGGACCAGGCGCAGAAAATTGTCGCGGTGGCGCGGCGTGGAGTCGGACAGGGCGATGACGATGTCGCCATAGGTGGTGACCAGGCGTACACGCTGTCGCGTGTCGGCGGCGTCCTGGGCAGCGGCACCCGTCAGGCAGCAGAACAAAAGGAAGAGGACGAGGTTTTTCATGAATGGGGATTTATTGAAAAACTGCGGGGAATTGGTGGAAATCATGAAAGACCCGGTCATCACGCTTCGACGGAGGAGGGTGTCGAAACGCCCAACATGGTGCTGGCCTCCTCGGGTTTGTTGCGACGTGCATAGCGGCTGACGCTAAGTATCATGCCGAAGTAAGCACAGTTGATGATGGTGGCTGTACCGCCTCGGCTAATCAGCGGCAACGGCTGACCCGTCACGGGGAACAGACCTACGGCTACCATCATGTTGATCGTAGCCTGGAATGTCAGCAATATGGCCAGACCCATACAAAGGAATGCCGGGAAATTTCGCTCGCACCGCGAGGCTATACGCCCGGCGCGAAAGAGTAGAACGATGTAGAGGAAAGCCACAAAAAAACCGCCAATCCATCCCAGTTCCTCGATGATGATGGCATAGATAAAGTCGGAATAGGCTTGGCTCAGGTAGTCGCGCTCCACGGAGTTGCCGGGCATCTTGCCCCAGAAACCGCCGGAGGCGATGGCAATGTAGGCGTGTCCCTCCTGCGCGTTCTTTTCCATGTCGAAGTCCTTTTTGCCTTTTGTCTTGCGCACGGGCGCCTCCTTGGAAGTCTGTTCTTCGGCGTTTCCGTCGGCCTTTTCGTTGGAATTGCTCAGGCGGGATTCCCATGTGTCGAAGCGGTGGAGCACCTTCTGGCGGATGGAACTGTCCTCGGGCAGGGTGTAGGCCATCATAATGGTAAAGGCGCCCAGCGCGAGGACGCCGAGGACGATTTTACCCAGCTGCTTGTAGGGAACACGGGCGACAAACATCATCAGAAATATGGTGGAAAACAAAATGCCCGCCGTGGAGAGGTTTTCCGTGACGATGAGGCCGCAGGTAATCGCCGTGAAAATCATCACGTACTTGGCAGCCTTTTTGTCTATCCCGTCCTTGGTTTGCAGCGCACCGAGGATAACTGCCACCATCGTGATAAGCACGCCCTTTGCCAGCTCGGAGGGCTGAAACGTAAAGCCGCCGGGCAGTTCTATCCACCGGGCACCTCCGTTCGTCTTGGCGCTGAAAATCATCGTGAAAGCCAACAGGAAAATGCAAAGCGGCCAGAAAATCAGTGGAGCGACCTTGAAGAAGCGACAGGGTATCTTGTGGATGACCACGCAGAGGCTGGTGCCGAGGGTCAGAAACAGAATCTGTTTCAGCAACGGGGCGATAAAGTCGCCGGTCTTGTAGGAAAGCGTGCTCGCTGCGCTGTAGACTTCCACCAAGGAAATCATACAGAGCAGAAAGTAGACGATCCATATCACGCGGTCGCCTTGGAATATCTTGTTGAGGGATGTCATGGGCTGTGTCGAGAGGGAAAGGGAAAAATGAATGGCTTTATCGGTTCGCGTGCGGCGCGGTCAGTCGTCGCCATGGAGCACGCAGTCCTTGAATTGTTCGCCGCGGTCTTCCATGTTTCGGAACAAGTCGAAACTGGCGCAGCAGGGGCTGAGCAGAACCACGTCGCCCGCAGTGGCAAACTGGCGGCAGGCGGCTACGCAGGCTGCCATGCTGTGCGTGTCGGCTATGGGGAGGCCCGTTTCGCCGAAGCAGGCGTGCAACTTGGCATTGTCGGCACCCAAGAAGACCAGCGCCTTGCACTTCTCGCGCACCAGGGACTGAATGGCGGCGTAGTCGTTGCCTTTGTCCTTGCCACCCAAAATCAGGATGGTGGGGCGCGTCATGCTGTCGAGCGCGCAGCGGCAGGCATCTACGTTGGTGGCTTTCGAATCATTGATATAGAGAACACCGCCGACTTCGGCTACGCGCTCCAGGCGGTGCTCCACACCGGGAAAGTCCTGCAATCCGGCACGTACCACCTCGGCAGGAACGCCGGCAGCCAAGGCAGCGGATGCTGCGGCCAGACAATTGCGCAGGTTGTGGCGGCCCGGCAGTGACAGGTCGGACAGCGGCATGGAGAAATCAGCCGGTGCGGCCAACCGGAACGTACCTGCGTCGGCGTAACCGCTCGAACCCTCCTCGCAGGTGTCGGAAAATCCCAAGCAGCGGCTTGCCGGACGGACCTTGCGCAGTTCGGTGGGAATGTATTCGTCGCCGCGCCAGTAAATAAAGAAGTCCTCGGGGCGCTGGTTGCGCAGGATGCGCATCTTGCTCTCCACATAGTTTTGCATGCAGAAGTCGTAGCGGTCCAGGTGGTCGGGGGTGATATTGAGCAGGACGGCGATGTCGGCGCGGAAGTCGTACATATTGTCCAATTGGAAGGAGGAAAGCTCCACTACGTACCACTCGTGTGGCGTCTCGGCCACTTGCAACGCCAGACTGTGCCCGATGTTGCCGGCCAAGCCTACATCGAATCCGGCTTTCTGCAGGATGTGGTAAATGAGCGAGGTCGTAGTCGTCTTGCCATTGCTCCCCGTGATACAGATGGTGCGCGATGCGCTGAGATAACGTCCGGCAAATTCTATCTCGCTCAGAATCGGTGTGCCTTTGCTGCGCAGGGCTTGGATGGCCGGAGCCGTGTCGGGGATGCCGGGGCTCTTGACAATGACGTCGGCCTCGGCCAGCCGCGACTCCGTGTGTCCGCCTTCCTCGTAGGGCAGGCCGCGCGCTTCTAAGGTAGCCTTGAATTGCTCACGGATGGAGCCATTGTCAGACACAAAGACTTCGTAGCCCTGTTTGCGGGCCAGAATGGCTGCACCAATGCCGCTTTCGGCGGCACCCAAAACAACTAATTTCATACTTGATGACTGCTAACGAATTTTCAAAGTGATGATGGTGAGAGCGGCCAGCAGAATGGTCGTAATCCAGAAGCGCACGGTGATTTTGGACTCGTGCCAGGCACCGTGTGGCCAGTTGCCCAAAAGGTAGCGGCAACCGGGCACGAGCTGCGAGGGCAGGGTGCGGAACGCGTCGTGGATGGGTGTGCGCTTGAAGATACGGCGCATTTGGCCCTTGCGCTTGAAGAATTTGAAATACTCCACTTGCAGAATGACGCTGAGGCTTTCCAGCAAAAATACACCGCACAGGATGGGGATGAGAAGTTCCTTGTGGATGATAATGGCCAGTACGGCGATAAGGCCGCCAATGGTCAGCGAGCCCGTGTCGCCCATGAAAATCTGTGCAGGATAGGCATTGTACCACAAAAATCCGATGAGGGCACCCACCATGGCGCAGATAAAAATAACCAACTCCTGCGATCCCGGCACGTACATGATATTCAGATAGCTCGCAAACTCCAAGTGGCTCGATACATAAGCCAGTATGCCGAGCGCTATGCAGATGATAGCTGAATTTCCCGCCGCCATGCCGTCCATTCCATCGTTCAGGTTGGCACCGTTTGACACAGCTGCGATGACAAAAATCGTCACCAGTACCATCAGCAGCCAACCTGCCTGTGTCTTGTAGCGTCCGCAGAAGGACATGACTTCGGTATAGTCCAGATTATTGTTCTTGACGAAAGGGATGGTCGTCTTGGTAGATTTTACTGCATCGCTTTTGTGTACAACTTCGGTGTTGCTGCTGCCGTGCTGTACCTCGATATTTTCGCGTATGACGGCATCCGGGCTGAAATAAAGCGTCAGACCCACTATCAGACCAATGCCGATTTGCCCCAAAATCTTGAATTTTCCGGGTAGACCGGCCTTGTTTTTCTTGAAAATCTTGATATAGTCGTCTGCAAAGCCCAACAGTCCCAGCCAAACGGTCGTGATAATCATCAAAATCATGTAGATGTTGCGCAGACGTCCCAACAGGATGCACGGAACAAGGATGGCTACGATAATAATCACGCCGCCCATGGACGGAACGTTGATTTTGTTCACGCCGAAGGGGTCGATTTCGGGGTCGCGCTGCGTCTCGCTGATGTTGCGACGCTTCATCATTTTAATGAAACGCTCGCCAAACCATGCTGAAATGAGCAGGGCTAAAATCAAGGCAAGCAGCGAACGGAATGAAATGTAGGACCACATGCCGGAACCCGGCACGCCGAATTGCTCTAAAAAGCGGAAAAAATAATATAGCATTTAGATTGTAGACTGAAAGTGGGGGTTATTCCTGCGGAAGTCCGAAAGCGGCGCGAATTTCTTCGTGGTCGTCGAAATGATGCTTCACGCCTTTGATTTCCTGGTAGGGCTCGTGTCCCTTGCCGGCCACCAGGATGACATCGCCGGGCTGTGCCATCATGGCTGCAGTGCGGATGGCTTCGCGGCGGTCTGCGATACTGATGGTCTTGGCGCGCTGCTCTTCGTTCAATCCGGCCAGCATGTCATTGATAATGTCTTGCGGTTCTTCAAAGCGCGGGTTGTCGCTGGTAATAATCACGCGATCGCTGCGATTGGCGGCTTCCTGCGCCATCAGGGGGCGTTTTCCCTTGTCACGATTGCCGCCGGCGCCGCACACGGTGATGACTTGGGCGCGACCGCGAACGATTTCGTTGATGGCGGTCAGCACGTTCTCGAGGGCATCGGGGGTGTGGGCATAGTCTACGATGGCGCTAAATCCCTTTGGCGAGCGGATAGCTTCGAAGCGGCCGTTCACGGGATGCAGCGAGGAGAGTACGCGCAGCACTTCGTCCCGTTCGCGACCCAGCATGACGGCTGCACCGTAGACGGCCAGCAGGTTGGACACGTTGAAGCGGCCCACAAAGCGTACGCTCACCTCGCGGCCATCAATTTGGAGCAACATGCCCTCGATGCTTTCCTCGAGGATTTGTCCGCGGAAGTCTGCCATGGCGCGGGTGGAGTAGTTGCGGACCGTGGCACGGGTGTTCTGTACCATTACGCTGCCGTTGCGGTCATCGGCATTGGTGATGGCAAAGGCTTCTGCGGGCAGGCTGTCGAAGAATGCCTTTTTCGCGTCGCGGTAGTTCTCGAACGTCTTGTGGTAGTCCAGGTGGTCGCGCGTCAGATTGGTGAATATGCCGCCGGCGAAAGTCAGTCCGGCGATACGGTGCTGATGTATGGCGTGACTGCTGCACTCCATGAACGCGTATTCGCAGCCTGCATCGGCCATTTGGCCCAGGAGGCGGTTCAGGGTGACGGCATCCGGCGTCGTATGGTCGGCCGGGACTTCCGTATCGTCGACATAGTTGCAGACGGTGGAGCACAGGCCGCATTTATATCCGAAGGCGCGGAAGGTGTGGTAGAGAAGCGTGGCAATGGTCGTTTTGCCGTTGGTACCGGTGACGCCTACCAGCTTCAGTCGTCGTGTCGGCTCACCAAAGAATCGGTGTGCCACGATGCCGGCGGCTATTTCTGTGTCGGCCGTCCGTGCGCGGACCACCCCATCGGCCGGTGTGTCGGACAGGGGTTCGCTTTGCAGGATGGCAGCTGCGCCTGCGGCGACAGCTTTGTCTATGTAGGCGTGTCCGTCCGTTTGTGTGCCTTTCACGGCAATGAATAAATCGCCGCTTTTCACTTGGCGCGAATCAATACATACGCCGGAGATTTCCTGATTGGCGTCGCCGTGAATTTCGACGTCGGGAAGAACGGATAGTAGAGCTTTGAGCTGCATTTTTATAAGGTGATTTCTATAAATTATAATATACGTATGGAGGGAGGACTCCCTGTACAAGTTGTCTTTGTGGCTTTTTGCGCGTGCCTTTCCCGCCTCCGGTCGTTACTGTCGGGGAGTTGTGGTCGCGGTGCTGTCTACTTTGGTCGGAGTGGGAGCTTTGGGTTTTGCTTTTTTCCGTTCGCGCCTGTTTTCCAAAGTGAGAACCACGCTTTCTCCCGGCCGGATAGTTTTGCCTGCGGGGATGCTTTGCAACACTACGGTGCCTTGGCCTTTCACCCGGACGCGCAGACCGAGGCTTTCCAGGCGGAAGACGGCGTCGCGCAGGCCGTAGCCGATAACGTCAGGCATGCCTGTGGCCGTGCCGCTGCGTTGCATGATGGGGGTAGCGCCTTGTGCTTGGTTGTAGCCCCACACCGGTGCGTTCCCGTTGCCGGCTTGTGCGGAGCGGTGGCTGATTCGGAGCGCGCGGAGCGTGCGTTCGGTTGTGTTTAGGTTACCTGCTTGTACTGTGGGGGCAAATTGAGCCCCGGCTTCCGCTTCGGGCTGTGTAGTCTTGCCGATTTCCTTGGCCATAACCAGCTCCGCCACGTTGCGGAAGGTGAAGGCACACATATTACCATAGGCCGGCGATTTCTTTTGCATGTTGACGACCATGGCGTACTTGGGGTTTTTGGCGGGGAAGTAGCCCACAAACATGATGGAGTAGTAGCCGGGTATGCGGTGGCCGTTGCGGAAGATTTGTGCCGTGCCGGTCTTGCCGGCGAAAGGCACGAGCGCCGAAGCTGCGCGGTGGGCCGTACCCTTGTTGGCGGCAGCCACGAGCGCCTCCTGCAGGTTGGCGATGACTTCAGGTTTGGCCATTTGTTCGCGCAACACACGTGGTTGTTTTTCCTCGACCATTTGTCCGTTTTTCATGAAGCCTTTCACAAATCTCGGGTACATCATGCGGCCGTTGTTGGCTATGCCGGCATAGAAAGTGACGATGTTGATGGGCGAGAAGAGCGAGGAGTAGCCAATGGCCAGTCGTGGCAGGTCAAGGGCGTTGGACCAGTAGCGATGCTTGTCGGCCGGGCTGGCCACATAGGGCTTGTGGTATCCCTCGATGGGTACTTCCAGGTCAGCAGTCATGCCTACGCGGTGCACGCCGTTGATGAAGGTTTGCGGATCGTTGCGGTAGTTGTTCCATATCATGAGAGCGGTACCCGTATTGAGGGATTCCTCGATGATGGTCTTGACATCGCGGTAGCCCGAGATGCCGGCGCGGTAGTGATCGTCGCTGATGATGTTGTTGGGGCCGAAGCTGACGGCTCCTCCATGGATGTCCACCTGGTCTGTGTACTTGACGCGTCCGTCGTCCATAGCCACCATGAAGCTGCAGGTCTTGAATACGGAGCCGGGCATCATCATGGATGACACGGCGTAGGGCGTGTGTTCGATGAAGTTCCCATCGTTGTTTTTGTCCTGCAAACTTACGATGGCCTTGACGTCACCTGTGGCCACTTCCATGAGAATCAGTGAGCCGGAATCGGCATCCAGTCGCAACAGTTCGTCCGTCAGGGCTTGCTTGCAGAGGTCTTGCAGGTCGATGTCGAGCGTTGTCATCACATCGAGTCCGTCCTCGACGGGCTGGTCGATGCGTTTGATGCGTGTATTTCGCACTTTCTCGTTGTGGTAGCGGCCCGGCGTTCCGGCCAGTACGCTGTCGTAGGCACGCTCTAAGCCGAAGCGGGCACTGTCCTTGAAGCTTCCCACTGTGCGGTAAGCCAGTGCGCCGTAGGGAGTGCTGCGCAGTTTTACCTCGGCAGCACATAGGCTGGAGCGCAGGTTGAACAGGGGCAGCTTTTTCACTTCGCAGAGTTCCAGATAGGTCAGTTGCTTGTTGGCTTTCTGTCCGCGCGGCAGGGTGAGTGAGGTAACGTGCGGCGGATAGAGGGGGCAGGCACGCCGATGTTCTTTCTGGCACGAATCCAGATAGGCGCGGTATTTCTTTTTGTTGATGTCGGGGAACAGACGGTGCATTCCCTCGCATATTTCATCGGCGTGGTTTTGATAGACTGTGTCGCGGCGATACTGGTCCTTGACCCGCTGCAGCGAATCCTTTTCGTAGGTGCAAAAGTCTATGGTTACGAGGTATTCAGGCATGGAGGTGGCGAGTACGCGTCCGTCGCAGGCCAGAATGCTGCCGCGTTTGGGTTCGATGATATGGTTGTTGGCGCGTTCCAGCTCCTTTTCTTCCATCCATTCCTTGCGTTCTACGGACATGATGTACCCGGCTTTTACAAGGATGGCCACGGCGGCGAAAATTAGCACGACGACCACGCAAAAGAATCGCGGCATAACTTTTTTGCTGGGGAAGTGAATGGGGGGCATAGAGCGTTTGTGAGTAGATAATTAGGGTAGGAGAAAGGTGCTTTCGGCAGTGGGGTAGAGGTGTTTTGGCGTTTGGATTTATTTCGCACCGTCGCCATCGGCCGTCTGTGGGTTGGCCGGCGGCACGTTGAGGTAGTAGTAATTTTCGCGGCTCATTTTCAGCGTACTGTCGTTGATTAGGGACTGGATATGTGCCCGGCGACAGAAATAGGTCAGTTCGCTTTCGGCCACGACGGCTCGTTTGTGTCGGTCTTCCAGCCGTATGGTCAGAACACGTTTGTTGATGAGCTCCTCTTGGTAGCTGTAGCGATTGGTGATATACAGGATGCAGAGAAATGCCACGAAGAAAACGTAGAGCAACTGCTTGCGAAACCAATTGCTGCCAAAGAAGTCACCGCCCATCAGGGCTTTCAGCGATATGCCCGTCAGGCTGTCTTCCTCCTGCACCAGCTTTCTCAGTTCGGGCAGGCTTTCGTCCGCTTCCTTTTCGGCTTTTTGGGAGGGAGTGTCGGCTTTTTCGTTCGCAATTAGGTCGCCTTCCGTTGCCGCCAAATCGTTGGTGGATGGCGTTGCGTCGGTCTGCGTTGCGGGTGCATCGGCTTTCTCGTCCGCCGGAGCAGCCGTGGTCGTAGCGTCGGCAGTTTTTTCTTCGAGCAGGTCGGGATTATTTGTTTCCTGGGGCTTCATGTGCGGTCGGTAGTTGGGAGGGAGGGGATTTTGCGGCCTTGTGCGTGGCGTTATTTGCTGTTTGCTTCGGGCTTGACGGCTATTCTGAGCTTGGCACTCCGGCTTCGCGGATTGGCTTCTTGCTCGGCATCGTCGGGCAGGATGACTTTGTTGTTGACCGGTCGCAGGGGCGCCAGTCGGTTGCCGTAGAAATCCTGTTCTATGCGGCCGTCGGCATTGCCTGCTCGCATGAAGTTTTTCACCAATCGGTCTTCCAGTGAGTGGTAGGTCAGTACCACCAGCCGTCCGCCGGGCGCCAGCAGTTCGATGGCAGCCTTCAGCATTTCCTGCAGTGCCTCCATTTCGTGGTTGACGGCGATGCGCAGGGCTTGGAATACCTTGGCCAGGTCTTTCTTCTCGCGTGCCGGAGGGAGCAGTGGGCGTACGCATTCCGCCAGTTCGCCTGTGGTACGCAGCGGGTGGTTGCGGCGTTGTGCTACCAGCGTGGCGGCCAGCCGGTTTGCGTTCTTCAGTTCGCCGTACAGGCGGAAGATGCGTGCCAGTTCCTCTTCGGTGGCTGTGTTGAGCAGGTCGGCGGCCGTTTCGCCCGCACGGCAATTCATCCGCATGTCGAGCGGTGCATCGTGGCGGAAGGAAAATCCGCGGTTCTCGTCGTCGAAATGATGGCTCGACACGCCGAGGTCCGCCAGCAGGCCGTCCACCTGTTCCACGCCGTAGTAGCGCATCCAGTTCTTCAGGTAGCGGAAATTGCTGCGCACGAAGGTGAAGCGCTCTTCGCCTGCGGGGATGTTTTGCTCGGCATCGGCGTCCTGGTCGAAGCCATACAGGTGAGCCCCCGGTGGCAGTTGGCGCAATATCTCGCGACTATGTCCTCCGCCGCCAAATGTCACATCGACATAGCAACCGCCCGGGCGCAGCGAAAGGGCTTCGACGCAGGCGTGGAGCAGTACCGGGATGTGGTATGTGGGGCAATTGGGCATAGTATCAAGCATTTATGGCCCGAACATGGTCGAGCCTATTCCTTTCAACCTACAAAATTATAGAAAATAATAATTCCCGCGCGGCCGTGTGCAAAATATTTTTTTGCACTTCCGAGGCGGTTGTAATCGTGGGGCGACGGCGGTGGTGCGGGATGCTGTTTCCGGAGGGTGCAAAGGCTTTCAGTTTAGGGCCGGGAAGCCTTTTGGGTGCGCCCTCTCCGACAGAGTGTGCAATCCTCTCCAATATTCGAAACACTGCAAGGCACTTTGTTCTTTTGAAGTGCTTTGCAGTGTTTCCCAAGTGCTTTGTGCGTACGGCTGTCTGCCATGCATTTCCCGGCGAGGGGCGACCGGTTGCCATCGATTATGCTTGGGTTGTCTGTGCGGTTGTGTCGGTATCGTTTGCTTCGTCCAGGATTTGGTATTTGCTGTTTTGGCTTTTGTATTCCGGCACGATGGCTTTCATCTTTCGCACGATGGCCAGGTCGTTGAACGTCAGCGCCAGTTCGTAAAGTTCGTTTTCGTTTTGCAAGGCCAGTTCGTAGGGATACTCGCGCACGGCGGCAACTTTTATCTTGGGATGGCAGGTAGGCTTGGTCAGTTCGTCGTTGTTGAGAACTTCCTCGTAGAGTTTTTCCCCTTTGCGCAGTCCGGTATAGACAATCTTTACGTTGGGCGTGTGTGAGAGTTCGATCATCCTTTGTGCCAGGTCGGCGATGCGTACGGGTTCTCCCATGTCGAAGACAAAGATTTCGCCGCCTTTTCCCATGGTGCCGGCTTCGAGTACCAAGCGGCAGGCTTCGGAGATGAGCATGAAGAATCGGATGATGTCGGGATGCGTCACGGTGACGGGTCCACCCTTTTTGATTTGCTTCTTGAAGATAGGGATGACCGAGCCGTTGCTGCCCAGCACATTGCCAAATCGTGTGGTCACAAACTGTGTGACGGGCAGGCTGCCGTCCACCTGCAGCAGCGCGGCGTCTTTGGCATCGTTTGCTTTTGCAGTAGTGTCTGCCGGTGTGCCCTCTTGTGTTTTTTTGTGCAGTTGTTGGATTTTATGATTGAGGGATTGGCAGTAGATTTCACAGATGCGCTTCGAGCATCCCATGACGTTGGTGGGGTTGACTGCCTTGTCGGTAGAAATCATCACGAATTTCCGGGTGCCGTACTTGACGGAGAGGTCGGCTATGACGCGTGTGCCGTAGACGTTGTTTTGGATAGCCATGCTTGGGTTGTCCTCCATCATGGGCACGTGCTTGTAGGCTGCGGCGTGGAACACGTATTCCGGTCGGTGTGTGCGGAATATTTCTTCCATCTGCTTTTCGTTGGTGATCGAGCCGACGATGGTCCATACTTTCAGCTCTTTGTGCTGTTCTGCCATGTAGAGGCGCACATTGTGCATGGGTGTTTCGGCTTGGTCGACAAGGATAAGTTCGGCCGGGGCGAACTTGGCCACTTGATTTGACATCTCGCTGCCGATGCTGCCGGCTGCGCCGGTGATCAGGATGCGCTTTCCGGTGAGCATTTGGCCGATGGCGTCCATGTCGACTTCGATTTTCTTGCGCGGCAGCAGGTCTTCGATTTCCACTTCGTGCAGTTGGCTGTGCGACAGGTTCTTTTGGGTATTCCATTCCTCGGCAGCCGGCATCATCAGGATGCGGATATTGTGTGCCAGCAGGTCAGAGATGAGTTTTTGCCTTGAGCGGAAGTATTCGCTCTGCAAGGGGCTGACAAGCAGAATGCGGGCGTGCTTTTCCTGCATGTGGGTGATGAGTCGCTCGTTGTCGTGGTACACCAGCGCTCCCATGAGATATTTCGAGTAGAGCTCTTCGTTGGGTGTGACAAAGCCGACCAATTTGTATTGCAGGGGATTTTGGCCCTGTATACTCTTGGCCAGGCTGACGCCTCCCGTGCTGACGCCGTAGATAAAGACGTTCTTTGTGTTGGAATCCTGTCGGAATGTGTCGTACAGGCGTTTTACGGCCACGCGTTCCAGCCACATGAGCAGCGTGGACAGGGTAAAGATGACAAGGGTGCTGAGTAGGGAGGGACAGTGGAAGAAGGGAATGTGCAAAGCCCGACATCCCACAAAGAAGATGGTAGACACGATGGCCGCCGAGGCATTGGCAAAGACAACGTATTGCAGGTCAACAAATGTGGAGAAGCGTACGATGCCCGTGTAGGTGTGGAAGACGGAAAAGCTCAGTCCGTAGACAAATACAATGAGCATCAGGGTGAGCCCATAGCTGGAGATGGTGCTCCAGTTGAAGTTGTCGACAGGATTGAGGTAGAGGGCTACGCAGCAGGAGAGGAAGACGATAAAGGCATCTATCAATAGGATGCCCCAATAGGGGAATTTTCGCCTATTAAAGTACCATGAAAATAAACGTCTTATCAGGTTCATAGGAGGCATGTGTGATTGAGTTGAGTGAAAGCAGGTACGCTGTCATTCCGGCGCAGGTCTGCGTGGTGAGGGCAGACGCAGCTTTTTTTGTCAGAAGCAGTTTCGCCTATTTCGGATGGAAGGAACTAAATTTTTCTCGCCTTATGGTGAGGCGTAGGATGCAACTTTGTGGTGGCCGTTGGCGCAATTATTCAATAAATTGAATTTGCTCGGCACAAACTTCTGCGGCGATGGCCAAAATGCCCGGCAGTTCCACGACCAAACGCTTTACTTTCGAGCCGCGGGTTGTCATTAGGCGTCCCTCCATGCCGTCGAGGGAACCACCGCGTATCTTGATTTTGCGGCCATACATGGCCGGAGTGATTTCTTCGGGGCTGTAGTACTTGATCTTTTCGTTGCTATTGGCCACGGCAATAAAGCTGTTCATGTCCTGGTTTCTCACCACCATTGGTGCGTTGCTTTTGCCACCTTTCACGAAGCGGTACTGCAACGTGTTGATGCGGTTGACAATGGGGTCGAGTACTTCGCGGTTTTCGTACACGAAGAGCAGGTCGCAGATGTAGGGTACTTCTACATACTCCCGTCGTCCACCGTGTGTCACGGGTCGCCTTGTCATGGGGGTATAGACCTCGAGGGGAGGATTGTTCATGCTGCGGAGCAGGTGGTAGGCACGTTCTTTGGCGTTGGCTCGCTTCAGGTCGCGCAGTACATACCACTTTTTTTCTTTGTAATCGTTCATGAACGGTGGAATTTGCTCCGTAGGGACAAATGTTGTGGACCAATAATCATTTGGGCGCGGACAGCGGTGGCATTGTGTCGGCTCAGCCGGTCGGTAGCGGCGGGTGGGGCACTTTCCGTCCGTGGGTAGCTTCGCTTCCACGGCAAAGTTAGGAAAACCCGAGGTAGTGGCAAAAGATTAAGGTCTAAAATTTTGCTGAATTTTTCTTTTCGGGGTCCACTGTAGGCTTTTTTGTGGCATCCTCATGGCATTCTTGTGCCTTTTTATGTCCTTTTTTTGCGGGTAGGCTGCTGCCGGCCGGTGCTACTCGCCCCATGTTTTGTAGGGATGTACGCGCAGGTTGGAGTTGTAGTACCGTCGGTCGCCCGTCACCTCGGTGCCGAGGAAATCGGGGCGGGCAAATTCCTCATCAGCCGCCTGCAGCTCGATTTCCGCCAGCACCAGTCCCTCGTTGTCCTTGAAGAACTCGTCCACTTCGACGATGTGGCGGCCGGCGGGTACTATCCAGCGGATTTTGTCGATGATGCCCGGCTCGCAGAGCGCCAGCAGGGACAGGCCTTCGTCCATGGTAATTTCCTTTTCAAACTCGTAGCGGCTCAGTCCGCCGTCGCGCGAGGGTCCCTTGATGGTGAGGAATGCCTGCTTGTCGCGCAGTCGGACGCGCACGGTGCGGCCTTTCTGACTGCTGATGTAGCCCTGGATGATGTGCGAGTGCGACGTGGCTTGTGCTTTGTAGTCGCCCGTCACCAGGAATTTGCGTTCTATTTCCAGTGCCATGGTCGTCGGGAGGTATAGGGGGAGCGGAGCGATGCGCCGTGCCTCCTGTAATATTAATATTGTGTGGTCCGTGATCCTGTTGTGCAGGTCCGCATCCTGCAGCGTGGCCGTAGGGGCGGGTTGTCCCGTGCTTTCCGGTTAGCTGTAGAGTACGCAGTAGCCCAGCATGGTGAGCACGGCCAGTACGACCAGGGCGATGAAGATGCCGTTGACTACCTTTTTGGCTTGCTGTTCTTGCTTGGCTTCGCGTGCCTTTACCTTTTGTTGGTGCTTCTTGTTCATAGTATGGATTTTTAGGGTTAATATTCTTTGTGTGGGTGGGCCGTTGCGCCGTCTGTGCGGCTTAGGCTCCGGCTTGTTCCTGCTCGGAAAATTCCATCAGGTAGGCTTTGATAAATCCCTCGATTTTGCCGTCCATCACACCTCCCACGTCGCTGGTCTGGAAACCTGTGCGGTGGTCTTTCACGCGGCGGTCGTCGAAGACGTAGCTGCGGATTTGGCTACCCCATTCGATTTTCTTCTTGCCGGCTTCGATTTTAGCCTGTTCGGCGCGGCGTTTTTGCAGGGCGCGGTCGTAGAGCTGTGAGCGCAGCAGTCGCATGGCGTTTTCGCGGTTCTCCAGCTGTTTGCGGCTTTCGGTATTTTCGATGAGGATTTCTTCCTCCTCGCCGGTGTCGGGGTCCTTGTATTGGTAGCGCAGTCGTACACCTGTTTCCACTTTGTTGACATTCTGGCCGCCGGCTCCTCCCGAGCGGAACAGGTCCCAGCTGATTTTCGACGGGTCCACGTAGACCTCGATGGTATCGTCGACCAGGGGGGTGACAAAGACGGATGCAAAACTCGTCATGCGCTTGCCCTGTGCGTTGTAGGGGGAGACGCGTACCAGCCGGTGCACGCCGTTTTCGCTTTTCAGGTAGCCGTAGGCAAATTCTCCCTCGATTTCGATGGTGGCCGTCTTGATGCCGGCTTCGTCGCCGTCCTGCAGGTTGACGATGGTGGCTTTGTATCCGTTTGCTTCGGCGTAGCGCAGGTACATTCGCATGAGCATGGAGGCCCAGTCCTGACTTTCGGTGCCGCCGGCGCCGGAATTGATTTTCAGGACGCAGTCCATCGAGTCCTCTTCCTGCCGGAGCATGTTCTTCAGCTCCAGGGCTTCGATTGCTTCGATGGTCTTCTGATAGGCTTCGTCGACATCTTCCTCCGACACTTCGCCTTCTTTGTGAAATTCAAAGGCAAGGTCCAGTTCATCGGCCAGCAGTTTTACCTCCTTGTAGCCTTCGATCCATTTTTCCAGTCCCTTGACCTTCTTCATCTGCTCCTCTGCCTTTTTGGCATCGTCCCAAAATCCGGGCGCCTGCGTGCGGAGTTGCTCTTCCTCCAGCTGGATGGTTTTTGCATCGATGTCGAGGTATCGGTTGAGGGCTTCGACGCGGTCTTTGGTCTCTTTCAGTTGTTCGCTTGTTATCATTATGGGGTCTTTTGTCGCTTGGGGCGGCTTTTTTGTACGGTGATTTCTGCACCGCAGCCTAATTTCTGCAAAGGTACAACTTTTTACATATCCGTCGCCGGCGCTTCCGCTTTTTTTGCATCTTTCCGGCTGTGTCCGACGGGCTTCCGTCGTCGGCCGGGCCACACCCGGTGATGCCTGGGGTATACCGCTTTAAATATTATGCGTGCACGCGCGCGCGTACGCGAGGGATGGGCTGCGCTTCAACCCGGATTTTTCGAAATTTTCGGTATCTGAAAATCAGCGGGTTAGGAAGGCGAAAAACTAAGTAGTACTTAGAAAAAATTACAAAGCACTTAGAAAAAACTACAAAGCACTTAGTTTTTTCTACAAAGCACTTAGTTTTCACCGAATCAGCCAGTAGTACAAAGCACTTAGATGGGGGTATGACGGTGTTTGGATGGAGGCTTTTTTTTGTGCGGGATGACGGTGGCGCAGTGCCGTGTGATGGCCGTCGAAAAGCTCCGCAGTTGCACAATATGACTTACAAAATGGTAGAAATCCAGTGTTTGGCTTGAAAAAATCGGCAAAATTCAAGGTTTTTGTTTGTCATATAGAAAAGTTGTCGTACTTTTGCAATAATTACACCTGCCCGTATTGGCTTTAGCCGGCTTTTGCGACGTGTAGGTGATGGTATTAGTGAAAGGTAAAGAGCTTAGCTTCGCCAACACAGCCAAACCGGACTGACCTATAGTCCACTTGTCGCGATACGGCATCCCGAAACGTTGCGGCAGGTATCTTTTTGATGGTATGATTGTGCGGCCTGCCCATCGGACCGGCTGTGCAGTGAACTCTGAGAAATACATGTTTAATTTAATGGTTATATTATGAACAAGAAGTTAGTGCTTTTAGGAGCCACCGTTCTGTTGTCGGCAGGTGTGGCTTCTGCGCAGAAGCGCGTGACGGGTCGCGTCGTCGACGAGCAGGGTGATCCTGTGATTGGCGCAGCCGTTCGCGTGGAGGGCAGCAAGGGCGCCGTGGCAACAGACGAACACGGTAACTTTGTCCTGACCAATGTCCCCGCTTCCGCCAAACACTTGAAAGTAACTTACATCGGCAAGCGTGCCCAGACAGTAAGCATCGCCGGTAACCTGCGCGTAGTCCTGCAGGACGACGACACGTTGCTCGACGAGGCAGTGGTTGTGGGTTACGGTTCTGCCCGTAAGGTGGGTACCCTCGTAGGTTCTGTGACGAAAGTCAACAGCGATGCTATTGCCGACAAACCCTCGACCAACATTGTCGATGCTTTGCAGGGTAAGGTAGCCGGTTTGCAGGTCCTGACCACAACGAGTGACGCCGGTACCGTTACCGGTTCCTCGATGACCATCCGCGGTATCGGTTCGCTCGGCGCCAGCAGTACGCCGCTCGTAGTCGTGGACGGTACGCCCGCCGACATCTCCATCATGGGCTTGATGAACGCTAACGACATCGAAAGCGTAGTAACGCTCAAGGATGCTTCCGCTACGAGTATCTACGGTTCGCGTGCTGCCAACGGTGTCATCTATATCACCACCAAGAAGGGCCGCCGTGGCGAAAAGGCACAGGTGACCATCAGCCAGAAAGTAGGTTGGAGCCAGCTGGCCCGCAGTATCGGCGACAACCTGATGAGTGCCAGTGAATTGCTGGACTTCCAGTTGGAACACAACATCATCTCCGCCAGCCAGTACCAGACCTACAAGGCACACGGTGCCAACACCGACTGGCAGAAATACCTCTTCCGCAACGACGCTCCCATGTACCAGACGGACTTTTCGGTACGCGGCGGCGGCGAAACGTCGAACTACTTCGTATCAGGTTCTTACCTGAGCAACACCGGTGTGGATAACGAGTCGCGCATGAAGCGTTACAACCTCCGCACCAACTTGGAGACGAAGCCCCTGGATTGGCTGTCGTTCGGTATCAACCAGAACATCATCTATACCGACCGTAAAACCAACGGCTATACGACTAACGGCTCCAACAGCTTCTATTCCTACACGTCGCAGGTGTTGGAAGCACCCCGCTATTGGGACCCCTATGATCCCAGCGTAGCGGAAACGCACATGATTTGGGGTTCCGATGCCTACAACATCAAGTGGCTCCAGGAGATGCAGCCGCGTAGCATCAATGACATTATCTACAATGGTAATGCCTACATTCAGCTCAACCCCATCAAGGGCTTGACCATCAAGTCGCAGCTCGGTGTGTATGCCACAAACACGAACGCTGCCAGCATGGTGCTGGGTGACTTCCCCAACCAGGACGGCAAGCTGCAACGCAGTCGCAGCGACTCGCGCGATGCCCAGTGGACCATCACGAATACGGCTGAGTACAACTTCACCGTCGGCGAAGACCACAACATCACCCTGCTGGCCGGTCAGGAAGGCATCAAGTATACGGCCAACGGATTCTCGGCCGGTGCCAACGGTTCTACGGACGATCGCCTCTACCTGATTTCCAACATGACCGATGCCTCCATCAGCGATGTATCGGAAACCAGGTCGGCCTACCAGTTCCTGTCGTTCTTCGGTCGCGGTGACTACAACTACAAGGGCAAATACTTCGCCAACTTCACCGTACGTAACGACCAGTCCTCGCGATTTGGTAAGACGAACCGCTCGGCTATGTTCTACTCGGGTGGTGTCATGTGGAACATGAAGCGTGAATACTTCATGCGCGGCATCACTTGGCTCGACAACCTCGAAGTACGCGTGAGCGTCGGTTCGACCGGTAACTCGGCCATCGGCAACTACGAAAGCCTCGGCCTTATCGGCAATACGCAGTATGATGGCGTGCCGGGATGGGTGCTCAGCCAGCCCTCGAACACCGAGCTGGGATGGGAAAAGCAAATCCAGACCAATGCCGGTTTCACCGCTACACTCTTCAACCGCCTCACGGTAGAGTTTAACGCCTACAACCGCAAGACCAAGGACATGCTAATGGGTGTGCCCATCCCCACGACCACCGGTTTCAGCTCGCAGACATTGAACATCGGTTCGATGAGCAACCGAGGCGTCGAGCTTACCTTGGACTACAATATCCTGCGTACGCATGACTACTTCTTCAACATCAACGTGAACTACGCCTGGAACAAGAACAAGATCGACGAACTGTTCTACGGTTTGCAGGAATGGGAAGTGAAGAACTCTTTGCTGAACTACATGGTGGGCAAATCTCTCAACTTCTACATGCCTATCTACGCCGGCGTGGACAAGGAAGACGGTCGCCCCATGTGGTACAAGGTCGGCTATAAGGGTGATCCCGTTCATGAGTTCAACCCCGAAACGATGACCAAGGACGAAACGCAGATCGACAACCTCTATCAGGACACCGGCAAGAGCCGCTTTGCTCCGCACACGGGAGGTTTCGGTATCAGCGCCGGCTGGAAGGGCCTCACCCTCAACGCCAACTTCTCGTTCGTGCTCGGCAAGTACCTCGTCGACAACAACTACCTGTGGAACACCGGCAAGTCGAACCTGACGCAGAACAAGGGAAATGCACACCGCGACATGTTGAACATCTGGAAGCAGCCCGGCGACATCGCCGACCTGCCCGCGTTCGAGTATGAATCGCAGTTTGACACGCACCTGTTGCAGAATGCTTCGTTCCTGCGCTTGAAAGACCTGACTTTGGCCTACGACCTGCCCGAGAAGTGGATGCAGGCTACTCACTTCATGAAAGGCGTGCGCCTGAGCTTCATCACCCGCAACCTCTTTACGGTGACCAAGTTCAAGGGAGCAGACCCTGAAACGAACTCCAACCTGACCAAGGGTAACTATCCCGCTACGCGTCAGTTCATGTTCGGTGTTGACGTTACTTTCTAACCAATAAACAACGAAGACGATGAATAAATATATTTTCAAGACTATACTGAGCGCTGCGCTCGCTTTCCCGGTCCTGACGTCGTGCGAATTGGATCAGTACCCCGCCGGTACAATCCCCGCCGAGGAAGCTTGGCAGTCGACCGACGACGCTAATAACTTCTACATCGGTCTGCTCTCTTACCTTCGATCCTACGCCGGAACGTCCAACAACGCTGTTGCCGAGATTCAGGCCGACCTGTTCAACCAGGGAAACAGCTCCGTTTCCTTGAACCAGGAGTACGACTGGACCTTCGTGTCTACGCAGTTCGGCGGCGACGGCATGTGGAGCGGCAGCTACGGCTTGATTATGACTGCCAATAACATCCTGGACAATATCGGCCAGGTGGTTCCTGCCAACGAAGACGAAGCTGCCACGCTGCGCGGCATCAAGGGTACAGCTTACTTTGCACGTGCCTACGCTTACAGCAAGCTGGTAACCCGCTACTGCAAGGAATACAACGCTGCTACTGCCGACGAAACGCTCGGCTTGCCCCTCGTCCTCAAGGTGGACGTCAATGAAAAGCCCTCCCGCGCCAGCCTGCAGGCTACCTATGACCAGATCATCGAAGACTTGGATTCGGCGGATGTCAATATGGCCGGTCTGACCAACTTCTCGGACGTGACCGCTCCCAACGCCAATACGGCCAAGGCCCTGCGTGCCCGCGTCTACCTGAACTGCAAGAAGTACGACGAAGCTGTCAGCATCGCCGATGAACTCATCGCCCAGTACCCCTTGACCAACAAGGGCAACTTGGGTGACATGTGGTGGAACGACGCTGCTACCTCCGAAATCATCTACATGCCGCTGCTGACCACCGACGAGCGTGCCGGAGGTACGATGGGTACGTATTATTTCGGCTATAGCGCCCAGATGGAAATGTACACGGCCAACTACTTCCCCACGCAGGCCCTGCTCGACCTCTACAAGGAAGAAGGAAGCAACCGCATCCGCGACGCCCGCTTCGATACCTTCTTCCAGCAGACCGAGCTCTGCTCCGGACAGTACACCGGCACGGGTTACATCTTCTACAAGTTCCCCGGTAACGCCGAACTGCGCAAGGGTACCGAGAATGACCAGAACGCTTGGTACAACATGCCGAAGCCGTTCCGCAGCGCCGAGCTTTACCTGATTGCCGCCGAGGCTTCCTACCTGAAGGCTACCCCCGATGAGGCCGCAGCATTAGGCTACCTCAACGCACTCCGCACCAAGCGCGGCGCAAGTGAGCTGACCCGTAGCGGCGACCTCCTCTTCAAGGAAATCAAGAACGAGTGGGCCCGCGAATTCTGCGGCGAAGGCTTCCGTCTGGACTGCCTGAAGCGCTGGGGCGACGCCATCGTGCGTACCAACCCGCAGAACATGAACGGCGATGTACTTCGCAACGAAGACCCGAGCATCACCACCGAGCTTAACATTACGCCCGAGGATGCACGTTACAAGAAGATCGTTTGGGAAATCCCCAGTTCGGATTTGCAGAGCAACAAGAATCTGAAGCCCAACTGGTAAATAGAACGGCGGAAGTCCCGGACAAATCCTACCGGCAGGCGCAGCCGCTCACCTAAGGGCTGCGCCGCCGATACTCCCTCCGAGACAACCGCATTTACGCATAACAAATAAAAAATCAAGCACAATGAAATACCTTCATAAATTAGCTGCGCTTGCGCTGGTGACGCTTGGATTTACGGCTTGTAACGATGCAGAAGATCCCTTCCGCTATGCCGACCACGTCTACCCCGAGAAAATGGAGCTCGGTTACTACACAGCGCAGTACAACGCAAGCAGCAAATACGAATACGCTGCCGTTCTGACGCTCGACGCCCAAGGCGACACTGTGCTCTACACTTATCGTGTCGGCAAACAGGGTCGTGTGGACGAGGGCCTCGTACGTACGCTCGTCACTACCGGCGATGTGAACTATGATCCCGCCATCGGTGTGCTCACTGCTACAAGTGCCGCCGCCGACAACTACTATGAGGAGGATGCAGCCTTGACTATTGCCACCATGCTCGATGGTACGCGCTTCGCTTACGAATGCAAGTATGGCAAAACCAGCGAAACGGCCATGTTTGTCCGCAATACGACGGCCATGCCCGGCGTAGAGGGACACTGGACGGCTGCCAACGCTGACGGCAGCAAGACTTTGGACTTCACCTTCGGCGACTTGAAGGTGGCCGGCAGCCCCGCAGCCTCCCTGACCGTAGGCGATGGCGAAGCTACTGCCTACAGCTATGTGCAGGATGGCGCCAACGTCACCATGACGAACGAGGCCGGTGCCACCATCACCCTCTCCTACAACGACAAGTTCCAGCTTTGGGCTACCGTAGACGGCGAGCAGTACCTGCTGAGCCGTTGCACCAGCGAGCCTGAGCCTGAGCAGTTCCTGCCTCTCTACGAAGGCGAACTCACCATCAGCGCACAGACCCTCGATGGTGACGGACCGCTCTTTGGTTCCATCCAGAAGATGCAAACTACGCTCTACCAGAGCGACAAGGATCCCTCGCGTTATGTGCTCGCTCCCTATATCGACAACGCCGATGGTGCCCTCTTTACTGTCAACGACGACCTGATTATCGAAATCGACAAGCAGAACACCGGCCTTGAGGTAGATGGTTACGGCGCAGTCTATATCACCGGTATCAACGTGGCCGGTTACCAGAACAACTTCCCCAACAACGAGAGCCACTACGATCCCGCTAAGATGACCTTCTACTTCGACGTGTTCTATCACTGCGGTGATGTAGGTCAGAAGCTCTGGCTGGGTCTCTACGAGGATACTTTCAAAGTGACGGCCGAAGCTACGAGCAAGAAGCCCTACACCATGAAGAAGAGCTTCACGCCCCAGGCTTCACGCCCCGCGCTGAATCTCAATCCTTCGCTCAACCTGCTGAAGAAGTAAACAGACAGCAACCATCCGCGGAGTTGCAGTCGACAACAAGTTTGCCCCTGCGACTTTCGCGAAGCCATAAGCGGTGCGCCCATCGGCGCACCGCTTTTCGTAGTGCCGTCGCGGCCGTTGTCTCCGCCAGCCTTGGGCGGCGCCGGCGTGGTTTTTCGCGTTGCCGGAGGCCGGTCGGTTGCGTCCATCCTGCCGCTGAAAGCAAGGAAAAAGGCGGCGCTATGCCGCACTTGTAAGCCGGCAGTTTGCCCATGCCGAGAATTTTCCGTACTTTTGCCCGAAAATCAAAACCTTACCGTATCCATGAGTTTACAATGTGGCATCGTCGGTTTGCCAAACGTGGGTAAATCGACCCTTTTCAACTGCCTGAGCAATGCCAAGGCGCAATCAGCAAACTTCCCCTTCTGCACCATAGAGCCCAACGTGGGCGTCATCACCGTTCCCGACGAGCGGTTGAACCGCTTGGCTGAGCTGGTTCATCCGGGCCGCATCGTGCCGACAACGGTCGAGATTGTGGACATCGCCGGATTGGTGAAGGGCGCTTCGAAAGGCGAGGGCCTGGGCAACCAGTTTCTGGGCAACATCCGCGAGACGGACGCCATCATCCACGTGTTGCGCTGCTTTGACGACGGCAACGTGGTCCATGTCGACGGCAGCGTCAATCCCGTGCGCGACAAAGAAATCATCGACACCGAGTTGCAGCTGAAGGACCTGGAAACCGTGGAAAACCGCATCCGCCGCGTAGAGAAAATCGCCCAAGTGGGCGGCGACAAGAATGCCAAGGTCGAATACGATGTGCTCATGGCCTATCGCGAAGCCCTCTTGCAGGGACGCTCCGCCCGTACCGTCACCTTTGAATCCAAGGAGGAGCAGCGCGCCGCCAAGGGCCTGTTCCTGCTCACCTCGAAGCCCGTACTCTACGTCTGCAACGTGGACGAGGCTTCCGCCGCCACGGGCAACCACTACGTCGAAGAGGTGCGCGCCGCCGTCCGTGACGAGGGTGCCGAAGTCCTGGTGCTGGCCGCACAGACCGAGGCCGACATCGCCGAACTGGAAACCTACGAGGAGCGCCAGATGTTCCTGCAGGATGTAGGCTTGGCCGAGAGCGGTTGCAACCGCCTGATTAAAGCAGCCTACAAGATGCTCGAACTGGAAACCTTTATCACCGCCGGCGAGATGGAAGTCAAGGCATGGACCTACCGCCGGGGCTGGAAAGCACCGCAGTGTGCCGGCGTTATCCATACGGACTTCGAGAAAGGCTTTATCCGTGCCGAGGTCATCAAGTACGAGGACTATGTGCGCCTGGGCAGCGAGGCAGCCGTGCGCGATGCCGGCTTGCTGCACGTCGAGGGCAAGGACTACGTGGTGCAGGATGGCGACATCATGCACTTCCGCTTCAACGTGTAGTGCTCCGCCAGGTATCGGATTTCTATGAACCGCTAAACCTTGATTGCAATGATAGTTTGGAATCCTTCGGAAGTTGCCATTACCATCGGCGGCTTCGAACTTCGGTGGTACGCCGTGTTTTGGTGTCTGGGACTGGCTGCTGCCTATTATATCGTACACTACTTGTACCGCCGTCAGGGCATCTCGCAGGAAAAGTTTGACCCCCTGTTCCTGTACTGTTTTGTGGGCATACTGGTCGGTGCGCGGCTGGGGCATTGCCTGCTCTACGAACCGGGTTACTACCTGAGCCACCCCATCGAGATGTTCCTGCCCATCCGCGAAGAGGCCGAGGGCTGGACCTGTACGGGCTATGCCGGACTGGCATCCCACGGCGGCACCTTGGGACTGATACTTGCCCTGTGGCTCTACGTGCGCAAGACCGGGGTTAATATCCTCCGCGTCGTGGACAATGTCGCGGTGGCCACGCCGCTCACAGCCTGCTGCATCCGTCTCGGCAACCTGATGAATTCGGAAATTGTGGGCAAATATACGGGCACGGACTGGGGCTTCGTCTTTGCCAACAACTGGGATCGTGTGAACCATTGCGTCGAGAACATGCCCCGCCATCCCGCACAGCTGTACGAAGCCACGGCCTATTTGCTGTTTTTCCTGATAGGTCTGCTACTCTACCGCAAGTACAAGCACCGCATCGGCACCGGCTTCTTCTTTGGCTACTGCCTGACTTCCATCTTCACGTTCCGCCTGATTGTAGAGTACTGCAAGGAGGTGCAGGAACCGTGGGAGCAGACGATGCGCGCCACCATAGGGTTCCTGCTGGGCGGCAAGTGGTGCCGCCGGCTGGCCGAAAAATCCGCGGACGGAACGGATAAGTAAATAGACCACGGGATAAAAGAGCCACGGGATATAAGAACCACGGACTGAACGGACAATGCGGTGTAAATACATCCGTCAAATCCGTTCACTCCGTGTTCAAGAATTAATCCTTGTTCGGAGAATAGCGACCACGGATTGAGCGGATGGCTTGAGTGGATTATCATTGCCACCGAGGAAAGGTTTTTTTGCCACCGAGGGAAAGTTTTTTTTGTTTATCGCCTTGTGCCGGATGCAAAACCCGACAGGGTGGATGATGTAGCCAGCTGAAAATAACCGAGCTTGCTCGAGGGATTTTCAGCCGGATACAGCGTCCATGGCTCGTAAGAGACATTGCATCCGGCGCAAGGGGTTTTTTCGGTTTTTGTCTCTTCCGACGGACGCAGCACAGCACAAGGGGGCCGGTTTTTGTTTCCCGGCGAAACGGCCGAAAGCACCCCTCGCGGCTTCACCGAGGGAGAAAAATTTGCACGCGCGTATTTTTTTTCCTACTTTTGCGGGCAAAATCAAAACTTTACACCGCACTATGCCAAAGAACTTAGTCATCGT
>SFCP01000087.1 GCA_004558535.1 Bacteroidales bacterium | reverse complement strand
AAGATAGGTGAAAAATCTGACATGACAAAATCCTGAGCAACTTTTTGTTGCTCAGGTACTTAAAAAGTTATATTTATAATAGTGTTGCGGAATTAAGGTTATTTAAATTACAGACGACTGGATACTGCGCGCCCTGTTTCAAAAATACCGCGTGTTTACAGTTACGCTAATTCAAAATTCCCAAAAGTATGAAAGTCAAGTCTTTCCTTACCCTGTTAGCCGGCTGCCTCCTGTTTCTGGCGCCGCTGAGCCTGTGCGCGCAGGAGCCGGTGTGCGGAAAGTGCCTCAAGAAGAAATCCAATTGCCCGTATCGCTGTAATCATCCTACGTGCAAGACCTGCGGCAAGGTCTGTGGCGCCAAGAGCAATCCCTGTCCCTACGGCGGCAAGCACCCTAAGTGCAACGCTTGCGGCAAACTGAAAGAGAATTGTGCCTACAAGGGGAAGCACCCCACTTGCAATACCTGCGGCGAACTTCGGGAGAATTGTTCGTACGGCGGTAATCATCCCACTTGCAGCTCCTGCGGCCGGGTCTGCGGCGCTAAGAACAATCCCTGTCCCTACGGAGGCAATCATCCCAAGTGCAACACCTGCGGCAAACTTCAAGAGAATTGTTCGTATGGAGGTCATCATCCCACTTGCAGCTCCTGCGGTAAGGTCTGCGGCGCTAAGGACAATCCCTGTCCCTACGGAGGTAATCATCCCAAGTGCAACACCTGCGGTAAGGTCTGCGGCGCTAAGGACAATCCCTGTCCCTACGGAGGTAATCATCCCAAGTGTAGTTCCTGTGGTAAGGTCTGCGGCGCTAAGAATAATCCCTGTCCCTATAATGGCAGGCATCTAGAACCCACACTTTCTTCCAGCGGTACGCACGCCGGCCACGAATACGTCGATTTGGGTCTGAGTGTCAAGTGGGCGACCTGCAATGTGGGCATGGGAACGCAGCATGAGCGACATAGGCGGGAACTCTTCCTATGATGCCGCCCGCGCCAATTGGGGCGGCAGCTGGCGTCTGCCCACCAAGGCCGAGTGCGACGAGTTGGTCAACAACTGCACCCGTCAGTGGACCACTCGGAATGGCGTCAAGGGTATGTTCTTCACTTCCAAGAGAAACGGCAACAGCATCTTCCTTCCTGCTGCCGGCTGGCGCGATGGTACTTCCGCGGGCGATGCGGGCGAGCGCGGTGACTACTGGTCGTCTACGCCCTATGAGAGCTGTACGTATGGCGCGTACGGCCTGTATTTCAATTCGGGAGGCAGTGTCAACGCGGGCTGGTACTACCGCAACAGCGGGCTCCAGGTCCGGCCGGTCGTAGAATGATTCGATTTATTTGATTCAAGGACGATTGGATGCTGCGCGTCCTGCTTCAACAACACCGCGTGTTTACAGCTGCGCCAATTCACAAAACCCATAAATTATGAAGGCCAAATCTTTCCTTACCTTATTGAGCTTTTGCCTCCTGTTCCTGCTGCCGCTGAGTCTGTGCGCACAGGAGCCGGTGTGCGGGAAGTGCCTCAAGAAGAAATCCAATTGCCCGTATCGCTGTAATCATCCCACTTGCAGTACCTGCGGCAAGGTCTGTGGCGCCAAGAACAATGCCTGCCCCTACGGAGGCAAGCACCCTAAGTGTAGTGTCTGCGGCAAACTGAAAGAGAATTGTGCCTACAAAGGCAATCATCCCAAGTGCAACACCTGCGGCGAACTTCGGGAGATTTGTTCGTACGGCGGTCATCATCCCACTTGCAGCTCCTGCGGTAAGTTTTGTGGTGCGAAGATGAACCCCTGCCCCTACGGCGGCAAGCACCCCACCAGCGGCACACATGCCGGGCGCGAGTGGGTCGATTTGGGTCTGAGTGTCAAGTGGGCGACCTGCAATGTGGGCGCAAATACTCCGGAGGAATACGGCAATTACTACGCTTGGGGCGAGACAAGCACCAAGAGCCGCTATGACGAGGACAATTGCAAGACGTGGGAACGCAGCATGAGCGACATTCGCGGAAACTCTTCCTATGATGCCGCCCGCGCCAATTGGGGCGGCAGCTGGCGTCTGCCCAGCGAGGCCGAGTGCAAAGAGTTACTCAACAACTGCACCCGCCAGTGGACCACTCAGAATGGCGTCAAGGGTATGCTCTTTACTTCCAAGCGGAACGGCAACAGTATTTTCTTTCCCGCTGCCGGCTGGCGCGGCGGTACTTCCACGTGCCGCGCGGGCGTGGGCGGCTACTACTGGTCGTCTACGCCCTATGAGAGCAATGCGCCGGGCGCGTACAGCCTGTGTTTCAGTTCGGGAGGCAGTGCCGGCACGGTCTGGTACGACCGCTTCAACGGGCTCCCTGTCCGGCCAGTTGTAGAATGATTCGAGTTTCTGCTGCCGCTGAGTCTGTGCGCACAGGAGCCGGTGTGCGGGAAGTGCCTCAAGAAGAAATCCAATTGCCCGTATCGCTGTAATCATCCGACGTGTAAGACCTGCGGCAAGGTCTGTGGCGCCAAGTACAATGCCTGTCCCTACGACGGCAAGCACCCTAAGTGCAATACCTGCGGCAAACTTCGGGAGAATTGTTCGTACGGCGGTCATCATCCCACTTGCAGCTCCTGCGGTAAGGTCTGCGGCGCTAAGAACAATCCCTGTCCCTACGGAGGCAATCATCCCAAGTGCAACACCTGCGACGAACTTCGGGAGAATTGTTCGTACGGTGGTAATCATCCCACTTGCAGCTCCTGCGGCCGGGTCTGCGGCGCTAAGAATAATCCCTGTCCCTACGGAGGCAATCATCCCAAGTGCAACGCCTGCGGCGAACTGAAGGAAAATTGCCCGTACAGGGGAGATCATCCGAAAGATAGAGGTACACACGCCGGCCACGAGTGGGTCGATTTGGGCCTGAGTGTCAAGTGGGCGACCTGCAATGTGGGCGCCTCCAGCCCCACGGGCTACGGCAATTATTACATGGGAACGCAGCATGAGCGACATAGGCGGGAACTCTTCCTATGATGCCGCCCGCGCCAATTGGGGCGGCAGCTGGCGTCTGCCCACCAAGGCCGAGTTCGTCGAGTTACGCAGCAACTGCGACTACCAGTGGACCACTCAGAATGGCGTCAAGGGTATGCTCTTTACTTCCAAGCGGAACGGCAACAGTATTTTCTTTCCCGCTGCCGGCTGGCGCTACGGTACTTCCACGACCTACGCGGGCGAGCACGGCTACTACTGGTCGTCTACGCCCTATGGGAGCGGTACGCAGTACGCGTACGTCCTGTATTTCTATTCGGGAGGCAGTGCCAGCTCGTACTGGAACTACCGCATCAGCGGGCACACTGTGCGGCCGGTTGTAGAATGATTCGATTTATTTAATTTATTTGATTTATTTAAGCTCGGGCATTTAAAGGCCCGAGCTTCTCCTTACCCCGCCTGCCTCTCCTGAGGAAAACTTGTAGGCGGGGATATTTGTGCATGGAGGGCGCTGCAAAATAATGGCTGTCCGGTAAAGGCTTTTAGCGCCAAAGAAGTGGATTTGAAAAACCCCTTGCAGAGGATGGGGCTGCGCCCTGCTGTCAGGCTTCCATTTTGGTCTTATAAGAGCAAGCTCTTAACGCCCAAACTGAAAGCCTGCCACCACCTTCTTACAGAAGGCATCCATCCTCTGCAAGGCGATAAACAGAAAGATAGTGCAAGGCGAATGCAATAGAGCTTGCTCTGATTGCTGAGCCGCATCCTATCTTATTCAAATAAACCATTTTATGGGTAGAGGTGCATAGTAGATGTATGCACCTCAAGAACGGAATTTTTATACAACGTCACTGTTACGGAGGAGGAGATCCTTGTTTTTTTTTGTTTATCGCCTTGCGCCGGATGCAAAACCCGATAGGGGGATGTTGTAGCCGTCTGAGAATACCCGAGCTTGCTCGAGGGATTTTCAGACGGCTACAGCGTCCATGGCTCGCAAGAGACATTTTGCATCCGGCGCAAGGGGTTTTTCCGGTTTTTGTCTTTTCCGACGGACACGGGGTCGACACAGGGCCGACACAGGGCAAGGTTTTTATCCCAGTTTTTGTGAGTCTTGTCTGACATGGGATTTCCTATGATCCATTTCTTAGAATTTATGGAAACGTAGCGGGCAGCAATAATGGGAAAAAGGGGTCTTCCGGGCCGGAAAGTTGAGCTTATATTTGTTCCTTACCAAGCTTTTAGCTACTTTTGCATTTGATTGAACGTTCATAGCTGTTTTATTGACATGAGTAATATCCCTAATCACCTTGCCTGCGGCTCTTTGCTGCAAGGAGGCAAATACCGGATTGTGCGCTTTATTGCTGCAGGCGGCTTTGGCTGCACCTACGAGGCCGAGCACGTGATGCTGCGTAAGCGTATGGCCATCAAGGAGTTCTTCATGCAGGATTACTGCAATCGTGAGGCCGATACCTGCCACGTCACGGTGGGCACGCAGAGCATGCTGGAGATGGTCAACAAATACAAACGGAAGTTTATCGACGAGGCGCGCGCCCTCAGCGAGCTGCACCACGACGGCATCGTCAGTGTGAGCGACGTGTTCGAGGAGAACGGCACGGCCTACTTCGTGATGGAATACGTGAGCGGCCATACCTTGGGCGACCTGTGCAAGAGCGAGCCGCTCCCCGAGAAGCACGCCCTCTTCTACATTCGCCAGGTGTGCGAGGCCCTGACCTACGTACACGACAACGGACGTCTGCACCTCGACATCAAGCCCGGAAACGTCATCATCGAACAGCCCTCGGGTCGCGCCGTACTCATCGACTTCGGTGCCTCCAAGCAGTATGATGCCGAAAGCGGCGAGAATACCACGACCTTGCTCGGCTATACGCCGGGCTTTGCACCGCCCGAACAGATGGGCGGCAACCTGCGCTTTTTCAGTCCCGCCACGGATATCTACGCCCTCGGCGCCACACTCTACAAACTCCTCACAGGACAGGCACCGCCGACCGCGACCGAAAGAATCAGCGGCGTGCCCTTGGCCGACTTGCCCTCCGGCGTCAGCAGTGTCACGCGGAGTGCGGTGTTCCGGGCCCTGCAGCCGGACAAATCCAAGCGTCCGCAGACCGTCCGCGAACTGATAGCCCTGCTCGACAATGCGGTGCGCAAGCAGAAAGACGATAAGGTGAAGCCTATATTCAAGGTGGAGGAACTGTCCGACAAACCGGCCGACATAAACAAGCCTGCGGGCGAGAACGGCCGGCCCCAAAAAATGCGCAAGATAATGACCATGGCCGGCGTAGCCGTGCTGGTGGCCTTGGTTGTCGTGTTTACTATCAGACTGCTGCCCGGCGGCGCTTCGCACCAGGGCGGTGGCAGTGCTTCGACCGCGTCGGTAACAGAGGAAGACATGGAGGGACGTCGCCAAGTGGATGGCGAACATTTTACAGACGAGAAGGGCATAGACTATGCCTATACCGGATGGGTCAACGAAGAAGGCCGTCCCGACGATGAGCATGGTACCGCCGTAGATGCTACCGGTACTTACAAGGGCGCATTCCGCGATGGAAAGCGCACGGGACAGGGCGTCTACGAAACAAAGGACGGATCCAACCGATTCGAGGGAACTTTCGAGGAGGGTTTGTATAAGAAAGGACGTCTTTACTTCAATAGAGACGGTTCGTACTTCGAGGGTACGTTCCAAAACAATGAACCCTACGAGGGTGACTTTTACGACAAAAACCGAAATAATCTCTCGACGATGAGGCCATAACGTAATACAAGCGTAGGGCTTGGCGCCGGATGCCCGTACAAAGAAAACCAATGCCTTGTTGAACCGAAACGATCATGAAAAAGTTTTTCCTGATGCTCGCGCTGCTGCTCGTCTGTACGATGCAGGCGCAGGAACAGCCCACCGGGCGTGACAATAAGTACAACCATGTGGCGATCAGCGCCTTGTCGCCACTTTCGCTGTCGCCGCAATCCCCATCCGACGCCCCCGCCCGCGCGGAGCAGGCGCAGGGACTTTCGGCTTCCTTTGCGGGCGTGGTGAACGGCCGCGTGCTGGTGGCCGGCGGGTGCAACTTTGCCGAGACGCCGGCAGCCGAGGGCGGGCGCAAAATCTTCTACAACGCCGCTTTCCTGCTGGAGGATGACGGCAGCTGGCGACTGGTGGGCGAACTGCCCGTCGCCTGTGCCTACGGTATGAGCGTGACGGTGGACGACGGCGTGGTATGTATCGGCGGAACGGACGGCGGGCAAGCCCTGTCGGCCGTTTTTCTGTTGCAGACGGACGGACAGAACCAACTGAAAGTAAAGAATTTGCCCGCACTGCCCACAGGCGTGGAGCAAGGTGCGGCAGGCTACGATGCCAAGGGCTATATCTACGTGGCCGGCGGCAAGGTGGCGGGAAAAAGCAGTACGGCCGCCTGGCGGTTGAAGTACCCCGGCGGTACCCGGTGGGAGGAGCTGCCGCCCATGCCCGGCCGCGGCCGCATCCAGCCGGCCGGCGTGGTGCAGAATGGCTCGACGGGTCCGCTCTTCCTCGTGCTGGGCGGATATGACGAGGCCGCGGGAGCGCAGGCAGCCTGTGTGCATGAAAACGGCGTGGTCTATGACCCGCGCACCAACGCGTGGAAAACCACGGCCCCCATTGCACCGAACGGCCGCCCCATGGCGATAGTCGGCGCGACGGCGGTGACCTCCGGCTATTCCCATGTGGTCTGCTTCGGCGGCGTGAACCGCGAAATCTTCCTCGATGCCATCACGCGTCCCGCCCGACTCGCTGCAGCGCAGGAGCAGGGCGACACGGCCCTTGTGGCCCGGCTGGAACAGGAGCAGGCTGCTTACCTGCTGCATCCCGAGGTGTGGTATCAATTCAACGACGAACTGCTTATCTATCATACGATTACAGACACTTGGGTGACCGAGAGCCGTTCCCCTAAGTTGGCCCGCGCCGGCGCTGCCGTGGTGCGCTGCGGAAACCGGTGGGTTGTGGTTAACGGCGAGAGCAAGCCCGGCATCCGTTCCACCGACGTGACCGCCGTCAGCATGACGGTGCGCACGGACTTCGGCTGGTTGAACTGGACTGTGCTGGCCTTGTACCTGCTCGGCATGCTGGCCCTCGGTTTCTACTTCATGCGCCGTGAGGGCGGCAGCGAGGATTTCTTCAAGGGCGGCGGACGCATCCCCTGGTGGGCAGCCGGTATCTCCATCTATGCTACGATGTTGTCGGCCATTACCTACATGGCATATCCGGCTAAAGCCTATGCCACGGATTGGACGTACTACCCCATGCTGGTCACTATCCTGATCGTTTCATTCCCCGTCATACATTATTATCTGCCCTTCTTCCGTAGGCTCAACGTGACGACAGCCTACGAATACTTGGAGCGTCGGTTCAATGCAGCTACCCGCTTGATGGCCAGTGCATTGTTCATCATATTCATGATTGCCCGCATGGCGCTGGTGCTCTACCTGCCGTCGCTGGCACTGACGGCCGTCACCGGCATCGACATCTATATCTGCATCGTGCTGATGGGCCTGATCACGATTGTTTACTGCACGATGGGCGGCGTCGAAGCCGTGGTGTGGGGCGACGTGGTGCAGGGCATCATCTTGGTGGGCGGTGCTATTTTTGCCGTCGGCTATCTGGTGCTGAATACGGACGGTGGCGTGGGCGGTTTCCTCGACATCGGCATGACGGATGGCAAATTCCGCCTGTTTGACTGGAGTCTGGATTATCGTAGCGCCACATTCTGGGTGATTATCCTCGGTGGCATGGCCAACAACCTGATTTCCTATACCTCCGACCAGACTGTCATCCAGCGCTATCTCACCACCAAGGACGAGCGGAGCGCACGCCGCAGCATCATGATGAACGGCGTGATGAGCGTATTCATCTCCGTGGCATTCTTTGCCATAGGTGCGGGGCTCTACACTTTCTTCAAGACCCATCCGGCCGAACTGGATTACACGATGGCCAAGGCCGATACGATTTTCCCGTTCTTCATGATGAGCCAGCTGCCTGCCGGTTTGGCGGGACTGCTGATTGCTGCCATCTTTGCCGCCACGATGAGTACTATCTCGTCGAATATCAACTCCGTAGCAACGGCTTTCAGCGTAGACTTCTACCGGCGGTGGCGTCCGCAGACCGATGACCGCCGCATGTTGGCGGTGGCGCGCCGCGCCTGTGTCATCTCGGGACTGATAGGTATGGCAATAGCGTTGCTGATGGCGACTTGGGAGATTTTGTCCCTGCTCGACTTCTTCCAGGAGATATTGGGCTTGCTGTCCAGCGGCTTGGGCGGTCTGTTCCTGATGGGCATCTTCTTCCCGCGCATCGGGGGACGTGCCGCCTTGGTCGGTTTCTGTACGGGCGTGGCCGCCGTGTTCCTGACCAAGTACTTCACCGAAGCCAGTTTCCTGCTCTATGGTTTCATCGGTATGGCCGTTTCCGTCTTCACCGCCTACCTCCTGTCGTTCGTCCTGCGCGAGGATAAGAATTTGGCAGGCCTGACGTGGCAGACACTGACGGGCCGGTCCAAACCGGAAGCATGATAGGGAAGACTGTCGGTCGCCATATTTCCATTATTAAGGCTGTTGTGACGGCTGTATATCCGGGAAATTATCGGGAATTCTGTTTTGAGCGAATTATACGCCTGTAAGGAGCGCCTTCTGATAGACCTATTGAATTGTATATAGTTTTGGTTTTTAACTAAATAAGAAATCTCGCACCCCGGAAAAGGTGCGAGATTTTTTGACATATCGGATGTTTTGTTTTACTGCGCTTTTCGCCAAAGACAGGGCGGGAGCGAGCACTGCAGGCTTGCTGAAAGGGCCGGATCAGTACACCTCTACGTAGGAGGCCAGACGCTTGGCTTTTTCGCGCAGCGCCTCCAGGTCGCCGTCCACCGGTCCGTTGCAGACCACCACGCCCATGCGGCGGTTCACGCGGGTGGTCGGTTTGCCGAAGATGCGTACATCGGCATCCTCCTCACAGGTGTGCTCAAGGCCGCGGTACTGCGGTGCTGCTTCGCTGGCGATGGGGGAGAGGATGACAGCGCTGGCGCCGATACGTAATTGCTTGATGCAGGGGATGGGCAGGCCGATGGCAGCGCGCAGGTGCAGCTCAAACTCGTTGAAATTCTGCGTATTGGCCAGTGTAACCATGCCGGTATCGTGCGGGCGGGGGGAAAGTTCGGAGAAGTAGACGCCATTCTCGTGGCTGAGGAAGAACTCGACGCCCCAAAGGCCAGCACCGGTCAGGGCCTCCGTCACTTTGGCCGCCATTCTTTGCGCTTCGGCCAAGTGTTCCGGTGCGATGTGGGCCGGCTGGAAGCTTTCGCGGTAATCACCGCCTTTCTGCACATGGCCGATGGGCGGGCAGAACAGGGTAGGGCCGTCTTTTTGGGTGACCGTGAGCAGGGTAATCTCGCTGTCAAAGCGGATAAATTCCTCGATAATCAGTTCCTTGATGTCACCGCGGCTGCCGCTGAGACCGTACTCCCAGGCGTGCTTCAGGTCCTCGGCGGATTTCACCAGCGACTGGCCTTTTCCCGAGGAGGACATCAGGGGCTTGACCACGCAGGGGAAGCCTATTTCCGCGGCAGCAGCCTGCAGTTCCTCGAAAGTCTTGGCATAGAAATACTTAGCCGTCTTTAGTCCCAATTCCCGGGCTGCCAAGTCGCGGATAGCCTTGCGGTTCATGGTATAGTTGACGGCCCGTGCGGACGGGGTTACCTGTATGCCGGCCTGTTCGAACTCGTAGAGTTTCTCGGTGCGGATGGCCTCGATTTCAGGTACGATGATGTCGGGATGATGTTTGGCCACCGCGGCTTCCAGTGCCTCGCCGTCCAACATGTGGAAGACTTCACATTCGTCGGCCACCTGCATGGCCGGTGCGCCGGGGTAGGCATCGCACGCTACAACGTGCAGGCCCAGGCGTTGTGCGGCAATGGTAAATTCCTTGCCCAGTTCGCCGGAGCCCAAAAGCAGTATCTTTTTCATTTCGTGAGGAATGTAATGGTTTGCATGCTAAAAGTCCGTGTTCGGCAGAGCCGGCAGCACGGACTTGGCAAAGTTACGGTTTTTTGTCGAGGCATTCGAACGCCTCGCCGAGAAAGTATGATTTTGTACAGAAAGTTATGCTTTTTCAGCAACGCTTGTCCGTTTCTTTCGGGCCGCTGTGGAGGAAATCCATACGGCTCCGAACTAATTGAGGGCAGCCACTTTGCAGACGCAGTTGTGGGCCAAATAGCCGGCCAATTCGGGCGTCATACCGCGTTCGGGCCGATAGATGCGTGCCAGACAGCGCAAAAAATCCAATGTGGCGGCTTTGGGGGTGGAAACTTGCGGAGTAGAATGCTTCATAGGCAGGGATTATTGAGATAGGTTCTATCAATTCGTTTCAAAGTATGGTAGGTTTCTGTTTTGCCGGGATGTCCTCGCGCCTCTTGCATCGTATCTTTTGTCTTTCAATCGGTCGCGTAGCCCGCTACGCTTTCGCTCGAAGATCAAAAACCTACGGCAAGATGGCCGTCCATACGTCGCAAGCTCATTTACAGGACCTACCTTACGTGGGGTCTACTTGGGAGAAAACGCCGGGCCACCCTTTTGATTTTCAGGGCCGATGGCGCACCGGCAGTTTTCGCTTCTCTGTTTATTAAACGGACGGACAGGGCTTTTAGTGTGTGCGTTCGAAATTTATTTTTCTCTTTTTATGAGACGGGGAGGGCGCGCCGGTAACTTTCTCGGCACAGCGCCGGTTTTTCCAGGGTGGTGTGGGGTAGGAGTCGGCCGGCAGCGCATGGCCAAGGCCGGTGTACAGTCGGGTGTATAGTTTGGCGCATCAACTATACACCCGCAGCAGTTTGTAAATCAGCGGAATATTCCCTGTGGTGTATAGTTTGCATGAAATTTCCGCCTAAAAAAATGCGCATATATAGGACCGCGATTTGTGTCTCCTGCGGGGATGATTTATCTCCGGGGAAAGGCGTTGAAAACGAGGCAGTACTTAGAAAAAACTACCAAGCACTTAGTTTTTCCTACAAGGCACTTAGTTTTTCCTACCAAGCACTTGGTTTGCAAAATGTTGCTGTCCGCTGAAGCTTTTTAGAGCCCAAGGAAATTGCTCACCGGGAACTCCCGTGTCAGCCGTTTCGGCCGTTTCGCGCGGGAAAGACAAAAACAGTAATAAACCCCTTGTGCTGGATGCAATGTCTCTTGCGAGCCATGGCTGCTGTATCCGTCTTAAAATCCCCCGAGCAAGCTCGGATATTTTCAAACGGCTACAGCATCCCCCTATCGGGTTTTGCATCCAGCACAAGGCGATAAACAAAAAAAACAAACCTTTCCTCCGTGACAAGAAGCCCCTTTCTCTGTGACAGTGATGTTGTATAAAAATTCCGTTCTCGAGGTGGATACATTTAGTGTGTACCTCTGCCGAAAGAATGTTTTTTTTGTTTATCGCCTTGCAGAGGATGGATGCCTTCTGTAAGAAGGTGATGGCAGGCTTTCAGTTTGGGCGTTAAGAGCTTGCTCTTATAAGACCAAAATGGAAGCCTGACAGCAGGGCGCAGCCCCATCCTCTGCAAGGGGTTTTTC
>SFCP01000086.1 GCA_004558535.1 Bacteroidales bacterium | reverse complement strand
CTACTTTGTCGGCTACTTCAAAGTGTTCTGCCCCTGCGAATGGATTACACAAAGCTCCACGACCGTAGCCACACAGAACCCACCGGCTAAGCCTGCCGCCCCGCAAGCGACTGCAAAAAGCACAAAGCAGCCGAAAGAACAGGCCGGAACACCACACGACAGCCTGCCGGCAACCACGAAAGCCGAAGGTGGACAGCCTACTGCGCCGGCCATGAAAAAGGCCGCTCCCGCGGAAAAGGTGGAACAACCCGCTGCCGCCAAAGCTCCCGCACAAGGCACTGCCAAACCGGCACCCGCTGCGCCCAAAACCGAAAGTACCCCTGCCCAGGTCAAGGGAGGAAAATACATCATCACCGGCACACGTGAAACCTACCGCGTGGCGCGCGGCGAAACCCTACGTAGCATCGCGGAATATGCCTACGGCAGCAAAGGATATGCACAGTACATCATCGTGCACAACCACATAAAAGACCCCGACAATATCGCAGCCGGCACTATACTCAAACTGCCCGAGCTGGAAAGGCGGTAAGCCTCGCGGAAACTCGCAGACACTACGTTTCCGGCAACTCTCCTTTGAGCGACGAAAGCACCAGCACGTTCGGCGCGCCCGGCTCGTAGCAACCTCTCACGTCTTCATCGGCATAAGGTTCGCCGCAGAAGATATCCCTGCGGTTCATCATGCCCTTTTCCGTTCCATAATATAATATATAAGGCTGCGGGCATTGACAGGTAAAGTCAACAGACTCGCGCAGGAGCGTCACATCTCCCCTGCACTCGTACAGGAAACGGTTTGTGTCGTGATTGTCCAGAAACAAATACAGCCGAAAATCCGGGCAATCGGCATAATGAGAGAAATGCCGGCAAACAGCTTCGCGCAATCGGCGGTTACCGGCAATGCGTTCACCTTGGCGCACTGCCCGTAGCAGCAATTCCTGATACGCAAAGTCAAGAACGCCATCAAAAACCTCGGCATAACGTTTCTGCCAAGCCTCCTTTTCAGTCATCTCCTTATTGCGACAGGCCCTTGCCAACGTAGATGGCAGGCGCTTGCCCAAAGGCTTTCCCCAGACCTCACCAATCAACTGTACATGCGGGAAAGCTACTTTCACCTGTGAGCGGAAGTAGCGCCAAAAGCCGATACTGGGGCCTTTAGCGTAGTCCAATCGCAAACCGTCAAAACCATGCCGGCACAGCTGCACCCCCTGCTCAGTCATAAACCGGCGGGGCGCCGCTAAGTCCAAGTTAAATTCCGGCAAATAGTCAATGTCATTGAAGTAAACGCACCGCCCCTCCCGGTCCTTCCTGAACCAATCGGGATGAAGCCGAAAGATGGAACTTTGGCGGTGACAGTGGTTGGCCACGAAGTCGGCATAGATGGTCATACCCCGCCGATGGACTTCGCTCACCAGTGCATCCACCGTCCGCCATGAGCCGAAATGCGGATTGACCTTTGAGTAATCAAGCGTATGATAGCCATGGTAGGCTTTCCCTTTGACAAAGGGCGTCAGCAGCAGTCCCGTCACGCCCATAGCCTGTAGCGTGTCGAGTTGGCTGAGGATTCCCTTCAGATTACCGCCTTTATAGCCCCGCCCTTTGGAGGATTGGGCGGGGACAAAGCGGTCAATGAGGATGTGGTAGAGCATTACATAATATATTATCTGTATTCTGTGCTATAATAACCCCTTCGCCCATAACAAGTCGTGCAAGCCATCCCACCATAACAACATACACAATTTTCGTAAGAATTCCCATACCACTTTTTTCCTTGACCTTGACAGCAAGCACATTTTCCTGTTCCGCCACAAGACAAGCAAGGATACCATACTTGTACAGGCTGCAATTCTCGGTGTGGTTGAGATGAGCGCGGTGTAGGCGCCGAAGCTTTCGCCTTAAGCGTAAAAGCATAATTATATCCACTCTCGCATATATGTTTTCCGGTACTCGGAACTTCATAAAAACCGACACTATAATATAGATTATAGTTTTTATTTCGGTCTAAATGGAATTCACTATTAGGCATATCAACTGAAATTTCTTCAATATAATAATTATTATTCGCTATCTCTCGTGTTGTCCCTACGGAAACGTAACCATCCACTGTATTATATTTTTTATTTTTGTCTTTTAGCTCATTCTTATTAGCATCTGCTATCCAAAATACCGTTCTTATCATACGGCCAGATAAATTACTATATCGAACCTTAGATATATGAAATGTTGTCACCGTATCATTTGCTGTTACCCAAGTGCTCTCAAAAGTTACAGATGGGCTTTGCTGCATGAACGAGAATAAATCGCTATAAGATAAATCTTCCATAAAAGGATTCAAATGACACTCACAGCAATCCTCCGAATGGAATGGATGTAGCGGCTCGTTCACTTTGGCAACTTCAATTCTACCGGCTGCACTCAAGGCTGTAGCCAAGAATAAGGAAACAAAAATAAGATACTTTTTCATGATAATAATTTTTAGAAAGTAATTAATTAGTTGTCCATATCGCGGTGCAGGCGCTCGTGCAGCTTCTGGATGATGGGATAGACCACAAAGTGATAAGCCACAATCAAAACGACCAGCGCGATGATGGTGAATAGAATTTGTAACACAATGCTGTCGCCAATAAATTGGAGCGAAAGACTGGGATCGGTGTGTGCTTCGCAAGCACAGTGACCGCACGGTGCACGGTTGCAATGAATGGTGATGTCCATGGCAGAAGAGAGTTTATTAAGTTCGTTTTGAAAGATTTGCAAGGCTGCCAGAACGAAGGCAGAGATAGTGAAGAGCAGGATGATATAGTTGGTCCGGCGCGACAGCCGCAGTTGATAGGTATCGGCCAGGAGTTCGCCACGAATTCTCACGTGGTTGAATGCCGCAGTGATGCCCATCTGCTCAAGGATGAAGTGGTATTTATTATTGAGGTCGCGCGCATTATTATGTTGTTTGCCTATGAGCTGCGCCAACTTTGCCAGCGTGGTGCGTATCCGGCTTTTATGTTTGCTGTCAAGCTGTGCGGATAGTTTGTCAAGCCTGCGTTGCATGGACAGAGCCATACACATCTCATAGACATTCTGCACGTTCGTCAGGTCCGCCGGCCATGTTTTGAAAATCTGGCTTTGCCTTTTCGGAGTCAAGATATTGAAGGGATAATGCGATTGCAGGAAAACGATGCCGTCCCTGCCGGCATAGGTCATCTCGTGCCGATTGTTGGTGAACTCATGCGACCTGAACACACGGACTTGACGGCAAGATATGTTGTGCATATTGCCATTGCCGTGCATCAATGCGAGCGCCAATTGCCTATAGTTTCCTCCCCATTCCTGCGCGAATTCGAGGGGCGCCTGCAGGGAATAGAACGTGTTATTGAACGCTGTGTCCAACTGGTCTCTTGTAGTGATGCCGGCCAAATTATACTGCACTCCTCTCACGTGGACAACGGAATGTTCGGGCAGGTAACATCCGGCAGGCTGGCCTGTCAAATTTCCGGCGAGCCCATCCACCCATTGCCGAAAGTTCAAAGTTGGGTCGTGAAGAGGATAAAACAGTCCGTTATTACCTTGCCTGCGCAACGCCTCCTGGAGGAGCGTCAAATCATCCTCGGAACACAAGCGACAGAGGAGGCCTTGATTTGATTCGTTGGGCAATGCGCGGGCAAAACTCTCTTCGAAGCATTTGTCAATGCTCGCGCCAACGACCAGGAAATACTCTTCTTCGTCCTCACGGCTCATCCGATAAGACAACAAGTAGGCCCGAAGTGTCACCTTGCGGAAACACCCAACGCCTGGTGCTGTCTGCGAAGCATAATAAAACGCGTGCTCCCCGAAGGGCATAAACCTGCCATTCATTTCACAGCGCTGCGAAACAAACGAAAGTGGTAGCGTCATTCCACTCTCCCGCAAATTATGGTGTGCATTCCTGTCCACCCGCTCCAACGGGAAGAAGAAGTGCATCTGAGCCATGAAAACATTTGCCATCTTTACTATTGTTGGGCATCTTGCCGCCAACCCGTTCCGGCAAACCATCAAGAAGAGAGGTGAAAACACGAATATAAAAAAAGCGCGGGTTGCTGAACTGTCGCCCGTCCCACACTTTCAGGCGTCTCGCATTGCCCACTTCGTCAGGAACGAGCAACGCAGAAGCCCACGCTGATATGCGTGAAGCCGCTCAGCGTGTCTGCAACAAAAAATGACACAATGAGGGCTGTACATACATATCCCGAGGACATCTACCGTTGCTTTGATCTCAGACGAAGTATCAAGTTTGCGAGACTTTGAAAGTGTCAGAACCAAAGCGTCAAGTAAACGCCTTATTTATAAGTGCATCCCGCCCACCCGCTTCTGCATCTCTCATCCGAAAAAATGCTGACGGAACAGCAGGACGCTTCAAAGGTACAAATTAATTTAATGGAAGCGTACGGCTTCGCGAAAAAATCCGAAAAAAATCCGAAAAAGAAAAAATACTACAGTCCATAGGGAGACCTAATACCCCGAAAAGTCGACGCCCCCTACTCCACCCCGCTGTACTTCCGTGGATAGCGGAAATGGATGGCGGCCAACGCTGTGACACCCATCAGCAGGGGATAATACAGGTAGGGGATGATCTGCACGGGACTAATGCCGGCCAAGCCGGAGGCTATCATCAATTGCGCACCATAGGGAATAAGCCCCTGCACACAGCAGGAGAAGGTGTCGAGCAGGCCGGCACTCTTGCGCGGGTCTACGCCAAAACGCTGCGCGATGCCGCGGGCCAAATGCCCCACGGAGAGGATGGCAATGGTGTTGTTGGCCGTGCAAAGGTTGGTGGCCGATACGAGTCCCGCAATGGTATATTCCGCACCCCGACGCGTATGGATGCGCCGCGTCAGCAGACGCATCAGGTAGACAATGCCGCCCCCATGCTTCACCAAGTTGAGCAGTCCGCCGGCCAAGAGGGACACGGTAATCAAGGGAGCCATCCCCTCCACACCGCGGCAGACATGCAGACCCCAACCAGCAAGGCCGTAGGAACCGGTGAGCAGTCCCACACCGCCGGTGAGCAGACAGCCCACCAATAGCACCACCAAAACATTGATGCCGCCCGCCGCAAGCAGCAGCACGGAGAGGTAGGGCACCACGCGCAGCCAAACTACGGAACCTGCATCGAACACAACTTCCTGTCTGCTGCCCAACACGACATACAGCACCAGCGTCAGCAACGCCGCGGGCAGGACAATGCGCACATTGACCCGAAACTTGTCACGCATGCTGCAGCCCTGGGTCCGCGTGGCCATAATTGTGGTGTCGGATATAAAGGAGAGATTGTCGCCAAAGAATGCGCCGCCCACTACGGCAGCCACCATCATCACCACAGACAGCCCGGCACGGTCGGCCAAACCGTCGGCCACCGGCACTAAAGCCACGATAGTTCCAACGGAGGTGCCCATTGACAGCGAGATAAAGCAGGCAGCTAAGAACAGCCCTGCCAAAATCAAATGCGGCGGCAACAGGTGGAGCGCCAAGTTGACCGTGGCGTCCACGGCACCCATCGCACGAGCCGACTCCGTGAAGGCGCCGGCCAGCACAAATATCCAAATCATTATCAGCAGGTCGCGATGCGTGGCACCGCGCAGGAAGCGCCGCACCTTCGTGCTGCCACGCAATCCCGGGACGGCCACAAGGGCGTAAACCGCCACGATAAGAAACACCACGACGAGACCCCACTGACTCACCTCAGACAAAAAGCCATAGCCGACAAAGAGGGCTATGAGCAACAACAGGGGCGTGATGGCCCAAAAGCCGTTCCGCCGACGACGGCGGGAAATAGGTTTATGCAGTCCTATCATTCGTTAAGTTCTATTGTAGTTCGTCTTCCTGTTCCGCCCCGGTGTTTTCCTCCTGCTCCTCCGTAGCATCCGTTTCGCGCAGGGCATCGGTCTTCAAGTGCCCGTTTTCGTCGAACAGGCCGTAGGTAGTGCGCAGCACGCGGAACTCGGTGCGGCGGTTTAAGGCGTTGCAGGCCTCCTGCTCTTCGGGAGTCAGACGCAGGATATAATCCACAGTGAGCGTGTCGCCCTCGTGCAGGAAGGGATAGGTCTCGAGGAGTTTTTTGTTGACCACCTTGGGCACGGTCTCGCCGTAGCCCTTGGCCGTCAGGCGGTCGGCTGCAATGCCGTGCTCAACCAGGTAGCGCACCACGCTCTCGGCACGCCGCTGCGAGAGGTTGAGGTTGTAGGCATCGTTGCCGCGATAATCGCAATGGGCGGCCAACTCTATGGTGATGTTGGGATTTTCCTTGAGCATGTTTGTCAGTCGGTCCAGCGCGGCCACAGATTCCTCCGTCAGGTCTGCCTTGTCAAATTCGTAGAACACATTGCGCACCAGCACGGGTACATTCATGCCGGGCAACGGGAATTGCAGCACGTACTGGTGCTCCACCTCCAACGAATCGACATGCAGGTCGCCCCGGCAGTTCAGGTAGCCGCGACAGGTGGCAAGGAAAAGGTAGTCCACGCCCGGCGTAACCGGCTGTTCAAAGGACCCGTCGCTCCGAACGGAGAGTTTCAGATTTGTACCGTCGCTTCCCACCATATAGACCAAGGCTTCGGGCAGTTCGTAGCCGTCCTGTTCGTAGACCCATCCCTTGACAGTCTGGAGCACTTCGGGATAGGAAAAAGAATATATCTTGTCCCAACCGCGTCCCCCCGTGCTGCGGTTCGACGAGAAGTAGCCACGGTTGTGGAAACCCTCGAACGTGATGCCGAAGTCGTCGCCGGAAGAATTGAGCGGAGCGGGCAAATGGATCACTTGCCAATGTTCGGTTATCGTATCCTGCGTGGCACGATAGAAATCCAAGCCTCCTAACGAAGGCGTGCGTCCATCGGAGGAAAAATACAGCTCGCCGGTGGGACGAAATGCCGGAAAGACTTCGTTGCCGGCTGTATTGATTTCCGCACCGAGGTTTTCCACAGCACCGACGCCATGGTCGTCCATCCGAACGCGCCACAAATCCAATCCCCCATAGCCGCCGGGCATATCCGAAGTGAAATAGAGCCAGCGACCATCGGGCGAGACAGCCGGATGGGCGTAGCTCGAGAGCGTGTCGGCCGTGATGGTGAGTGCCTTGGGCTTGCTCCATCCAGCGTCGGCACGGGCAGAAGTCCAGATTTCGGCCATACGCGGATACTGCGGGTCGGTGCGGCAAACGGTCAGGTACATGGTCTTGCCGTCGGGCGAGATAGAGCATGCGCCCTCGTCCTCCTCGGTATTAAGGTCTCCCTCAACAGCCTCGGGCACCTTCCACTTCCCTTTTTCATCCTTGCGCGCCACGAATATGTCGCCATTTTTCATCCCCGTTATACCACTCAGCTCATTGCCCGACACCGAGGGACGCGTCGTAGTAAAGTACAAGCGATCACCCTCCTCGCCGCCAAAAGCCGGTGCATAGTCGCTACGGCTGCCGCTGAAGAAGCTTTCCAATTTTACCGTGTAGGCAGAACCTCGTTCCTTGATGGCCTGTGCTTCGCGGCAGGCCTCCAGACCGCGCAGGGCCTGCGGGTCGCCGGGGAAGCTGTCGAG
>SFCP01000085.1 GCA_004558535.1 Bacteroidales bacterium | reverse complement strand
TGCAGCTTCGCAAATCTTTGAGCACATCATCGCTGTGCTGCCGGAATTTGGCATCCGTATCTTCCAATCCCCCAGCGGCGACGACCTGCTACAGGCGGACTTTGTAAAAAATAGGAATTAGCAATTTGCCTGCAAGGCGAGCGCAGTAAAGCTTGCTCTGATTGCTGAGCCGCAGCCCCGTAATATGCAATTCAACCATCCGGCGGGAGTCCTACCCCAATTAAAAGAAGATTTCCATGAAGTTTCTCCCCACCCTCATTCTCACCATATCCTGCATGACCGCTTCGGCACAAGTCGTGGGCACGTTGCCGCTACCCACATCACATTCGTAGGCAGCCCACTTTCCACGACGGGCAATTCTGACTTTCGCCGGCTGCGCGACTGCTGTCCCCGTCTGCAGGAAGTCGATCTACGGCGCAGCCTGTGCCAAGCCCTTCCCCCGAACGCACTCTTTGCCTGCCACCGGCTGCAGACACTGCTGCTGCCCGACAGCCTGCAAAGCATCGGAGCACGTGCCTGCTATGCCTGCGACAGCCTGACCACGCTCATCCTGCCGCCCGGGGTGACCGAGGTGGGCGACGAAGCATTTGCCGGCTGCCGCCGACTGCGCAGCCTCACCCTGTCAGGCCGGCCCAAGTTGGGCAGGCTGACTTTCGCCGGACTGGACAGCCTGCAGGAAATTCAGGTCAGCGCCGCCGTGCCACCACCTGCCCATCCCAGCACCTTTCTCGGACTGCGGGGACGGAGCCTGCGGCTTCGCGTGCCACGCGGCAGCGAGCAAGCCTATCGCACGGCCCCGGGATGGAGCCTGCTCTACGAGGCGGATGAGGATGCAGCGCAACCCGCCGGTCCGCTCGGCCTGCTGCCCGCACCCGACAGCTTGGTACAGACGGGCGGCACGCTGCTGCTGCGCCACTTGGGCGGCATCGAGGCTGACCCCTCGCTGACCAACGAATACCAGCACGCCCTGCAATTGCTCGCCACCCGCACTACATATCGCCCCGGCCGGGGCAGGGCGCGACTGCTGCTGCGAGTAGACAGCACATACAGCCGGCACACCGACGAAGCCTACCGACTCGAAGTCACCACCCGGGGCATCTGTATCACCGGTGGCTCACCGCGCGGCGTATTCTGGGGACTCATGACACTAAGCCAACTGCTCGACACACCCGACCCCGAAGCACGCTGCAGCGCCCTTCCCACCCTCGTCATCACGGACCAGCCACGCACCGCCCTGCGCGAACTGATGGTCGACCCGGCCCGCATTTTTATCTCCCTCGACGACCTGCGGCCCTTCGTCGTCGAGATGGCTCGCTACAAATTCAATGCCCTTCACCTCCACCTCGTGGACGATCAAGCCTGGCGCATAGAGATAAAGTCCTATCCCCTGCTCACCGAACAGGGAAGCAGCCGGGTGGGGATGGACGACATGCCGCTGCAGATTTCGGGGTACTACACCCAAGAGGAGATGCGGGACTTCGTCGCCTTTGCCGCCCGCTACCACGTGGAGATCATCCCCGAAATCGAAATGCCGGGGCACGAAGTCGCTGCCATCCACTGCTATCCGCGCCTCACCTGCGGCGGGCAGCAAGTGCCCCTGCGCACTACCTGCGGCGTCTCCAACGAACTTTTGTGCCCGGGCGAAGAATTTGTCTACGAATTCTTAGGCAATGTGTTCCGCGAACTGAGCACCGTTTTCCCCTCGCGCTATATTCACCTCGGGGGCGACGAGGCGGGCAATCCTCCCTTGGGCTGTTGGACCCACTGTGCCAAGTGCGACTCCCTGCGGCATGCGCTGGGCATCACCACCACCGACGGCAGCGAAAACTGGCGGCTGCAGGACTACCTGTTCCGGCGAGTCATTGACACACTCCGCACGCAGTACGACAAAGTGCCCATGTTCTGGTACGAGACAGACTTCCGCGAAATTCCCGCGGGCTGCATCACCTTCGCCTGGCGCCACGGGCTGACCGCCGCAGCCATCCGGGCAGCAGTGGACAACGGCGCGCGCATCATGCTCTGCCCCGGCGAACACTGCTACTTAGACTACCCCGCCGCTGCGGGCGATATGCCCGAGGTCAACTGGGGCATGCCCGTCACGACATTGGAGCAAACCTACCGCCTGGACCCCGCATGGGGATTTGGCGCAGACTTCGAGGAGGCGCATCTGATGGGCGTAGCCGGCACACTTTGGAGCGAGTGCATCCCAAGCGTCGAGCGGCTGTACTATATGGCCTTTCCGCGGGCCATGGCCTTGGCCGAAGCCGGCTGGAGCGCAGCGCGGCGGCGGTGCTGGGAGGATTTCCAGCGTCGGGCCGAGCGACAAATGCAACAGCAGGCGGCGAGACGCCTGCTGCATCCCACCGCCCGCTGATTTTTTCGGCCTTGCGGCTGTCGTTATTCGTAGCGGATGGCCTCGATAGGGTCCAAGTTGGCCGCTTTCTTGGCCGGATACCAACCAAAGAAGATACCGGTGGCCGTACATACGGCAAAACTGAGCAGGACGCTCCACGGCTGGATCAGAATGGGCCACTGTGCAAAAACATTGATACATACGGCAGCACCGACGCCTGCCACCACACCGATGACACCGCCCGTCACGCTCAGCAGTATGGCTTCGATGAGAAACTGATGGAGGATGTCCATGCCGCGGGCACCGACGGACATGCGCAGTCCGATTTCGCGGGTCCGCTCCGTCACCGACACATACATGATGTTCATAATTCCAATACCGCCCACGACCAGCGAGATACACGCTACGACAAGGAGCAGGATGGTCATGGTGTCGCTGGTGGAGTTCATCATCTCGGCCATTTCCTGCTGGGAGCGAATGGTGAAATCATCCTCGTCCGCCTCGCGCAACTTGTGCTGTGCGCGGAGCACCTGCGTGATTTCCTCGATAGCTTGGTCGGTCCTGTCCTCGGTAATGGCCGAAGCGTTGATGCCCTGCAGATAGGTCACAGACAGGATGCGCTTCATCACTGTGGTATAGGGCGCAAGGACCATGTCGTCCTGGTCCATGCCAAAGGAGTTGTACCCCTTGGACTTCAGCACGCCGACCACGCGAAAGGGCGTAGTGCCAAATCGTATGACACGGCCGACGGGGTCTTCGCCGCCGGGAAAGAGATTATCGGCCACGGTCTTCCCGATCAGGCAGACTTTGGCGCCGGCGCGGATATCCTCGTCGGAGAACGTTTCGCCGTCCTCGACTTTCAACTGGCGTATTTCCAAATAGTCATTGGATATGCCGTAGAGGGTCGAGGGCGTATTGTTGTTGCCGCTGACGAACTGCCCCGATTTGCTGACGCTGGGGCTGATGGCGGCCAAGTATTTGCACTGTTCGCAAAGTGCTTCGTAGTCCCGGAGCTTGAGGGTCTGCATCTCGCTGGCGTCCTGCCGCGCTCCGCCGGGCCCCTTGTCCTGTCCGGGGCGTATCATGATCATATTGGAGCCCATCTCGGAAATGTTCTTTTGGATGCTTTCCTTGGACCCTTGCCCGATGGCGAGCATGGCTATGACGGACGCCACGCCGATGATGATGCCGAGCATGGTAAGGAAGGAGCGCAGCTTGTTCGCCGCGATGGCTCGCAGGGCTATCTTGAATAGGTTGGTGAGGTTCATTGGCTTGTATTGGGGAAAAAATGAGGTTTACGTCCCGCCGGCTGTCAGTCTTCCTGCACGGGAAGCGCGTCGAGTGCCTCGCGGGCGGAGGCTATGTGGTCGTTTTGCACATCCTCGCGGATTTTTCCGTCGCGCAGCACGATGTTGCGGCTGCTGTAACGGGCTATATCGGGATTGTGGGTCACGAAGATGATGGTGCGGCCGGCGCGAAACAGTTCCTGGAAGAGTACGAGTATCTCGAAACTGGTGCGGGTGTCGAGGTTGCCGGTGGCTTCATCGGCCAAGATGACGGCTGGGTCGTTGACCAAAGCCCGGGCGATGGCTACGCGCTGCATCTGACCGCCGGACATCTGGTTGCTCTTGTGGTACAGGCGGTTGCCCAGCCCCACCATCTCGAGCGCACGGATGCTTCGTTCGCGGCGTTCGCGGGCCGATACCTTGCCGTTGTACATCAGCGGCAGCTCTACGTTTTCGACCGCCGTGGTCTTGGGCAGCAGGTTGTAGTTTTGGAATACGAAACCGATTTTGCGGTTGCGCAGCACGGCCCTTTCCCGGCGCTTCATGGTGCGCACGGAGACACCGTCGAGCAGGTATTCGCCGCTGGTGGGCGTATCAAGGCAGCCCAACTGGTTGAGCAGGGTAGACTTGCCCGAACCCGAAGTGCCCATGATGGTGACAAACTCGCCCTCGTATATCCGGAAAGAGACGCCGCACAGGGCGTGGACGACTTCCTCGCCCACCTGGAAATTGCGGCGCACGTCCTGCAGTTCGATGACCACGCGGCGCGTGTCGTCCTGTGCCTTTGTCGTTGTTTGCGAAACAGACATGGATATATTCTTTTTTATTAATCAGGAATGTACCATTCGGATTGGGTTTCGCCGGATGGCAATTCCCAATTCCTAATTCCCAATTCCTAATTCCTAATTCCTAATTCCTAATTCCTAATTTCACCTACTTCTTCTTACCTCGCGGACCGGGCGCAAAGGGACTCTTTTCCTGATTGGCAGCTGCCTCGTCGCCGGCTGTTTCGTCGCCGGCAGCCTTGACCTCGGTGATGACCTCTGTGCCCTCAGCTATACCGCCCAAGATTTCGGTGCGGGTGGCGCCGGCACTGCCCACGCTGACGGCAACGGCCTTGATGGTATTTCCCTGACGCACCCACAGCTTGTGCTCGCCGGCGGCGTCTACGATCTTGTCGCCCGGGCGGATGGTTTCGGCGGTCGGTGTAAAGCGCAGGGCCTTGGTCGGCACGCTGAGCACGCCCGTGCGCTCCATCGTATAGATGGTGACGTTGGCCGTCAGGCCGGGCTTGAGTTTCAGTGCGTCGTTGCGCGCAGAGATAACGACTTCATAGGTCACCACGTTGTTCTCTGTGGTAGCCTCCTGTCGCACCTGGGTCACCGTGCCCTCGAACACATCGTCGGGAAAGGCGTCGACGGTGAACGTGGTGCGCTGTCCCTCGCGCACGCCGCCGATATCGGCCTCGTCCACATTGGCGATGACGCGCATGTCGGTCAGGTCCTGCGCGATGGTGAAGAGCGTAGGCGTGCTGAAGCTGGCGGCCACGGTCTGTCCCTCCTCAACGGATTTGCTCAGGATGACACCGTCGATAGGCGACGTGATGGTAGCATAGCCCAGGTTGGTTTGGGCTTTTTTCACGGCCTCGGTACGTGCGTCATAGGTACTCTTGGCTTGATCGTAAGCCAGTCGGGCTGTCTCAAACTCATTGTCGCTCACGAGACCTTTGTCGTGAAGCGCCTTGTATCGGTTGTAGTTCACTCGCTGATAATCCAGGTCGCTGCGTGCTGCCGACAGGTTACTCTGCGCGCTATTGAGTTCGCTCAGGAGGTTGGTGCGGTCAAGCTCGGCGATGACCTGTCCTCGTTTCACCTCCGTATTATAGTCGACATAGATATGGCTGATAATGCCACTGACCTGTGTTCCGACTTCGACCTCCGTCACCGGTTCGATGGTACCTGTGGCTGTGACGCTGCTGCTGAGCGTAGCCCGTTCCACCTTGGCCGTCTCGTAGCTGATCTCGGCCTTTTTGCCCTTGCCGCCAAAGAGGCAGTAGCCGCCGGCAGCCACAGCCAGCACGGCCAGCGTGATAATTCCTGTTTTCTTGTAGTTCATATTGTGAGATGCGTATTGTGCAGTTTTTGGTTGTATACAGATTCTATCAGATTCTATAGTTCCTATTAATTCTATAGCCTCTATAATTATTAATAGGCCATCATCCCTGTGCCGTAGAACTCGAGCAGGCTGCGGTTGAGCAGGGCGGTGTATTTATCCTGCAGCAGGTCCTGTCGCGCCGTGAGCAGGCGTGCACGACTGTCCAGCAGGTCGGCGATATTCTTCAGCCCCAAGCGAAACTGTTCCTGCAGGAGGTCGTAGGAAGTCTGGAGTGCTGCCACATTGTCGCGCGCTGCCAAGTATTTTCCACGGTAATTGACGGCATTGAGCCAATAGGTCTCGACACTGTTGTAGAGGGTGCGCTGGGCATCGGCCAAGTCGAGTGCAGCCGTGACCTCCCCCACGCGGGCCCGCTCCACATCGCTGCGTGCCTTTCGGTTGTCGAAAATGGGGATGCTGACCGAAAGTCCGATGTTGGCGTTGAAGTTCGACTTCAGCTGCGCGCCGAATTTATCCGCCGTACCCGTCACGTGGCTGTCGCCCAGTCCTCCCGTCAAGCTGATGGTGGGCAGGGCTGCCGTACGGGCCATGCGGGTGGCAAGGCCGGCTTGGCGCACGCTGAGTTCGCCGTTTCTGATTTCGGGGCGGTGCCCCAAGGCCGCAGCATAGACCTCGTCGCGTCCCGGCAGGGCCTGCAGCAGGCGGGCTTCGTCGGCCTCGGCCGGCGCCACATCGAAGATTGTGTCATGGGGTAGTTCCAGCAATTGCCGCATCTGCATCTTGGCATTGGCGATTTGTGTCCGCACGTTGGTCACGTCGTAGCGGCCACTGCTGACCTGCGCGGTCAGTTGTGCCAGGTCGGCCTGCGACATCTGCCCCTGGCGCACCATCTCCTCGCCGCGGGCAAGGACGATGGAGTCCTGGGCAAGGAGTGCCTCGTTGACGCGCACGGCCTCTTCCATATAGAGGATTTGCACGTAGAGGGCGGCTATCTGCTCCTGGATATCGTTGGCGGTCTCGTCCGCGGACAGGCGGGCGGCCTCCAGCGACAGCTCGGAGTTGCTGATGGTCATCTTTCGCTTGCCCGCATCCCATACGGTCCACGACGCATTGATGCCGTAACTGCCGCTCTGGGTGGCTTTGTCGCGGCCCTGCGTGGCCAGGCCGGCGTTCACATAGCTGCCGCCCGACTCCTGAAACGGACGGTAATTCAAGGCCTGCGACACACTCGCATTGAGCGAGGGCAACAGCCCGGCCCGGGCTTCGCGCAGCGTGACCTCGGCCGACTCTACCGCCGCCCGATCCTTGCGCAACCGAATGTTGTGCGCCAAGGCGTAGTCCACGCACTGCTGCAGCGTCCATCCGCCGTCACCTCCCGCCACCGGTGCCGAGAGGCAGGGGCGGGCAGCCAGCCACAGCAGGAGGGCCGCAGCCCCGACCGATACAAGTCTCTTTATCTTCATAAGCATTTTCACGATAGTTTTGCGGTTTCACGAAACGTTCCGGCCGGCGTGCGCACCGGAAAACGGAGGCAAAAGTACGGAATAGGCCGCACAGCAGAGGGGAATAAACATTTCTTAGCAGCCCATAGTAGACGAATGCTGGGATATTATCGACCAACGACCGCAGGACCACGCCGAAAGCGGTCGGAAATACGACGCAGCGCACCGGAGACCTCCCACAGACGCGGGGGAGCACGCCCCCACCCTACGATGTCCGGACAGGGGGGAAGTAGAGCCGCCGGCAGACCTACGAGAAGTGCACAAAAGTGCACAAGCAGATTTAACGTAAACTATCTTAAACGCCCCTTTTGTGCCGTTTTCTGTCCGCCACACACCGGCGGAATTTCACCAAAAAGCTGTTGAAAAAAACTATCTCCGACCTGATTTTGACTAACTCGGACTTAATTTTTTCCAAGTCCCGGATAGTTTTGCGCCTGCAAAGCCACTAAAAAACGGAGCAGGCCCTGCCTGATGGCTGCCTGCTCCGTTGCTACGACAAAGTTACTACATTTTTCTATTACTGTCCGCTAAACCATAAAAGGGTGAGTCCAACTTCTTTAAAGACAGAAGTTGGGCTTACATTTTGTATAGGACAAGCCCCCTCAGCAGTTTTC
>SFCP01000084.1 GCA_004558535.1 Bacteroidales bacterium | reverse complement strand
CTTTCGCAAATTCTCTACTGTCTGAAGCGTATGCTCGAACCGTGCATAGAGCATGTCGACAACAACTTCAATCCTCTGCCCAAGGTCTATGTCGATGAATTGTTACCCGTATGCAATGACGTGGATCAGCTGATGGAGCGCATGGCACAAATGATTGCGAGCGGCCACTTCAACGGTTCTGACGAATTGTTAGTAGAGGGAAATGCCATCAAGGCCCGGATCTCGCAAATGCGTCATACGCAGCAGGACCGCATCCAGCAGGAAGATAGCAATATCAAGGTGGACCTGCTCTATCTGAGCACGCTGCAGGAGACCCAGGAGCTTATCAGTATGATGCGCCACCTGCTGCGCGCCAGCAAACGCTTCCAGGAAAAGTAAGGCTTGCTTCTCGGAGGCCGCCGGCCTGCTTCCGGCGCTGTCATGGAAGTCTATAATCCAAAAAAAGGAACACCGCATTTTTGCATGAGTTCCTATTGCTAAAGCAAGAAATCTATTTGTGGAAATCTCTGTTTAGAAATATATTTCCACCAAAAGATTTCCTCCCAAGATTTCTATTTGAAAAATATAAAATCTGAAGGAGATGTGGGACTACATATTACGGGCGGCGGCTCAGCATCTTGGCCAACTTCGTAGGACCGGGGGCTGCATCAATCCAATTTGTGGATGACCAGTCCGCTGCGGAGCTTGGGTTCGAACCATGTTGCCTTGGGCGGCATGATTTTTCCGCTGTCTGCGATGTTCATGATCTGCTCCATGGATACGGGGTAGAGCGCCAGGGCCAACTGCATCTCACCGCTGTCCACGCGGCGTTTGAGTTCGCCCAGTCCGCGCAGTCCGCCTACGAAATCAATTCGCTTATCGCTGCGCAGGTCCTTGATACCCAAGATTTCATCGAGGATGAGTCGCGAAGAGATGTCGACATCCAGTACACCGATGGGGTCATTGGGGTCGAACGTGCCGGGTTTGGCAGTCAGGCTGTACCATTCACCGCGCAGGTAAAGGGCAAATTCGTGCATTTGGCGGGGACGGTATTCTGCGACAGGGCCTTCCGCTTTCACTTCAAAGTTCTTCTGGAGTTTCTGCAGGAATTCTTCGGGGCTCATGCCGTTCAGGTCGGCCACCACGCGGTTGTAGTCAAGGATGGTCAGCTGGTCAGCGGGGAAGCACACCGCCATGTAGAAATTGTATTCTTCGTCGCCGGTACGGTTGGGGTCCTGTGCAGCGCGTTCTGCGCCCACCCGGGCTGCAGCTGCCGAGCGGTGGTGTCCATCGGCAATGTAGAGCGCGTCCATTTTGCCAAATTCAGCCGTGATGGAAGCCTGGTCTGCGGCATCGGCAATCACCCAAAGTTGGTGGCGGAAGCCATCTATGGGAGCGATAAAGTCGTATTCGGGCTGTGTAGCGGCATATTTTTCAATCAATGCGGCAAGTACGTCATTCGGGCGATAGGCCAGGAAGACCGGTTCGATGTTGGCGTTCGTATTGCGCACGTGCTTCATGCGGTCATCCTCCTTGTCACGGCGTGTCAGTTCGTGCTTCTTGATCACCTGGTTCATGTAGTCGTCCACATGTGCACAGAGCACGATACCATACTGCGTCTTGCCATTCATCGTCTGGGCATAGAGGTAGTAGTTTTCGGCATCGTCCTGTACCAGCCAGCCTTCGGCCTGGAATTTGGCGAACTGCTCAGCGCCGCTGTCGTAGACGCGCGGATCGTATTCGCTGGTGCCTTCGGGGAAGTTGATTTCCGGTTTGATGATATGGTAGAGCGACTTCACGTTGTCGCCAGCTTCGGCGCGTGCTTCCTCAGAACTGAGCACGTCATAGGGGCGGCATTCCACCTCCTCCACGAGTGCGGCAGGCGGGCGGACACCTCGGAATGGTTTTACACGGGGCATGTTTTTCAGATTTGTTGATAGATGTAAGGGGAATAGACTGATAGAAAGAGGGGGGAAGCAGGCCTGCTGCTCCCCCACCCTATTATTTATTTACCTGATAGGTATTTACGCCATCGCGCAGGAATTCCACGATTTGCTTGGCGGCAGCCAGACCGGCGTTGATATTGGCTTCGGCTGTCTGTGCGCCCATCTTTTTCGGCGTGAAGAAGTATCGGTTGCCGAGTTGCTTCACGGCTTCCTCGTGGTTGTCCATTTTCAGGTCCGTCACGTAGCGCAGGTCCGTACGCTCAGCCATTGCGCGGAGCAGTCCCTCCTCGTCGATGACGTCCTTGCGTGCCGTGTTTACCAGAATAGCGTTCTGCTTCATGCTCTTCACCAGGTCGTAGCCGATGGAGCGCTTGGTGGTAGGCGTGGAGGGGATGTGCAGGCTCACGATGTCGTTGTTCAGGAACAGTTCTTCGCGGCTATCCACGACGTGTACCCCGGCATTGGTTATCATTTGCGGGCTGTCCAGCGGCGAGAAGCTCGACACTTCCATGCCCAGGCCGTGCGCGATGCGTGCCACGTTTTGTGCCACGGCGCCAAAGGCCATCAGACCGAGTTTCTTGCCCTTCAGTTCGGTGCCCGAGGTGCCATCGTAGTGGTTGCGTATCGTGTAGATGAGCATGCCTACGACCAGTTCAGCCACAGCGTTGGCGTTCTGTCCCGGTGTGTTCATGACCACCATATTGTGGGCCGTTGCAGCACTTAGGTCGATGTTGTCGAAACCGGCGCCGGCGCGCACGATGACGCGGAGCTTGGGGGCAGCGTCCATCACCTCGGCATCGATGATGTCGGAGCGCACGATGAGGGCGTCCACATCGGCTACTGCGGCCAGCAGGGCGGCGCGTTCGGTGTATTTTTCGAGGAGAGCGACTTCAAGGCCGGCCGTTTCGGCGATTTCCTTGATACCTTTCACCGCTACGGGGGCAAAGGGCTTTTCAGTGGCAATAAGTATTTTCATAGGGGGAAGTTCTTTTTTATTACAGATTTCCATGTACCGTTTATTAGTGCAGTGCTTCAAAGTCCTTCATGCACTGTACGAGCGCCTGTACACCCTCGATGGGCATGGCGTTGTAGCACGAAGCGCGGAAGCCACCCACGGAGCGGTGTCCCTTGATGCCGCTCATGCCGCGCTCGGTGGCAAACTTCAGGAAGTCGGCCTCGAGGTCCTTGTATTCGTCGTTCATGACGAAGCAAATGTTCATGAGGGAGCGGTCTTCGGGTACTGCTGTGCCGCGGAAGATCTTGTTGCGGTCAATTTCGCCGTAGAGCAGTTCGGCACGTTCGATGGCCCGGCGTTCCATTTCCTTGACGCCTCCCTGTGCCTTGATCCACTTCAGGGTCTGCAGGGCGCAGAAGATAGGCACTACGGGCGGTGTGTTAAACATGGAGCCCTTGTCGACGTGTGTGCGATAGTCTATCATAGTGGGGATGGGGCGGCTCACTTTGCCCAAGATTTCGTCCTTGACAATGATGAAGGTCACGCCGGCCATGGAGAGGTTCTTCTGTGCACCGCCGTAGATGAGTCCGTATTTGCTCACGTCGATGGGTCGCGAGAAGATGTCGGAGGACATGTCGGCCACCAGTGTGACGGGCGAATCCAAGTCCTTGCGCAGTTCCGTACCGTAGATGGTATTGTTTGTTGTGATGTGGAAATAATCGGCATCGGCCGGTATTTCGTAGTCCTTGGGTATAAAGGTGTAGTTGGCATCGGCCGAGGAAGCCACTTCTACCACTTCGCCAAAGAGTTTGGCTTCCTTCATGGCTTTCTTGGCCCAAACACCCGTATTGAGATAAGCTGCCTTCTTCTCGAGCAGGTTGTAGGGCACCATGCAGAACTCCAGGCTGGCGCCGCCGCCCACGAAGAGCACGGAGTATCCCTCGGGGATGTCAAGGAGTTCCTTAAAGAGGGCCTGTGCTTCGTCCATGACAGCTTGGAACTCCTTGGTACGATGGCTGATTTCCATGAGGGAGAGTCCCATACCCTGAAAGTCTACACACGCCTCGGCTGTGGCTTTCATTACTTCCTGCGGGAGGATAGAGGGTCCCGCACCAAAATTGTATTTTTTCATGACGATATAAATATTAGAATAGGTTGAATGAATTCACCGCGAAAATAGGGATATTTTTCGGGAGTGCCAACCTACACTTTATGTTATATAGCAGTTTTTTAGGGCTTTTTTACGAGCAGGCAAAAGTACCTGCCTAGAACGGATGTCGCGACCGCGCTTGAAGTGTTAAAATGAAATTTCTCAATTTGGATTTTCGGGAAATATTTTGTATATTTGCATTGGCATCATGGGAGACTCGCTGTGGCGGGTCTCCTTTTTGTTTTCCGGAAAGGACTTGGTGCGCATTCATAGGCCGTACTTGGGAAAAACTAAGTACGACTTAGTTGAAAATAAGTACGACTTAGTTGAAATTAAGTACGACTTAGTTGAAATTAAGTACGACTTAGATCAAAATGCCTCCCATCTGCAGCGTAATTGCTGCCTGTCATTGGTAAAAATATGGCACCAAAAATGTTCCCACAAGTTATAAATGTTAAAGTTGAAGCCATGCGCTAACGGCTGGATGGGAGCCGCTTCGGCCCCGCTGCGGAAGCGGTGGCTGCTGCCGGCGACAACCGACTTTGTAGCACGCGGGGAATTGCGGCATAAAAGCAACTTGTACCTGCTGAACGGTTCGAACTGTGGAAAAATCAGCCATTATTAAAATTTGTTCATTATGCAACAAATTACGCGGCTTGTGTGTTGAAATGTAAGTCAAAGTTTTTCAAAAGTGGAGGTTTTGCACAGTAAATGGGTGGATTTTTTGACAAACTGTAATCCCCGAAAATCTCAATTTCTAAAAAAATAGGCGCGAATGGCGGTGCGTTTCATTTATTTTTACGATATTTGCAGAACACAGGCGGCGGTTCAGCAATCAAAGCGAGCTTTACTGCATTCGCCTTGCACTGTAAGCTCAGCAATTAGAGCAAGCTCTATTGCATTCGCCTTGCACCGTAATTGCTAAAGCAAGAAATCTATTTGTGGAAATCTCTGTTTAGAAATATATTTCCACCAAAAGATTTCCTCCCAAAATTTCTATTTGGAAAATATAAAATTTGAAGGAGATGTGGGATTACATATTTGCGGCGGGCGGCTCGGCAATCAGAGCAAGCTCTACTGCATTCGCCTTGCACTGCCTTGCCCTAAGACAGACTACACCAAGGGCGATTCGGGTGTGCTGCCACGTATGCCTGTGTGCCTGTATGTATTTTTTACAACTATAAAACGATATGAAATTTACTGCGCAACAGATCAGCGAGTACCTGCAGGGTGAGATTGTGGGTAACCCCGATGCTACTGTTCAGACTTTTGCCAAGATTGAAGAGGGCGTGGAGGGCGCATTGTCCTTCCTGGCAAATCCCAAATACGAAAATTATCTCTACGAAACCGCTTCGAGCATCGTGTTGGTGAACCGCGACTTCACGCCTTCGCGTCCTGTTGCCGCCACCATGGTGCGTGTGGACAATGCCTACGAGGCTGTGGCCCGGCTTCTCACCCTCTACGAGCAAAGTACGGCCAAGCGCAAGGGCATACATCCGCTGGCCTGCATCGCCGAAACAGCCCACGTGGCCGAGGACTGCTATGTGGGTCCCTTTGCCTATGTGGGCGAGCATGCCGAAGTGGGCAGTGGCACGCAAATCTATGCACACGCTGTGGTGGAGGAACGGGCCAAGGTGGGCCGGGACTGCCTGATTTATCCCGGCGTGTCGATTTATCATGACTGCGTGGTGGGCAATCGTGTCATCCTGCATTCCGGCTGTGTGATTGGCGCAGATGGCTTCGGATTTGCGCCCTCGGCTACGGGCTACGAGAAGATTCCGCAGATTGGTGTCGTCACCATCGAGGATGATGTCGAGGTGGGTGCCAACACCTGCGTGGACCGCTCCACCATGGGCAGTACCTACGTGCGCCGCGGCGTGAAACTGGACAACTTGGTACAGGTGGCTCACAACTGCGACGTGGGTAGTCACACCGTCATGTCCGCTCAGGTCGGCGTGGCCGGCTCTACAAAGGTCGGACAGTGGTGTATGTTTGGCGGACAGGTAGGCATTGCCGGACACATCGTCATCGGCGACCGTACCTACTGCGGTGCGCAGTCCGGCGTGGCCGGTGGATTGCAAAAGGGCCATGTCACGGTGCAGGGTTCGCCGGCTATCGAACACAAGAACTTTGCCCGTTCCAGCATTCTCTTCAAGAAGCTTCCCGAAATCTATGCGGAGCTGAATAAATTACGGGAAGAGGTAGATGCCCTCCAAGAAAAGATAGCCGCCAAGTAGGCGGCGGGTCGGGTTGTCGGGCGGTGCGGGAGCAGCACCGGCGGCAACTTTTTTCTGTGTAAACAACAAAACAAAGATATGTCCAAGCAAAAAACACTCAAAGGAAGTTTTTCCCTTTTTGGAAAGGGGTTGCACACGGGATTGTCCCTGACGGTCACCTTTAATCCCGCACCCGAAAATCACGGATACAAGATACAGCGCATCGATGTCGAGGGACAGCCGCTGATTGACGCCATTGCCGAAAACGTGGTGGATACCTCGCGCGGCACAGTGGTAGCCAAGGGCGATGTGCGGTGCAGCACGATCGAGCATGGTATGGCTGCACTCTACGCCATGGGTATCGACAACTGCCTGATACAGGTCAATGGTCCCGAATTTCCCATCCTCGACGGCAGTGCACGCCAATATGTGGAAAACATCCGCCGCGTGGGCATCGAGGTGCAAAATGCGCCCAAGGATTTCTACGTCATCAAGAAAAAAATCGAGTTTCGCGACGATAGCACCGGTTCCTCCATCATCATCCTGCCCGACGAGCAGTTCTCGATTACGGCGATGATCTCCTTCGAGTCGCAATTCATCAACAGCCAGTTTGCCACGCTCGACAACATGGAGGACTTTGCCGAAGAAATCTCGGCAGCACGCACCTTTGTTTTCGTACGCGAAATCGAGCCACTGCTCAAGGCCGGACTCATCAAGGGCGGCGACCTAGACAATGCCATCGTCATCTACGAAAAACAAATCCCGCAGGAGAGCCTTGACAAGTTAGCCGACTACATGAAAGTGGAGCGCAAGGACGCTGCCAAGTTGGGCTACCTGAACGACCAGCCGTTGGTATGGCGCAACGAGCCGGCACGCCACAAACTGCTTGACATCATTGGCGACATGGCCCTCATCGGCCGTCCCATCAAGGGAAGAATCATCGCTACACGCCCCGGCCACACCATCAACAACAAGTTTGCCCGTCAAATGCGCCGCGAAATCCGGATGCACGAGATACAGGCGCCCAACTACGACCCCAATGATGTACCCCTGATGGATGTCAATCGCATCCGCGAATTGCTCCCGCACCGCTATCCCATGCAACTGGTCGATAAGGTGGTTGAGACCGGGGCCAACTATATCGTTGCGGTGAAGAATGTAACTGCCAACGAGGAATTCTTCCAAGGTCATTTCCCCCAGGAGCCTGTGATGCCGGGTGTGCTGCAAATCGAAGCCATGGCACAGGCCGGCGGATTGCTGGTGCTCAACTCTGTCGAGGAGCCGGAGCGCTGGAGTACGTATTTCCTGCGCATTGACAATGTGAAATTCCGCCGGAAGGTAGTGCCCGGCGATACGCTCATTTTCCGTGTGGAACTGCTGGCACCCATTCGCCACGGCATCTCGTCGATGCACGGCTTTGCCTTCGTGGGTGAAACTATTGTAATGGAAGCCACATTTACCGCCCAAATTGTAAAGAATAAATAACCTGAACCTCTAAGACATGAATAAGATCAGCCCCTTGGCATATATTGACCCCGAAGCCGTCATTGGTGAAAACTGCGAGATTGGGCCATTCTGCTATATAGATAAGAATGTAGTGATAGGTGCCAACAACCGATTGATGAATAGTGTCACCCTGCTCAGCGGCACGCGGATGGGAAGCGGCAACACGCTCTTTCCCGGTGCCGTCATAGGCGCAATTCCCCAAGACCTCAAGTTTCGTGGCGAAGAAACTACCGCAGAAATCGGCGACAACAACACCATTCGTGAAAATGTGACGATCAACCGCGGCACAGCAGCCAAGGGAAAAACCGTGGTGGGCAGCGGCAACCTGCTGATGGAGGGAATGCACGTGGCTCACGACGTCATAATGGGCAACAACTGCATTGTGGGCAATTCCACCAAGATAGCCGGCGAAGTCGTCATCGATGATTTTGCCATCATCAGCGCCGCAGTGCTCATACATCAGTTCTGCCACATCGGCAGCTACGTGATGGTGGGTGGCGGCACCCGCACAGGACAGGACGTGCCTCCCTTCTGTATGGCTGCGCGCGAGCCGGTGGCCTATTGCGGACTCAACTTGGTAGGACTGCGGCGGCGCGGTTTCTCGTCCGAACTTATCGAAAACATCCACAACGTGTATCGCCTGCTCTATCAGCGCGGCAAACTTCGCGAGGAGTGTCTGGCTGAAATCCGTGAGCAGGTTCCCGCTTCGCCCGAGGTGGACTACATCCTGCAGTTCGTGACTTCCTCGAAGCGCGGCATCATCAAGCCTGCCGGATAAGCCCCGCTGTTCCCCACAAAGTCTTACCCCTAAACATCTCAACCCTATGCTCTATCGAATTAAATTCATTTGCGAGGAGGTCGACGGCTTCCTGCGCGAAATCAAAATAGACAGCGACGCCACGTTCCTCGACCTGAACAAAGCCATCTTGGACTCGTGTGGCTATCCTGACGACCAAATGACGTCTTTCTACGTCTGTGACGAGGAATGGGAGCGCCAGCAGCAGATTACCCGCGAGGACGTGTCCGAACCGGGCCATGAGGACGAGGACCTCTACGTCATGGAGGCCACCCGACTCAATGAATTCATCGAGGACGAGGAACAGAAATTCCAGTATGTCTTCGACCCGTTCAACGACCGCGTGTTTTACCTCGACGTCAAGGAGCTGATTCCCGGCGAACATTTGGATCAGCCCGTCGTAAGCCGTAGCCAGGGCAATCCTCCCGTACAGGTGGAGCACCTGGAATTGGACTTTTCCGCCGCAGCCGGCTTGGGCAGCATATTCAGTGAGGAGGAGAGCGGCGAATTTTACGGCGACCGCGACTTCGAGTCCGATGAGTTCGACCCCGAGGGCTTTGAAATCAGCGAGCGCGAGGAGTATTGATACATCGTTATGCCAATTTGATAACATCATAAGACGGGTCATGACGGCTTTGCGGCCTCATGGCCTCTCTTTTTCGGGTAAAGGGAGAAAATCATGAAGACACTGGTCGTTCTGCAAGGCCCGACGGGTGTGGGCAAGACCGAACTCAGCCTATCACTGGCCGAGTGGTTGCATACGCCCATACTCAGCGCTGACTCACGTCAGATTTACCGCGACATACCCGTGGGAACGGCTGCGCCGACTGCCGAGCAACTGCAGCGGGTGAAGCACTATTTCGTCGGTATGCTGGACCTGCATGCCTATTACAGTGCTGCACGCTACGAAAGTGAAGCACTCGCCGTACTCGAACAGGAGTTTGCCCACCGCGATGTCGTCCTCGCCTGTGGCGGTTCCATGATGTATCTGGACGCCCTGTGTCAGGGCATCGACGACATTCCCACCATCGACGACGAAACCCGCCGGCGGATGAGACAGCGTTACGAAACCGAGGGACTGGAACCATTGCAGCGTGAACTGCGGCTGCTCGACCCCGAATACTACGACCGCTGTGACGTGAGAAATCCCAAGCGCGTGGTCCACGCCCTCGAGATCTGCTACATGACAGGGCGCACCTACACCTCCTTCCGGGTGCGTAGACAGCAGCAGCGCCCCTTTAATATTATAAAGATAGGGCTGATGCGCGAACGTGCCGAACTGTTCGACCGTATCAACCGCCGCGTTGACCAGATGATGGCCGAGGGCTTGATGGACGAGGCTCGCCGCGTGCTGCCATACAGGGAGCAGAACGCACTCAACACCGTAGGCTACAAAGAACTCTTCCGCCATTTCGACGGGGAATGGACTTTGGATTTCGCCCTCGAGAAAATCCGTCGCAACAGCCGTGTCTACGCCAAAAAGCAAATGACCTGGTTCAAGAAAGACGCTACCGTGCGCTGGTTTCACCCCTCCGAAGCTGACGCCATACGTAATTATATAGCAGAAAGTCTCGATTAAACTATTTTATACTTTCCCAAAGCTTTCCAAACACCTGAAATGCGTACTTTTGCACGCACAATATTCATCATAGAAACATGAGTAAACAAAAGAAGGAAGAAGAGGAAGAAAAGAAGCCGGCACTTGCAAGGCGTATCCTCCTTTTTCCGTTTCGCGCGACACGCTCTTTTTTTCGCTGGTACATAGGTTTGTTTCGCGGTCACCGCTGGTGGTTCCGTCTGTGGGTGCTGCTGGTCAGTTTTATCGCGTTCATCATTTTCTATATCTTCGCCGTCATGGTGAACCTCTTCTGGTTGTTCGGCCGCTCCCCCTCCGCCTATGATATCATGCACCCCAAAAATCCTGAGGCGTCCGAGATTTATTCTGCCGACGGCCAGCTGATAGGCAAGTTCTTCGACCAAAACCGCACCTCTGTACCCTTTGACAGCATCTCTCCCCAATTCTTTCAGGCGCTGATTGATACCGAGGACGAACGCTTCTACGACCATCACGGCATAGACTTCACCGGATTGGCAGCAGCCGGCAAGGACGCAATTTCCGGACATGCCCGGGGCGCATCCACCATCACCCAGCAGCTGGTCAAGAACATGTTTCGCATCCGTACGCAGTACTCCACCGGCCTGCTAGGCAACATCCCCGGCGTCGGCATCCTGGTCAAGAAAAGCAAAGAGATGATCATTGCCGTCGAACTGGAGATGCTCAACGACAAGGATGACATCCTCATGATGTACGCCAACACCGTGGATTTCGGTTCCAACGCCTTTGGCATCAAGACGGCCGCCAAGACCTATTTCAATACGACACCGGCAAATCTGAAAGTCGAGGAGTCAGCGGTATTGGTAGGACTGCTCAAGGCGACCAGCACCTACAACCCCCGCCTGCATCCCGAAGCTGCCAAGCAGCGCCGTAACGTCGTCCTCGAAAACATGTGCAGACACCACCACCTCAGCCGGCGGGAATGCGATTCGCTCAAACGTCTGCCCATAGAGCTGCACTACAACGTCGAGAGTGCTTACGACGGACAGGCCCTCTACTTCCGCGAAGCCGTGGCCGACTATATAGCTGAAAACTGTCCCGACGTAGACCCCTATAGTGACGGTTTGAAAATCTACACCACGATCGACATGCGGATGCAACGCTATGCCGAGCAGGCAGTCACCGAGCAGATGCGCAGCCTGCAAACCACTTTCAACAACCATTGGCGCAATATGGGCGACCCCTGGCGTGATGCGCAGGGACAGGTCATTCCCCATTTTATCGAAGACATAGCCCAGCGCACTGAAACCTACCGGATGCTGGTGGCCAAGTACCCCTCGCAGCCCGATTCGGTGGACTACTATATGAACCTGCCCCATCGCGTCCGCCTGTTCGACTATGACGGCGGCCACTATGAGCACATCTCCACCATGGACTCCATACGCTATATGGTGCGCTTCCTGCATACGGGCTTCGTAGCCATGGAGCCGCAGACCGGACACGTCAAGGCCTACGTCGGTGACATCGATTTCAAGACGTGGAAATACGACAAGGTAAAAGCCATGCGCCAACCCGGTTCCACCTTCAAGCTCTTCGTCTATGCCACCGCTATGAAGCAGGGCCTTACCCCCGCCGATACACGAAAGGACAGCTATATCCGCATGGAGGTCACCGATGCCCGGACCGGCGAGACCAAGATCTGGCAGCCCCACAATGCCAATGGTCGCTTCACCAATACCTACCTGCCGCTCCGTTCCGCCTTTGCCGCCAGCGTAAATACCATTGCTGTCAACTTGGGACAGGAAGTAGGCATTCCTGCCGTTATCGAGACGGCCCACGAAATGGGTATAGAGTCCCCGCTCGACAATGTGCCCTCGCTGCCTCTCGGCTCCAGCGATGTCAACCTCTTTGAGATGGTCAATGCCTATGCCACCGTGGCCAACGATGGTGTACATGTGCCGCCCGTCCTCGTCACCAAGATTGTGGATCGCGAGGGCCATGTCATCTACGAAGCCCAACCGGACCACTTCCGCGCTCTACCCTATCGCGCAGCCTTTTATGTGCAACAATTGCTCGAGGCCGGTGTGCGCGATGGCGGCGGTACCTCGCAGGCCCTCGGCGCTGCCAAATATATGGGTTCCTTCAATGGGAAAATTGATTTTGGCGGCAAGACCGGCACTACCAACAACCATTCCGATGCCTGGTTTATCGGCGTCACTCCCTCGCTGGTCGGTGGAGCCTGGGTCGGCGGAGAATACCGCAGCATCCATTTCCGCACCGGACAGTTGGGACAAGGCAGCCGCACCGCCCTACCCATCTTCGGCCTGTTCATGCACAAGGTGCTCAGCGATGCCCATTTGGCGCCGCGCTACCTGAAACGTTATGCTCCGCCGCGCGAAAACATCGACCCCGCTACCTACCGGTGTACCTA
>SFCP01000083.1 GCA_004558535.1 Bacteroidales bacterium | reverse complement strand
TAGTTTTGCCCGCAGACAGGACCTAAAAAAGCAGGAAGCCGCACGCTGCGTACGGCTTCCTGCTTTGCTTGGGCAAATATACTGCTTTTTTCGACGAAATGCAAATCCGTCTCTTCCCGTTTTAACATTCCGGCAAAGCCGCGGCGGCCTACACCTTGATGTAGACGTGGGCGCGGTGCAGGGCCAGCAGCAGGAAGAACAGGAGGAGGAAGTTGCCGAACGTGAGCCATACGGCGTAGAAGTCGCCGAGCAGGGGCGCCAGACCATAGCTCACGGAATGGACGGCGGAGCGGAAGTTGACGACCTCGCCCAGCACGTAGGCCGCGATGGAGTTCATGCCGTAAATCCGCAGCCAGTCAAAGGGCCGACGGATGCCGCACACATCGATGACGTAGTAGCACAGGGCCATCAGCAGGAAGCACCAGCCGCCCGAATAGAGGGCCATGCTGGCCGTCCAGATGCGCTTCACGATGGGCATGCTGAGCCCCCAGAGCGCACCAAGGCCCACCAACGCCGCACCTATCAGGGCCAGCAGCAGCGCCGTGCGCCGCGAGGCCGCACCGCCGCTTCGGATGATCTGGCCCGCCCAGGCACCGAGCGACACGGTGACGCCAAAGGTCAGGCTGGGCAGGAGCCAGGCGTACGAGGGGTCGCCGCGGAAGCGGCCGAGCACCGCTTCGTCGATGCGGCAGGCCAGGTTGCCCTCCGGCGTGAAGTCGCCGCACAGCATCATCGGGAGACTGTAGGCCGCCAGTAGCAGCACGATGGCCACAAGCCGTCCGCGCGGCTGCAGGTGGAGCACCAGGGGCACCGTGATGAGGTAGCCCGCGGCAATGGCCTGCAGGGTGTTGGTATAAATCTGCATGGCGGCGGGGTCCAGTCCGAGCAGGTTGCCCTGCACGACCATGCCGAGCATGAAAAGCAGGAAGAAGCGCCGCACGGCCTTGCGGTAGGCGTGACTGAGGGGGACTTCGCCGCGCAGGTGGCGGGCATAGGCGAACGGCATCGAGACACCGCTCATAAAGAGGAAGAGCGGCATGACGAGGTCCCACAGGCGGAATCCCTCCCATACCTCGTGGTCGAAGTGGTAGAGCACGGCGGCGGCACCGGGCGTGCCGATGCGGGTGAGCAGGTCCCACAGGATGGGTTGCAGAAAGACCAGGAGGAAGAGGTCCAGGCCGCGCAGGATGTCGAGTGAAGCCAGACGTTTCATTTTCGGAAGTGAATGTGTAGTTGCGGGAAGCTTCGGCGGACGTGGCGCGGCGGCTTCCGCGGGACTGTGTGGGGAGAGAAAAGAAAAGGGCGCGTCCCCGAAGCGAGGGCGCACCCTTTTCACTGGTTATGAGGAGGGGGATTATTTCACCACCTTGCGGTTGCCTTTGATATAGACGCCGTGGGCGGGAGCTGCGTGCAGGCGGCGGCCGCTCAGGTCGTAGTAGCGGGCTTCGCCGTTGCCGTTCTCAGCACCCGTGATACCGGTGTTCGTACCCGTCACCTGGAGGGTGGCGTCGAGGATGGCACCGCCGTTGGCCAGGATGCCGTTGCTGCCGGTCGCTGTGCCGTTGGCAGCCAGCTGACCGCCCGGATCCACGCTGTTCCAGTCCACCTTGAAGCGGATGCGGTAGGTGCCTGCTTCCGCCGGTGCGGTGAACGAGGGCGGGTTGATGTTGGCGCGGTTGTTGCCCGTGATGCTCTGGCCGAGGGAGTTGACACCGCTCGCGTCGTTGTTGAAATCGCCGGAGTAGAAGGCGAATGTCAGCAATTCCGTGCCGCTCTGGTCCGTATTGCCCTCGTTGTAGGAGAACTGCTTGCTGTGGTCGAGGTCAATATATACGTAGCCGTGCATCCAGGTGCCCGTGTAGTTGAACGTGGCAGTGAGGGTGCTGCCTGCCTTGCAGGTGAGGATTGCGTTCTCGTCGGCCGACAGGTCCGTGTAGGGCTTGGGCGAGGCCAGCGTGATGGTCTGGTCGCCCTGTCCTTCTTCGGTCAGTGTGACGCCGCGGAGGGCACGGTCGGCGCGGGTGGCTGTGGCATCGCGGTCGAAGTTGATGGCGTAGTCCTCCAGCACGCGGATGGTGTAGGAGAGCAGGACTTCGGGGTTGTAGGTAGCGCCTTCCGTCTGGCCGTCAGCATCGTAGATGAAACCTTCGGGGATGGTGATGCGATACGTGCCGTTCGAGGCGATTTCCTCGGCCAGGGTGACGTCTACCACAGCGGCGTTCTCGTCATTGATGGCCAGGGTAGCCGTGGTGACCACGTTGTTGCTGGCATCCTTCACGTCGAGGGCGGTGGTTTCTACGTAGCCTACTTCAGCGGGGAAGGTCAGGCTGATGGCGCTGAGGCTTTCCAGTGTGCTGCTGTTGGCGGGAGAAATTTCCGTGGGGTTGAAGCTGTTGAGCGGAAGGTCCACAGCGCTTGTCGAACCGTCGAAGCCGAAGACACTGCTGCCCGGCAGGGTGACGGTAATCGGCGTGTCGTAGTCGATGGCGGTGGCTTCGTTGAAACCGGTCAAGGGATCCTGTACGTTGAACGAGCGCTTGAAGTACATGCTGCCTGTTACGTTGGCCGGAATGTTGAGGGCCTCGCGCAGGGTAAAGGTGTAGGTCTGTGCGTTGTTGGCACCGTTGCGCAGGGCAAGGGTAGCCTTTGTGCCGTTCCACGATGCCCAGCCGTATACCTCGGCGGCAGAACCCGTCCAGGGGTTGCCACCTACCCAGTGAGCGTCGGGCAGTACGTCGGCATTGCTCTTTTGCCAAGCGATACACTCGGCCAGGTCGGCCCAAAGCTTACCGCCGTTGATGCTGTTCATCAGGGCGTAGTCATTGTAAAGCTCTACCATGCCCGAACCGCAGAGGAAGGCGCAGCGGAGTTCGCGCAAGCAGGCATCGTAGCTCATGTTCTTGCTCACGGCGCCGTGGCTGCTCAGAATAAATCCGTGGGTCATCAGCGTATTGATGGGGCAGATGGGCGAATTCTTGACATAGTTCTGATAAACCAGGCGGTCGCGGTACGTAATCCACTTTTCGCGGTCGATACTGTTGTTGCCGGATTCACCATAGTCACCTTCCTGGCGCCAGGTGGCGTCGGTGTAGTGATACCAGAACGGCGAGGCCCAAGTACCTACGGTCGTGTTGAAGAAGATGTCGCGTTTGAGGTTCTCGCGGACGTAGCGCTCCAGGCGGATGATGCCTTCGGCGTTCTCGTTGCCCGTGTCGCCGGCATCAGGTCCGACTGAGCTGAACTGTGCCGAGATGCCGTCGAACTTGAAGAAGCGGAAGTCGCCCTGATTCTTGGTCAGGTTTTCAGCAGCATCCAGGAAGGTCTGATAGTAAGCGGGGTTGGAGAGCACCATGCCGCCCTTGTCGCGCCAGTAAGCGCGGCGATAGTTTCCGCTGGTGCCGTATCCGCCCACCGGACCAAGCCATGCGCCCACGCCGGCGCCCATTTCGGCAGCCTTGGCAGCCATGTCGCGCATCTCGTTGGGGAATCCGGAGTGGAAAGTCCACGTTCCGTAGTTGTCCCAGCCATCATCGATGACGAAGCTGCACGGGCCGACGCCGTAGACATCGAAGAAATCAGACTTCCAGTGGTTCAGTATGTCGAGAACCTGGTTTGCGTTCATGTTGTTCGTAGGATCGGCCGCGTTGTTACGGTCTATGTTCAGCTCGTACCAGGAAATGTACGCGGGATTGGGACGCCAGGGCACTGCACGCTCGCGTTCGCTGTACGCCAAGAAGGAGCGGCGCTTCTGTGTCTTGTGTATATCTGCGTTGGCCTGCTCACCGTCCTGCGCAACAAGACCTACGACGGCGGAAATCTTCCAGGTTTCGCCGGCGGCAAGGGTTGTGTTGCGGCTCCAGCGTCCTTGGATGCCCACCAGCTCGGTGTTGACCTCAGCACCGGCTTTCGGGGTGTACACCTTGACGGTCATCGTGCTGCTGGCGTCGACATCCTCGGTAGCCTTCTCTACGAAGACGCGCAGACTGAACGTTCCGTCGTACGGAGCTGAGAAGGTGAACGTATTATTGCTGTGTTCGTTGCCCGAATAGCCGGAGTGGTAGTCGCTGGCGGCTATGTTGCCTTCAGCATCCAGCAGGTCGGCGCCGCCGAAGTTGAGGCGGTGGTTACCGCCGGTGTACTTCACGGTGATTTCTACCTTCTGGCCTTCCGTAAGTGCTACTCCGCTCTTCGTATAAGCCAGTACGTTGGGATAGTTTGCGCCGGTAGCTTCGACCACACGGTTGGGAACGTCGTCGGAAGCTACGGTAGTCCAGGACGTAGCCGTCAGGTTTTCGGCTGTCGAGGAGGTTTCTTCCCACAGGTCCTCTGCGCCCGAAGCTTCGCCCACGGTGTTATAGCCTACGGGGTTCTCGAGTCCGGCGAAGATCTTGTTGCTCATCAGCACGGCGCCGCGGGTGTTGCCCACTACGACGGGGGTCGAGCCTGCGGCCTTGCAATCTACGTTGTAAGCCATGGGGATGACGTTGTACATATCCACATCGTCCACGCCGGTCAGTTCCATTTCCGTGCGGAGGTAATGGCTGCCGTCACGAAGTACGGCTTTCCACAAAATATTGATGGTGGAGCCGTTGTAGGTGTAGGTGTAGTGGGCCACAAGTGCCTTTCCGTTGTAATGTTCTGCGCCGCCCACTGCATTTACTTCGGGCGTGAGGTCCATCGTTTCGATGCTGGTGAGCGTCATGGCCGAGGCAGGCACGTTGTCGCCCGCGCCAAAGGCCACGGTGAAGGGTTCGGTACCGGGCTGCAGGTTCATGGCCGTCGATCCGGCGAAGTAAAGTGCGTCGCCCACCTTGACAAACGATGCTGCCAGCACGTTGTTGTTCAGCGTATAGACGTCGCCGTCCTTCGTGAGGACGGCAGTGCCTACTGCATCCTGCTGTGCGGGATAGAGCACGGCGTTGGTATAGACTGCCGGATCGGGCTGTACGGGTATCGTGCCGTAGCGCACGGTGATGGTCTGGTTGACGTCATCGATCGACACGACAGAGAATTTTCCCTCCTGTGCGGGCACGGTGATGTCGCTCTTGTTCAGGCTGCCCTCGCAGCTGTAGGTGCTTCCATTGGCGTAGGAATTGCCGGCAATGGTGATGGAGCCGCCTTCGGGCAGGTTGATGGTATAGTTGTACGTTCTGAAGACAACTTCCGCAAAGGTCCAGCTGCTTCCCAGGTCTTTGCTTCCGTTGTCCTGCCAGAGGCCGAGCGTCAGGCCCGCGTTGGCGCCGACTCCCTGGTACCAGTTCAGATAGAGGTTGCCGCTGCCGCTGGTGGTGACGGGCTGGATTTCAAACTTGTCGCCGGAGTAGTTGTTTACCAGGAAGTAAGCATTGTCGGAGCGGGTGTCAGACATGACTACGAAGCTTTTGCCGTTGCTATAGCTGGCGGCGGGGTTGTACGTCAGCCACTTCTTGGCGTTGTAGCTGTAGATGTAGTACATGTTGGTCTTGCCGCTGACGGCATAAAAGGCGAAGAGACCGTGATCGTCCTCGCCCGACGACGGATGGGTCAGGTCATTGGCGTAAGTGCCGTTGCCGTTCACCATCGTGTACAGGTGTTCGGGTCTGCCGTCGCCGGGTTGCGTGGAGGAACCGACCACCGTGTCGGCCTGCATCTGCCACATGGTGCAGATCAGCAGGGAGAGAAAAGAGAGTAATCTTTTCATAGGTAGTAGATTTAGTGAATGAATGGTTTGTATAATATTAATATTGTGTACCGAAGCTTTTTCGGGAAACACAGGTCCGGATGCAAAAATAATTATTCGGAATGATTTGCGCAACTAAGTGCCTGCCGTTTTCCCCGAAAGGGCGGATTGTCTCACCCTTGTTGCCTTGTGGTCGGTCCGGGGAGGGCTGGCTGTGGCGTGTGGGGTGGGACAATCCGGATGGTTCTACTGCTTAGTATTCTTCATCTTCGTCGGCGGACATCCAGGGGGGCAGTCCCTGGTCTTTCTTGTGGGTGAAGGAGTCACCGGCGTCGATGGTGCCGTCGTTCAGACTGGCGGTAAAGTTCATCAAGTGCTCGCTGTCTAGGTCTACGACTTGGGTCAGGGGCGATATATACTGGCGTTTCATAATGATTCCTAATTAATGGTTTAGAAGTTAGGAATCAGGAAATCCTCAAGGGGGAAAGAACTGCATAGAAGTGCATAGGTAGATTTAACCTAAATAAGATTAAAGGCCCTTTTTGTGCCGGAATTTTCCTATCTAGTTTTGCCCGCAGACAGGACCTAAAAAAGCAGGAAGCCGCACGCTGCGTACGGCTTCCTGCTTTGCTTGGGCAAATATACTGCTTTTTTCGACGAAAAGCAAATCCGGTTCTTCCCGTTTTAACATTTCGGCGGCGCGCCGGGCGTTTCCTCCCTCGCTTCGGCTAAGGCGCTGATATTGCGGGTGATGCCGTCGTACTTCGCGCGCTTGACGGCGCTGCCCCGAAAGAGGGTGCGGTACGTTTCGGGGGTGAGTTGCTGCCACTCGGCGGGGGTGCGGCGGAGCAGTTCGGGCCGCGGTTGCAGTTCGGGCGGGATGGGGTGCGCGGTGTGGCCCGAGAGCAGGGGCGCGTTGTGTGGACAGACTTCAGCGCAGCGGTCGCAGCCGTAGAGGGTCTGCCCCATGCGGCGGCCTGTGTCGGGGGGCAGGGGGCCGCGGTGCTCGATGGTGAGGTAGGACAGGCAGTGGCGCGCGTCCAGTCCGCCGTCGGTCAGTGCGCCGCCGGGACAGGCTTCGACGCAGCGCCCACATGCGAGGCAGCTGTCGGCCACGGGCCTTGCGGGGGCGGGGGCAGGCGTGTCTTCGCCCGGCTCCTCGGCGGGCAGGCGGCGGAGCAGTTCTTCGGCCGAGAGGGGCGAGAACCATTCGCCGAGGAAGACGAAGGTGCCGCAGCCCGGTACGGCGATCATACCGCTCCGCAGCCATGCACCCAGTCCGCATCGCCAGGCCCAGTAGCGCTCGTCGACGGGGGCTGTGTCGCAGAAGATGCGTCCCTCGTGCGCGGCATCGAAACCGAGGTCGGCGAGAAGGCTGCGCAGGCGGTCGCGCACGACGTCGTGGTAGTCGCTGCCGAGGGCGTAGCGCGCCAGGCGCAGGGCTGTGGGGGCAAAGGCGGGCGCGGGGTCGTAGGGCAGGGCAAACGAGAGCACGGTGCGCACCCCGGGCACCAAGGCGCGCGGATCGGCGCGCAGGGCAAGGTGGCGCTGCAGGTAGTCCATGCCCGCCGCGCGACCGCTGTCCGTCCAGCGGCGCACCTGCGCGATGCGCCATTGGGGCAGGGGCTCGGCCGGGGCGGCACCTGCTGCCACAAAACCACGCTGCGCCGCCGCATGGGTGATGCGGTGGCGCAGCTGTATCTCGGTGGGTGTGGGCGGGGGCGGAAGCATGGGCTGTCGGTGGGTCAAGGTCGTCACTTCGTGCCCTGCATCAGTTCGAGCGCGCGGCCGACGATGTCGTTCTCCATGTTCGTCAGGCGGAAGTACTCGTTGCGGTCCCACACATTGTAGGCGATCAGTGCCTTGAGCACGCGGTGCAGGTCGGCGGTGGCAGCCTGCAGCTCGCTGTCGTCCTTGGCTTCGATGCCCTTGGCCCGTGCTTTGTCGAACACTTCGTCAATCAGTTCCTGCGGCACTTCGAAGGAGGTGACGTAGTCGTCGAATTTCTTGTATTTGCGGAGCAGCGACTTGCGGTTTTTGTCGGCGTATTTCAGGGTGACGTCCACGATGATGTTGTTTCGGTTGATGGTAGCGTAGAGCGTCGAGACCTTGGTGGTGTCGAGGGGCACGAAGACATCGGGCATAATGCCACCTCCGCCATAGACGGTACGTCCCTGGCCGAGCGTGCGGTAGACCTTGGTGCTGTCGAGGTGTATGCTGTCGAGCGAAGTCAGCTCTCCGTGGTTCAGGCGGTTGAGTACGTCGCGCTCATAGTCCTTGCGGTCGCCCTTGACGTAGGGTTTCTGGATGCAGCGTCCCGAGGGGGTGTAATAGTGTGCCACGGTGAGGCGTATCATCGAGCCGTCGGGCAGTTCGATGGGGCGTTGCACAAGTCCCTTGCCAAAGGTGCGTCGGCCCACGATGCGTCCGCGGTCGTGGTCCTGCACGGCGCCGCTGACGATTTCGGCGGCCGATGCGGTGTACTCGTTGACGAGTATGATGAGCTCGCCCGTGCGGAACTCGCCTTCGCTTCCTGCGAAGAGCTTCTGGGCCGGTACTTCGCGTCCCTCGGTGAATACGACGAGCGAACCGCCGGGCAGGAACTGCTGGGCTACTTCGCGGGCGGCTTCAAGGTAGCCTCCGCCGTTGTTCTGCAGGTCAAAGATCAGTTTCTCCATGCCCTGGGCCTTCAGGCTGACGATGGCCTCGCGTACCTCGGTGCCCGAGTTGGCGCCGAAGCGGTCCAGGTGGATGTAACCCACGCCGGGGGCAATCATGTAGGCGGCATCGAGGGTGTTGACGGGGATTTTGTCGCGCGTCACGTTGAAGTAGATATGGTCCTTCACGCTGCGCCGCACGACGCCGAGGCGTACCTTGGTGCCCTTGGGGCCGCGGAGCAGGCGCATGATGCTGTCGCGCTCCATCTTGACGCCGGCGATGGGCTGCCCGTCTACACTGACGATGCGGTCGCCGGCCAGTATGCCGACTTTCTCGCTCGGGCCTTTCGAAATGGTCTGGATGACGACGAGCGTATCCTCGAGTATGTTGAACTGCACGCCGATGCCCTCGAAATTACCGTCGAGGTTTTCGGTCATGCTCTTGGTCTCCTTGGGATCCACATAGGTGGAGTGGGGGTCCAGCTGCTCGAGCATGCCGCGTATGGCGTTTTCGGTGAGTTGGTTGAGGTTGATGGTGTCAACGTAGAGGCTCTTGATGGCCATCTGGGCCAGTTGCAGCTTGCGCAGCTGGACGAGGTCGATGTCGCCGACGCCAAGTTGGGCGTTGGCGGGCAGGATGCTGAGCAGTGGCAAGAGGAGGAGGAGTAACTTCTTCATGGAACGGGAAAAATTAGGGTTTGAAAATGTGAAACTGGGGGCGGCCTGCGCGTGGATAACTACCTCATGGCGGCAGGCCGCGGCTTATGGTTGCGGGCGGTGCGGCAGGAAGTCGGTGACGTCCTTGCCAAAGGCGATGAGCTCGCGCACGACGCTCGAAGATATGCTGGCGTACTGTGGTTCTGTAAAGAGGAGAACCGTCTCGATGCCGGCCAGGCGCTCGTTCATGTTGGCGATGTCGCGCTCGTATTCGAAGTCCTTGACCGAGCGCAGGCCGCGCAGGATGAACTGTGCGCCCTCGCGTCGCGCCAAATCGATGGTCAGGTCGTCGTAGCTCACTACGCGGATGCGCGGTTCGCCGGCATAGAGTGCGCGAATGGCTTCCACGCGCTCCCCGATGCTGTAGAGCGAACGCTTGCTCTCGTTAATTCCCACACCAATGACGATTTGGTCGAACAGGGGCAGGCCGCGCTCCACAATGCTGGCGTGGCCGATGGTAAAAGGGTCGAAAGACCCGGGAAAGATGGCTGTTTTCAAGGGATGTGAGTAAGGAATGGTTTGCGATAAAGGGCCGGTGGGACAATCTGCGCAGCCGGCGGGAGAATCTGCGCGGCCGGCGGGAGAATCTGCGCGGCCGGTGGGGCTACTCGGCGTCGTCTTCGGCGGGATCTTCCTCGATGACGAGGTTGTCTATGATGAAGTTCTGGCGCTCCATCGTGTTCTTGCCCATATAATATTCCAAGAGCTCTTTGACTTGGTCGCTCTTGTGCAGCGTCACCTGCTCCAGGCGGATGTCCGGGCCGATGAAGTGGCGGAACTCGTCGGGAGAAATTTCGCCCAGACCCTTGAAGCGGGTGATTTCGGGAGCCGGCGAAAGTTTCTCGATGGCATTCAGTCGCTCCTCCTCGCTGTAGCAGTAAATCGTTTCAAACTCCGAGCGGTCCGAGGTGCGTGCCTTTTTCAGAATAGCCTCGCCGGCGGCGCTGCCCGCGGCTTCGCCGGCGTCACTGCCGGGCTGCCGGTTCTTCCTGTCGCGTTTCTTTTTGTTCCTGACGCGGAAGAGGGGCGTCTGAAGTATGTAGACGTGGCCCTTCTTGATGAGTTCGGGGAAAAATTGCAGGAAGAAGGTGATCATGAGCAGGCGGATGTGCATGCCATCCACGTCGGCGTCGGTCGCCACGATGACTTTGTTGTAACGAAGTCCGTCCAGGCCGTCCTCAATGTTGAGTGCGGCTTGCAGAAGGTTGAATTCCTCGTTTTCGTAGACCACTTTCTTCGTCAGTCCGAAGCAGTTGAGCGGTTTTCCTCGCAGGGAAAAAACGGCTTGCGTGTTGACGTCGCGACTTTTCGTGATGGAGCCGCTGGCGGAGTCGCCCTCGGTGATGAATATCGCCGACTCAAATCGCGGGTCGGGCGTTTCCTCTTCGCCGCGTTTGGCCTTTGGCGGCGCGTCGTTGAGGTGTACGCGGCAGTCGCAGAGCTTTCGGTTGTGCAGGTTGGCTTTTTTGGCGCGCTCGCGGGCCAGTTTCGTGACACCGGCTATGGCTTTGCGTTCCTTTTCGTTTTCCTGGATTTTCTGTTGCAGGATATCGGCGACGTCAAGGTTGCGATGGAGGTAATTATCTACGTTTTCCTTGATGAAGTCTCCCACGAATTTGTTGACGCTGACGCCCGACAGTGGGAACGGATTGCCGTGTAGGTCTTTGTCGGGAGCCATGGTGAGGGAGCCAAGTTTGATTTTCGTCTGACTCTCAAAGAGCGGCTCGATGACACGTATTGAGATGGCGGCCACAAGTCCGTTGCGGACGTCCTGCACGTCGAAGTTCTTGCCATAGTACTCCTTGATAGTGCGGGCTATGTGCTCCTTGAATGCGCTTTGGTGCGTTCCGCCCTGTGTCGTGTGCTGTCCGTTGACAAATGAGTAGTACTCTTCGCCGTACTGCGAGGTATGTGTGAAGGCGATATCTATACCTTCGCCATGCAGATGTACGATGGGGTAGAGGCCGGGTGCCGTCATGTTGTCATTGAGCAGGTCTTCGAGTCCGTTGCGGCTGACTATGCGGCGTCCGTTGTGGAAGATGGCGAGCCCGGTGTTGAGGTAGGTGTAATTGCGGAGCATGTTGGTGACAAACTCGGCGTGGAACCGGAAGTCCGCAAAGAGTTCGGGATCGGGTGCGAAGTAGATATAGGTGCCGTTCTCCTCGGTAGTATCAGTTTCGCGGTCTTCGACGAGTTTTCCGCAGTCGAAGATGGCTTCGTGCATACGACCATCGCGGAAGCTTCGTGCTATGAAGCGGCGGCTGAGTGCGTTGACGGCTTTCAGACCTACGCCGTTCATGCCGACGGAGGCGGTGAAGACGGCCGTGTCGTACTTTCCGCCGGTGTTCAGCTTCGAGACAGCGTCGACCAGTTTGCCGAGGGGGATGCCGCGGCCGTAGTCGCGCACTTCTGCCGAGCTGTCGTCGGTGATGTTCACCTCGATGCGTTTGCCGAAGCCCTCGTTAAATTCGTCGATACTATTATCTATGGTCTCCTTGAGTAGTACGTAGATGCCATCCTCGGCGTGCGAGCCGTCGCCAAGTCGTCCGATGTACATACCGGGTCGCCGGCGGATGTGCTCCACGCCCTCCAAAGTGCGGATGTTGTCTTCGGTGTACGAGGCTGTGCCGCCGTTGGCGGGCAGCATGTCGGGATTTTCGGGTAGCAGAGCCATATTTTATGGGATTAGAGTCTTGATAGTGGGAAGCGGTGGCTGGATGGTGCCGCGCAGGCCGCCGTTGTCAGATTTTAGCCTTGTAGGCGCGGCGTCGCTTGTGCTGTTCGGTCTTGAAGTACTGCCACTGGTTTTGCACCTTGTCGTTGGCTTCGAGCTCCGGATTGCTTTCTGCGTATTCGAAACCCATTTCCTGGTAGATGGGGATAAGGTCTGTGAAGAGCAGGGCGTTGACTCCTTTGCCCTGGTAGTCGGGTCGGATGCCCACGAGGAGCAGGTCGAGCACTTTGGGTCGTTTCCATTTGAGCGCCTTGAGCAGGTGGAACCATCCGAAGGGCCACAGTTTTCCCTTTGCCTTTTGCAGGGCGCGCGACAGCGAGGCCATCGAGATGCCTACGCCCACGATTTCGTGGTCTGCATTCTCGATAATCGTCACCATCCTTAGGTCGAGCACCGGCACATACATATTTACATACTGGTCGATTTGCTTTTCCGTCATTTTCGAGAACCCGAAGAGGGGCGCGTAGGCTTCGTTGATGAGACGGAAGATTTCGTGGCCGATACCACTTTCGCGAACCTCCTTTTTACTGGTGAGTTTGCGGATGTGCAGGTTGTACTTGCGCTGTATGATGTCCGAGATACGTTGGTGCTTCTCGGGGATTTCTTCGGGGATATAGATTTTCATTTCCACCCAGTCGGCCGATTTTTCCATCCCCAGGCGTTCCATGTGTTGTGGATAGTAGGGGTAGTTGTAGATGGTGGCCATGGTGGAGAGTTGGTCGAAGCCTTCGACGAGCATACCCTCGGCATCCATGTCGGTAAATCCCAGCGGGCCTTCGATTTCCTCCATGCCGCGTTGGCGTCCCCAGTCCTTGACGGTGTCGATCAGGGCGCTGCTCACTTCCAGGTCGTCGATGAAGTCGATCCATCCGAAGCGGACGCATTTCCGTCCCCATGTCTCGTTGGCCCGGTGGTTGATGATGGCGGCCACTCGGCCCACGATTTTCCCTTCGCGCAGGGCCAGGAAGTAGTCGGCCTCGCAGAAATCGAACGCGGCGTTCTTGGCGGGCGAGAAGGTATTGAGCATGTCGTCGTACAGGTCAGGTACGGAGTAGGGATTGCCTTTATAAAATTCGTAGTTGAAGCGTATGAATTTTTTCAGCTCGCGTGGTGTGCTGACTTTCTTGATTTCTACGGACATAGGTGCGCAAATTGTGCGCGGCAAAGTTACTAAAAAAAATGAAGTCGCGGCCGTCAGAAGGCGCAGACTTCGCCCTCGGACAGACAGAAATCCCCTTTGTGGGGCGCGCCTTGGGCCGTGGGTGCAGCCTGTGCGGAAGCCGGTGGCCTGCCTTGGGCCGCGGGTACAGCCTGTGCGGAAGCCGGCGGCGCGCCTTGGGGCTGCGGAAAAAAATAAAGAGGAGTTGCGTACTCCTCTTTACTGCGTACCCAGAGCCGATACACAACCGTGATAATATTGTGTACCCAAAAGAAGATAAGTACCTATAAATCAAGCGGAGCAAAAATAGGTATTTGCACATTGTTTCAAAAATTAGACTATGTTTTTGCACTTTTTGCTCGGAATTTGCTCGGAATACAAAATAAAAGCACTACCTTTGCAAACAAAGGAAACAAAGAACAAAAACAAAAGAACAATGGCAAAGAAAGAAGTTAGGTGTGACGGAACTTATTTAATAAGTGCCGACAAAACAGAAAACCCCAAATTATATGCCCGGATGCTAACCGATGGCAGAGAAAGCCTATATTTGGAATATTATTTGGGTTATAGCCTTGTTTACAATGAGGCAAAAGATAAGAATGTAACAAAGGTGGAGCGGCGAAAAGAGCCATTAAGCCTATATTTGTGGACAGCACCAAGAACACCATTAGAGAGGCAGCAGAACAAAGAAACGTTGGAACTTGCAAAAAAAATAAGATATGAACGCCAACAAGAACTATTGGAAAAGGGTGAGGGGTATAGGCTAAAGAAAGATAGGCAAATAGATTTCATTGAATATTTCCAAGCCTACATTGACGGGTACACAAAGAAAGATATTAGAATGATGATTATTGCCCTAAATCGCTTCAAAGATTTCTTGAAAGATACACCGGAATACACAAAATATCTAAAGGGCATAAAGCCGGAACAGATGGACAAAGATATGATGGTGGCATTTACTGAATATTTGCAAAGCAGAAGCGTTGGCGAGGGGGCGAAGAGCATCTACCAACGCTTTAAGAAAGTTATTCATTATGCCATTGAGCATGATGTGATGGCAAAAGACCCTTGCAAGGGTGTTGTTATTAAAATTGATGAAAACATATTGAGAAAAGAGGTTTTATCGCAAGAGGAAATTAAAAACCTTATAGCAACCCATTACGATAATGAAAACCCCAATATTAGACGGGCATTTATTATGAGCCTTTATTGTGGGTTAAGGTTTTGTGATGTGAAAGATTTAACTTTTGCCAATGTGGATTATTCAAACAAGTTGCTAAAATTTGAGCAGAACAAAACAAAGGGGCATTCAGCAAGCAGCGGCGTTATTATACCCTTGAATGATGGCATTTTGAGCCTAATAGGACAACCCAAAGAGGGCGAGGGGAAAGATACACCGATATTCCCTTTGCCAAGCCACACAATGTGCTTAAAGGCTTTGAGAAGATGGGTAAAACGGGCGGGCATTGGCAAACATATAACATGGCATTGTGCGCGGCATTCCTTTGCCGTTAATATATTGAATAATGGTGCAAACATTAAGACAGTAGCAAGCCTTTTAGGGCATTCCGGGCTAAAGCACACGGAGAAATACACCCGGGCAATCGACAAACTGAAAGAAGATGCCATAAACAGCCTACCAGAACTAATATTGTAGAAATAAAAATATTATGGAAGATTATAAAGCATACCAAGCCATTGCACAAATAAGGCAAATTGTACATGATGCAGGTTTGTGTGTTGCAAATGAAATACCATGTGGCAGCGTATTAAAGCGAGATTTGAACCGATTGGAAGAATTGGCGTACATTGTACGGGCTTACTATGATGCCACAAAAGATGAGGCTTTTGCCCGTGAGGTTGCAAGCGTGCCACGCCACGTTTTCCCACAAATCATTAAATGTAAGAAACTTCAAAGCAAAACACAGGCAAGCGTTGCACGTTGCCATAGAATGTTGTATGAGATTGCAACCCATACAAATGAGCCTCAACAAGAACCCGTGAAGCCCGACACAAAGCCAATGGGGATTGATGAGGCATTGGAATTTTGCCGGGATGAACGCCGGGAAAGGGCTAAAGTGTATTTCAAAAAGGCAATGCAAAAAGAGTGGATTAAAGCAACGGGAACGGGGCTAAAATGGAATAAATCTAAAGTAGAGTTAGCCTATTTTTGCGGTAGGGTATTTTGCCCCAAAAACATAGAGCCATTTCCCGGAACAGCATTAGACAAATTGTTTGAGGTAAATAGGCTTCAAAGTGCCTTAACACAAATTTGTTCTGCCAAGAAACCCCAAAAATGGAAGCCAATAATTGATAGCATATTTGAGGATAACCAAAGCACCTATTAAACGGGTGCTTTTTTTTGCATTATAATGCACATTAAAATACATTATTCTTTGTTTCCCTTGCACAATACCTTTGCACATGAAATCCTTTCGGTGGGTGGAATGCAAGCCCCACCGGGGGATGTTAGGGCAAATAGCGGGATGGGCTTGCATACACCCCGGGAAAGCCTCAGCCATTCAAAGCAAAGGAACGATGACAAATGAAGAAAGAAAGGTAATTGCCGACCTTATAACGGCAAATGTAATTGGATGCACTAAAGAAGTGCTAACAAGCGATGAGGCGGCGGTTTATATGGGTGTGTCAAAGAGTTATTTGTATAAACTAACCATGAGAAAACAGATACCCCATTACAAGCCGATGGGCAAAATGTGCTATTTTAACCGGGCGGAACTTGAAGAATGGTTGCAACAAAACAGATGTGCAACCGATGCCGAGTTAAGCCAAAAGGCGGCGGGATATTGCCAAAGAAAGGGGGCGGCTGTATGATGGTGCAACCGGAAATCATTTATTATGCCCGGCTAATATTTGACAAGAGCAGCAAGAAAACCCCAAAGTATGTAATAACGGCGGAAGCCGGATATTATCCGCCGATGGATGAATTAAGGGGGCGTGATGGGCGTGTTTCCGTTTACCTAATGGCAAAGCGTGAAACACAAACAAAAAGCAGCGTTCCGGCAATGAGTTTGCAAGCAAAGAACAGCCTCAACCTAACCGGGCTTAAAGATTACTTTGTAAATGGGGCTTTGAGTGGCTTTGCCTATGGCTACCCATTGGATAAGCCCGTTTATTCATCCAAGGAACGCCCAAACCCGTTTTTTGAATGCCGGGAAGATGGCTTTTTGTTTGTGGTACACCAAAACGGGGAAGCCTCAACGCCGGAAGCAAGGCAATTGCCCACCGAGTTTGAAATGATTGTTTTGCAAGGCGGCAAATGCCTTATTTCAGCCTATTGCAAGGCGTTGATGAATGGCGGCTTTGATGATAGGTTGGCAGAGTTGAGGAAGCAAATAAAATAATTGGCGGTTATTACCAAAAAATGGTAAATGTTATATGTATGACAAAATCAAGTTTTTCATACCGAGGGCGAGCAGCACCGAAGAAATTGCCCGACACCTTGAAAGGGTTTGCAATATCATTGACACCACCACCGGGGAATGTACATTGACAAGCGGCACAATTGGCGGCGTTAAAGTGATGATGTACCCCAATGGCGTTGCAATCATTGGAAGCCTCCCAAAGTATTACAACAAAAGCAACGTGTTTACTCTTGATAGGGTTAAAACTGATGAGGCTTTGGGAATGCTTTCCGATGCGTTGCACGTTGATTTAGGAGCAGCCTATGTAACCGGGTTGGAATTTGGCACACAATTTCCCATGATGAAGCCAACGGGCGTTTATTTACGGCGGTTTGGCGATGTTCCAAGGCTGAAAAGGGAAAGGGTTGGCGATGGCAGCATATATTACAAATCCATTGGCAAACGGCAAGGCAAAACGCTTTGTTTTTACGATAAGACAGTAGAAGCACAATCAAAGGGCATTCAAACGCCGGGGCTTTTGTCCGGGATGCCTTTATTACGCTATGAAATGAGGTTTAACGGGCATTTGGCAAGCCAATTCAAGGTTAATGAGGTTTTGGGGCGTACCCTAACCAATGAAACATTTTACAGAAACATGGTGAAGTTGTGGCAACGCCAATACTTTGCCATTCCAAAAACAAAAGAAACAAGATGTAGCGTTATGGACAATATAAAAACGGCAAATGATGCAGTAAACATATTCTTTGCACGCCTTATCAATCAAACCGGGCAAGATGAGATAGGCGATTTTGTGAATGAATTAAAGCAAAACGGCACGTTTCAAGATGCCAAATATTACACCCGTGTAAAGAAGCGTTTGCAAGAGATTGCATCCACTATAAGCGAAGATTGTGCAAGTGATGATATACGGGAATTAGATGACGCCATAAGGAACGCCGGGGCGTATATCTAACATGGCAAAGTGTAATATATAATAACGCTGTAACTTGTTACCAATATTTGGTAAATTCAATAACACTTAATTTGTACGATTATGACAGAGCAAGAACAAGCAGAAGTAATGGCAATTGAGGCAGAAATTAAAAACCTTGATGCCGAGTTTGAATCATGGCAAGAGAACCGGGGCGATGTTTCCGGCAACCAAAAAGATGTTTACCAGCGTGTAGGCGAAAACATTGTGAAAGATGCCCAATACCGACAAAAGAGGCAAGAACTATTGCAACGAAAAGCCGAAATAGAGGGCGTTAGCGATGGTGTAAAGGCTTATATTGAAAGCAAGAAAACCAAAAGCCAGTTTGAAATATCAAAGTTGGATAACGCCAAAGTGGATAACTCGTTAAACCCTTTAGGGGGAAAATCCTTGTAACGCCTAAAAGGCAGCACGGGGATGAAGAATCCGGGTTTTGTATAATTGTGGGCAATACTACTGTTTACCTTACAAAAGCGCAAACAGAGGCTTTTTTGAGGCTTACAAAGGGAAAATAACAAAAGGCGGTTAATAGGTTTGCCGGGCGGTGTTTTTCCGTCCGGCTTTCCTTTTGATGTGTCACTATAAAACACAAAGCCAATAAAGGTGTTTTATAGTGAAACAGAAAGTAAATAATTATGCTGTTTTGCTTGCAAGGATGAAATAAAAAGCATAGTTTTGTAACGAAAAAGAAAGGTGACGGGGTGCATCCCTAATTTTTGAGTAGAGGCACTCCCAATGTTTAACGAATAACAAACAAGTAATAATCTTATGAAACCAATTGATTTTTTACAGTCCACGAAGGTGTTGCAGAAACCCGGCACGTTGTCGGATTCGGAATGTGGCGCGTTGCCCGTGTGGTGTGATGGCAAACAATGCGTTTCGTGTTGGAAACCATCAATCAAGGAACGCATAAAAATTTTGTTTGGTGGCAATGTGTGGTTGGGCGTGTTGTCCGGCAAGACACAGCCGCCCGTATTTGTCGCCGGGAAAAGAGTATTTGGAAAAACGCCGTTATTCGCCCGTTTTAGGGCGTTTTGGATTGAAGTGGTGGAGAAGTTATTGCATCCTGATGATGAATTGATTTAGTAGGGTTATAGTGCCCTGCACTCTATAACCCATATTGAAAATCAACTACTTACAAAATGTGTACACGAAAAGCCCAAATGTTAATGAATTTAGCAGATTTTGGGCATTTCGTTTGCCTCAAATATGTTTTATAGTGAAACAGCCAAGCCCGGATGGGGCTTTTTTTGTTTATGAGGTATATTAAATAAAACAAACACTATTAGGGAAAGCCCGGCGGCGTATGTATGCAAATGCATTCCAAGTGCTATGCAAATGCAATATATCAAATGGCACGCAAAGATGATGGCTAACTTTTTAGCCAAGCATATGAAAAATACACAAACTTCACACGATATAAAAAAAGGATAATTCATATTTGTTGGTGGAAGAAAATGGAAGCCTATAAAAAGGGTAAATAAGCACCAAAAGCCGGGTTTGCGTTGCTTTTTGCTCGTAATTTGCTCGGCAATAAAACAAAAACGGCTAATAATCAAATGATTAAAAGCCGTTTGCAGTACCCAGAGCCGGGGTCGAACCGGCACGGGTTGCCCCACTGGTGTTTGAGACCAGCGCGTCTACCGATTCCGCCATCTGGGCTTAAATGCGGTGCAAAGGTAGTTATACTTTTTGAGAAAGCCAAGTTTTGTGGGAAAAAAGTCAGATTTTTTCATCTCTCGATAACTTTTCCTTTCTTTTAGGAAGCCGGCAGTGCGGTGTATGGGATTAAATTTTTATCTTAGCCGTGCCTTATGAAGAACTTACTTCCTATACGTTTATGAAAAAGCACAAGGATTTTTGCATTATCATGGCCGGCGGCGAGGGCCGTCGCCTATGGCCGCAGAGCAGAAAGTACCTGCCGAAGCAGTTTATCGACTTCTTTGGCACCGGTCGCACGCTGTTGCAGCAGACCTACGACCGCTTTGCCGCCTTTATCCCCGCTACGCAAATATATGTGTCCACTTACCGCGACTATGTCGACCTGGTGCGTGAGCAGCTGCCCGACCTGCCGCTCGAGAACGTCCTGGTAGAGCCCGTACAGCTCTCCACGGCGCCCGCTGCGGCTTGGGCTTCGTGTCACATCGGCATGCGCGAGCCGGATGCCGCCATTATCGTGACGCCTGCCGACCAGCACATCGTGCGCGAGGAGCGTTTCCGCGAGCAGGTGCAGCGTGCCCTTGATTTTGTCGCCGACAACGACGTGTTTGTGGCCATGGGCGTGAAGACCACCGTGCCCAACACGGCTTACGGCTACATCCAGATGGGAAATCCGGTCAAGGAAGGTGTCCTCTACAACGTCAAGAGTTTCCAGGAGAAGCCGGCTGCCGAGTACGCCCGCCTCTTTGTGGAGAGTGGGGAGTTCCTGTGGAACACCGGCCTCTTCGTCTGGAGCGCCCGGAGCATGCAGCAGTTGCTGCGCGAGGTGACGCCTGTCGTGGCGGAGCGCATCGAGGCGGCCCACGGGCAGATGTCGCGCGACGAGGAGCTGACGCTGGTGCGCGAATACTACCCTTCGAACCTCAATCAGAGCATTGACTTGATGCTGCTCGGCCGTGGCAAGAACGTGTATGTCTACGAGTGCGACTTCGGGTGGGCTGACGTGGGCTGTTGGCCCGAGCTGTACGAAGTAGCCCACAAGGACGTCGACGGCAACGCCCTGCTGGGTGCCGGCAAGGTGCTCCTGTCGGGCTGCAGCCGCAACGTAGTGTGCATGCCCGAGGGGCGCGCCGCCATCATCAAGGGGCTGGAGGGTTACCTCGTGGCCGAGTGCGACAACGTGCTGGTCATCTGTCCCAACGACGAAGCCATGACCGTGCGCCGGCTGGCCGACGAGACCCTTGTGAAGCTCGGCGAGGAATACCTGTAAGGGGCGCAGCGGCCTGTGCAGGCAGCATGGTGATGCGTGCCCGGCCAATGCGTCGCGCCCCCCCCGGCAACCCGCGCTCCCTGCCCGGCCAATGTGTCGCGGCCCTCGGCAACCCGCGTTCCCTGCCCGGCCAATGCGTCGCGACCCCGGCAATCCGCGCTCCCTGCCCGGCCAATGCGTCGCGGCCCCCGGCAATCCGCGCTCCCTGCCCGGCCAATGTGTCGCGCCCCCCGGCAACCCGCGCTCCCAGCCCGCCTCGCCATAAAATCCCGCAGCAAATTCCTTCCTAATTGCATATTAGCGGCTGCGGCTCGGCCATTAAAGCAAGCTTTATGGCTCTCGCCTTGCACGCTAATTCCTAACTCCTAATTCCTAATTAAAAGAAGCGAAGGAACTGCATAGAAGTGCACAGGTAGATTTAACCTAAATAAGATTAAAGGGCCATTTTGTGCCGGAATTTTCCTATCCGGTGCCGGCGCGTTTTCGCCAAGTGCCGATTAATTTTGACCAACCGGGACGTAGATAAAACCAAGTGCTTTGTAATTTTTTCCAAGTGCCGGATAGTTTTGCCTCTACAAAGGACCTAAAAAAGGAGGAAGCCGCTTGCTGTGTGCGGCTTCCTCCTTTGCTGGGACAAAGATACTACCTATTTCGCCGAAATCCAAATCCGGTCTTTCCCGTTTTAACATTTCGTTCCGCGCGCCTGCCGCCTGCGTAGTGCTTTGGGGCCGGTCGGCTGCCTCGCGCCGCCTATCGTTCCGCCCGCCTGCCGCCTGCGTAGTGCTTTGGGGCCGGTCGGCTGCCTCGCGCCGCCTATCGTTCCGCCCGCCTGCCGCCTGCGTAGTGCTTCGGAGCCGGTCGGCAGCCTCGCGCCGCCTATCGTTCCGCCCGCCAGCCGCCTGCGTAGTGCTTTGGGGCCGGTCGGCTGCCTCGCGCCGCCTTTCGTTCCGCCCGCCCGCCGCCTGCGTGGTGCTTTGGGGCCGGTCGGCTGCCTCGCACCGCCTTTCGTTCCGCCGAATGGGCCGGAGGGCTTCTTCCAAACCTACCGTCAAGTTAGAAGTGCAACAAAACCTCCGCCCTCCTTCGTCCTTGGAGCGTAGCGGAAAGGGCGAAGGAGGGCGGAGGACATCGTGTATAGTT
>SFCP01000002.1 GCA_004558535.1 Bacteroidales bacterium | reverse complement strand
GAAAATCAGCCAAAAAAACGTGGCCTGAAAGCACACGAACCATAATACGCTAAAAAAAGAGGGTGCGTCGTAAAACTGCTATTACGACACACCCTCCTCGTATTTTTCTACAATCCCCACAGGAGGAACGCTCCCGGCCGGGAAACATTCCGGGGACAGGCGCTACACATTGGCCACCCGCATAATGTCGGCAAACACGCCGGCTGCAGTGACCGCTGCGCCCGCTCCATAGCCTTGGATCAGCATGGGATATTCGCGATAGCGCTCGGTGGTAAGCAGGATGATATTGTTGGAACCCTCCAAGTCGTAGAAAGGATGCGTCATCGGCACCTCCTTGAGTCCCACGCTGCCGCGGCCGTTTTCCCAAGTGGCCACAAAGCGCCAGCGCTTGCCCTCGGCCACCAGCCGCTGGCGTTCATCCTCAAACCGGGCGTCAAGCTCGGGCAACCATCTCCAGAAATCTTCCAACGATCCCGCCAGCAGTTCCTCGGGGATAAAGTTTCGACAAACCTCACGGGCCAGGATGGTCAGTTTGCGGATGACGTCGCGTCCTGACAAATCGATGCGCGGGTCGGGCTCACTGTAGCCCATCTCCTTGGCTTGGCGCACGGCCTGGCTCAGCGTCACTTCTGCCGAAAGGGTGTTGAACACGAAGTTCAGCGTACCGCTCAGCACCGCCTCGATGCGCAGGATATTGTCGCCCGAACTTCTCAGGTCATTGATGGTATTGATGATGGGCAAGCCCGCGCCTACGTTGGTCTCGAAGAGGAATTTCACGCCGCGCTCACGGGCCGTATTTTTCAGACGGGCATATTTTTCAAAGTCCGAAGAAGCCGCCACTTTGTTGGCCGCCACCACATTGACATTGTGCGAGAGCAATTCCTCGTAGCAGGCCGCCACCTCTTCATCGGCCGTACAGTCCACGAAGACCGAGTTGAAGATATTCATGGCCAGGATTTCCCGTACCATCTCGGCTACGCCACCCTTTCCGCCCCGCGTCATGGCTTCCCGGTAGTGCGCGGGGTCTATTCCCTCGCGACTGAAGGCCGAGTGCGAGCGTCCGCAGACGCCCACCAAGTTGAGTTTTAGCGAATGCTCGCGCAGTAGCACCTCGCGCTGCGCTGCTATTTGTTGCAACAAGCTTCCTCCGACAGTCCCCGTACCACAGAGAAAGAGGTTAATCTCTTGGTACTCGCTCAGAAAAAAACTGTCGTGGATGACATTCAGGGATTTGCGCAGGCAATTTCGGTCTACGACGAACGAGAGGTTCATCTCGAGGGCCCCAAAAGCCATGGCGTAGGTATTGATACCGTTTTTGCCCAACACGCTGAAGAGTTTGCCGGCAATACCCGGTGTATGCTTCATCCCCTCGCCCACTGCCGCCACCGTGGCCAGGTTTTCCGTCAGCATGGCGGGGTTCATGGCGCCCTCAGCCCGTTCGCGTGCAAATTCGGCATCGAGCAAGGCGCAAGCGCGCGGTCCGTCCTGCGGCGTGACGCACATCGAGGTGCTGGTTTCCGAGGAGGTCTGCGCCACCATAAAGACGCTAATGCCGCCCCGGGCCAAGGTGTCGAAAATTCGCCGGTTCACGCCGATGACGCCGACCATCGAAGGGCCGCTCACCGTGACCATGCTCATTTCGTTGACCGAGGAGATACCGCGTATCGGGCGTTCCGACTGTCGCGCATTGCTGCGGATGACGCTGCCGCGAGCCGAGGGATTCAACGTGTTCTTGACAAAGATGGGGATATTCTTGGCGCAAACGGGATAGATGGTCGGGGGATAGACCACCTTTGCCCCGAAGTTGCACAATTCCATGGCTTCGCTGTAGGTCAGCTCGTCGATAGTATAAGCTGTGGGGATGACGCGTGGATCTGCCGTCATGAAACCGTCCACGTCCGTCCATATTTCCAGCGCTTCGGCGTCCATGGCAGCCGCTATGATGGCGGCGGTATAGTCCGAGCCGCCGCGCCCCAGGTTTGTAGTGGCGCCACTCACGGCATCGGCTGCGATAAAACCGCCCACGACCGACACAGGTCCTCCTGCGGCAAAGGTGGAACCAATCAGCGCGTTGGTCTCGTCAAAGTCGACCACATGCTTTTCCTCCTTGCGCCGCGTCTTGATAATCATTCGGGCATCAAAGTGCTGCGCCCCGGCTATCAGGTCCGCACAAATCAGCGAACTGAGCCGTTCGCCATAGGCCACGATGGCATCCGATGTCTTGGCGGGCAAATCCTGAATCAGGGAAACGCCATGCAGGATGCTGGCGAGCTCGTCAATCAGGGCGTTGATGCGAAGGGAGAGGGCTTTGCGTTTTTCCATCTCGATGACAGTGTCAATCATCTCCTGATGGCGGGCGCGCAACTCCTCGACGCCGGTGCGATAGTCCTCGCCGCCGGCTTTTGCCTGCTGCGACAATGCCAGCAGGCGGTCGGTGACGCCACCCAATGCCGACACCACTACGATGACGGGGCCGGCGGCTGCCTCCACAATGCGCTTTACATTGCGTATGCTCGCGGGAGTGCCCACGGAAGTGCCTCCAAATTTCAACACACGGCCGCCTTGGAAAGCGCAGCCGGCAGCGGTGGTACACTCACTGCTGGATAGGGAAGTATTCATCCTTTGTACCTTAATATTATAAGGAGAGGTACGCTGCCGAGCCGTTCGTAGCGGCGACTATGCAGCATATCCATCTCCGGGATTGCTTTACAGTTTTATTTTCTTCTTGACCGCTTTCGACTCGTTCTGCAGGCGGTCGAGCGGCGTCACGACATAAGTGCGGGGCGTCACGACATAAGTGCGGCATATCCATCTCCGGGATTGCTTTACAGTTTTATTTTCTTCTTGACCGCTTTCGACTCGTTCTGCAGGCGGTCGAGCGCCGTCACGACATAAGTATACTTCGTCTTGCCGTCTTCGTAGGGAAGCTTGACCATGGTTTCGGGGGTCACCATCAGCAGGCACTCGGTATTCTCGAGGTCTACCTTCTGGCCCGGTGCGAAGCGGTAGAGAGCATAGAGTACGGCGCGGTCCATTTCGGTTTTTGCCTTGGGCGCCGTCCAGAACAAATAGTAGCCGTCCGGCATCCACATAGCCTTGACGCTGCGGGGCTTGCCGGGCGCTTTGCTATCGATGTGTCGCATCAGGGGCTGCAAGGCGGGCCGGCGGTGGTAACTGCGTCGCAGGGCTTCGGCATAATTCCCCTCGTTGCGCACCACGGCAGCCGAGTACCACAGGCAACTTCCCTGCACGCCGGGCAGGGAGCGCTGCAAGCGGAATTTTTCGGGCATTTGGTTCCTTGAGGGGTCGCGCAGGTCGGCAGCACGTACGGTGCGCTCCACGTCCTGTCCGATATAGAGCGGTCTGCCGGCGGCATAGCGTGCCCACCAGCGTATCAAGGTGTCATAGTCGGCTACGCGGTGACCGATTTCCCAATATATTTGCGGAACGGTGTAGTCTACCCAGCCCTGGTCTATCCAGTAGAGCACGTCGGCATAGAGGTCGTCGTAGTTTTGCAGGCCGCCGGTGGCACTGCCGGGCACGCGCGAGCCGCCCTTGGCGTTGTGGTAGATACCGAAAGGCGAAACGCCGAGTTTGACCCAAGGTTTGGCAGCATGCACCGAGTCGCAGAGCATCTGGATGAAGCAATTGACGTTATAGCGCCGCCAATCGGCGATATCGGTCATGCCGTTGCCATATCTGCGAAAGGTCTGCTCATCGGGGATGGCCTTTCCCGCCACAGGATAGGGGTAGAAATAATCATCGATATGCAGTCCGTCGACATCGTAACGGCGCACGATGTCGGCTGCCACGTGGCAGATGTATTCACGGTTTTCGGGGAGGCCCGGATCAAAGATGTAGAGGCCGTCGTATTCGAAGAAGCGCTCCGGATGGCGCACGTAGGGGTGCGTAGTAGCCAGTTCCTTGGTTCCCTTGGTCTTGGCGCGGAAGGGATTTATCCAGGCGTGGAGCTCCATGCCGCGGCGGTGGCATTCCCTCACCATCCAGGCCAGCGGGTCCCACAGCGGCGCGGGCGCCTGTCCCTGCCGGCCGGTCAGGAAGCGGCTCCAGGGTTCCAAGGCGCTTTGATAGAGCGCATCGGCCTCGCCGCGCACCTGAAAGATGACGGTGTTGATACCACAGGCCTGCAACTCGTTGAGCTGGTTCGTCAGGTTGCGCTGCATTTCATCGCGGCTCATGCCCTGAAACTGGCCATTGATAATCTGTATCCACGTACCGCGAAATTCTCGCTTGGGAAGGGCGTTCGTCTGCGCCCGCAGCGGCAATACTGCCACGAAGAGGAGTAAGAAGAAAAGAGCTTTTTTCATGCCTTAGGTCAAGAAGAACAAAAGGAAAAACAATTTGGTTGTGCAAATTTAGGTAAATTCCCGCTATTACCCTAATCTCAGTCTGTGATTTCGCGCTGTCAGGACGCCACATCCGGCTGCGAGGCAGGTACACGGGGCGGTGAGCGACACCGCCGGGCTTGCCGGACGGCTCGGAATGCTCCTGGGGAGGCAGCTGCTCCCACTTTCCCGCGTTTCTTCGAGAGAAACGGACAATTGGTCGATTTTTCTTGCCCCTTAGAAAAGTTATTCCCAACTTTGCAGCGGATTTTCCCGTCCGGGACCGGCTGCCGGTATTCCCGGAATCTTGTTTTACAAAACTCAAAAACCAACTACGATGAAGAAATTCATGATTTCTGCCACCCTGCTGGGTGCTTTGATGCTGACTTCCTGCGGTACGACAGGCAGCGCCCTGCCCGGACCTTCCGGCACGAACCTGACAAACAACGGCACGACCGAAGTAGGTACCTCCCTGCTGGGCAACGTGCTGGGCTCGTTGCTCGGTAGCAGCAACACAATCACGAAAAGCGACCTGATAGGTACTTGGACATATGCCAAAGCCGACTGCGTGTTTGAAACCGATAACCTGCTGATGAAAGCCGGCGGCGAAGTAGCTGCCACCAGAATCGAGAGCCAGCTGGAGACACAGCTCTCGAAAATCGGCATCAAGAAGGGAAGCTGCACCTACACGTTCAACGAAGACGGCACCTACACGGCCGTCATAGGCGGCTACACGCTGAGCGGAACCTACACGTTTAACGAACAGAAGAAGACGGTCACGCTGACCTATCTGGCCGGTTTGGGCAGAATTACACCCCATGTAGCCAAGACGGGCAACAAAATCAGCCTGCTCTACGAAAGCGACAAATTGCTCGAGCTCGTACAGAAATTGGGCAAATTCAGCAGCAACAGCACCATCAGCAGCCTGAGCAGCCTGCTCGGTTCCTACGATGGCCTGCTCATCGGCATGGAACTGCAAAAATAAGTGACGCTGCTGCCTCGCGGCGGCCCGTCACGCAAAAACATCCGCAATGCCTGCGCACAGGTGTTGCGGATGTTTTTTGTATAAGTACTTCCGGGGGAACGCCTCAGTCGCGTCCCAATGCTGCCACCGTCTGCACCAATTGGTCGCCAATGCCGATGGTGTAGCCCTGTGTGCGGAAGACAACGCGGTTGAACGTGTCGGCCACGATGACCACCGGGAGCGCATCACTGTGGAGCAACTCGCTGCGACACAAATCGTTCAGGCACTCCGCGCGGTCGTCCACGCCGAAGACCACCGTACTGGGAAGGTTGGGGAACTCAGACTTCCGGCTCTCAAACCGGGCCAGCGCTTCCTCGGAGGGGAAGAGCAGCAGGATGGGACGGCCCCACGCTTCGAGCGCCGCGCGCTCGCGCTCCAGGTCGTGCAGGATGTGGTTGCTCGGTTCGTGGTCCGGGCGCAGCAGGGCCAAGGCATAGTAGCCGCGTCCCGTCACCGAGAGCAGCGAAGTCCGCCCGGCCTGCCCCGCAGGCAGGAACAGGTTTTCGGAATTGAAGCCGCCGATGACCTGCACGCGCGTACTGTCGCGCCGCATCACCAGTTCCTCGTATTGCACAGCATCGGGATTGGCCGCAACGGGGAAGAAGGACAGCCGCGCCAGCACGCCGCCGTCCGCCATTCGTGTGCCCGAGGTCAGCAGGTAGTTTCCCGCCGAGATGGCCAGGACTTGGCCGAAACAATGTTGCCAATCGACCCCCTCATCATATTCCTGCAACTGCGGCAGTCCGTCCTGCAGGCGGCTCAGGGTGAAGTGGGTATAGTATTTTGGGTTCTCCATGCCGTCGCGCGGCACGTAGGTGAGACGCAGGTTGCCCTCGGCGGCCGGAGCGGCGGCATCACCTTGGGCCAAGGCCTCACCGGCAGCGGGATGTACCTCGTGCCACTGTCCGTCCTCGTCGGCGTATTCCACACTTCCGTCCACGGAGTTGATGCGCGCCGGCACGCCGGCACTGCGGGCTATGGCCACAAACAGCAGTCCGCACGAGCGTGCATCAGCGCGACGCAGGCGGTGCGCTGCTTCGGGCGAAAGCCACAGGTGCAGGGGATTCCACACACTATCGACCGCCACGTTCTCGGCAATCCAGCGCGCAATTTTCGCGGGAGCCTTGCGGAACGCACTGAGCTCGCGCTTCGAGAAAGCATGTTGCAGGTAGCTGCGCCAGGGCGTGAGGTGCTCGGTCGCGATGCGCGGACAGAGCACGTAGGGCAGTTGGTAGGCATAGTCACCCTTGAGGCGGGTGTGCAGCAGGTGGTCGTCGGCCACGGCCACTTCGAAGTCGCGCAAATCCTTGTCCGTCAGCGTCTCCATGAAGTCGATGGCCCACGTCCCGTGCAGGTGGTAGAGTTGCAGCACACTGCCGGAATTTCCGCGGCTCTTGCTGACCAGCGGCCACAACCGGGCAAAGAGGGTGGTGTCCATCCTGCCGTCCCGGAGCAGGTGCGTAGCCACGTCGCCGCTGTCGGGGAAGGTGGCTTCGTAGGCACGCCGCACACTGTCCTCGTGTGCCTTGCGGGCGTCACAGCGGGCCACCTGTGCCGCATCCAGCCGGGGCAGGTTGTTTTCGCCACGGGGCGGCGTGATATCCAGGTCCAGCTGAAAGCGTTCGCCGGCCGTATGATTCAATCGAAGTACGACTTCGCCGGCCGCGCCGGGTGTTACCTTGGCCAGGCCGAAGTGGCGGCCGTCCGTAGCCCACGCCACCAGGTCGCCCAGTCCGGCCGAGATGGACGCACGTCCCTCGGCATCGGTCTGCGTGCTCAGCACGGTGTAGAGTTCTGCATAGTTGTAGAGGCGGAAGTCGACGTGTACGCCGGCGGCAGGTGTTCCGTCGGCATGCTCCACGCGAACGGTGGCCCGTGCCACGCGGGCGTAGTTTTCGGTGACGTTGATTTCGGTATAGCAGGGGGTGCGGCGTATCACGTCCTCGGGTCCGTCGTAGCGGCCAAAGACCTTGGTGTGCATCAGCATGCCGCGCGAGGCCGGTGCGTTGAACCAGCCCAAATTCAGTACGGGTTCGGGCTCACAGGCACCCAAGAAGTACCACTTGCCGTCCACCCAGGCCTCCACCCAAGCGTGGTTGTCGTCGGTATGTGCCCACCGCGGGGTGTAGACTTGGCGTGCGGGGATGCCCACGGCGCGCAGCGCTGCCACGGTAAAGGTGCTCTCCTCGCCGCAGCGACCTATGGCGGAGCGCATGCTGCTCAGCGGGGGCGACGTGCGGGCGTCCGAGGGGCGGTAGGTCACGTATTCGTGGCACCAGTGGTTGACTTCGAGCACAGCCTCGTACATCGAGAGGCCACGGACACGCTCGCGCAGTTCCTCGTAGCACACCGTGCGGAAGCGGTCCAGGTGTTCGTTGTTTACCCGCACGGGCAGGACGAAATGCAGCCATTCCCGTTCGGGCACGCGGCTTCCCCAGGGCATTTCGCGGCGTGCGCGCAGGCTTGTCTCGACCTGTTCGACATAGAATTGCGGGGAGTAGTCGGCCATGTCGGGCAGGCTCATGTAGGCATAGAGGAACCGCAACGGCCCGGCGGTTTCGGCCGCAGCGCCGTCTACGGTGCGGCGCACGTGGTCGGCAGGCAGGGTGAGCAGGCGGGCCTCGTAGTCTGCACGGATGTTCTCGGCAGTCTGGGCCGACAGGGGGGCTGCACAGCACAGGCAGCACACCCCTAATATTAACGGTATTCGGAGGAAGTGTTTCATAGTCGATAGTATTTATTAATTAGGAATTAGAAATTAGGAATTAGGAATTACGGTGCAAGGCGAGAGCCATAAAGCTTGCTTAATTGCCGAGCCGCAGCCGCAAATGCGTAATTAAGCCGTCCGGCAGAGGATGATGGAATGTAAAGGTAGGCATGGTGAAGAATGTATGGGGCAACCCGCGCTCCATGCTTGCCTCGCGAGGAAATCCGGCCGAATGGAAATTCCTAATTCCTAACTCCTAATTTCCTAATTCCGACCGGTGCCTCAGCAGCAGCCCGTCCCGTCGAAGCAGTGGGTGCAGAGGCGGCACTTGGGCAGGCCGATGGCCTTTACCAGCGTCTCGATTTTGTTGAACCGCAGGGTGGTCAGGCCCAGCCTGCGCCGGATTTCCTCGACCATGCGCTCGTATTGGGGCGAACCGGTCTCGGCGTATTTTTCCAGATTGCGGTTTTCGTCGCCCTCGAAGTCCTTGATAATGCGACGCGTAATCAGTTCCATATCACTTTTCGACGCGGTAAAGCCGATGTAGGGGCAACCGTAAATCAGCGGCGGGCAGGCTATGCGCATATGGACCTCGCGGGCGCCGTCGTCAAAGAGCACCTTGACGTTGTCGCGCAACTGCGTGCCGCGCACGATTGAGTCGTCGCAGAAGAGCACGCGCTTGTCGCGCAGCAGGGCGCGGTTGGCGATGAGCTTCATCTTGGCCACCAGCGAGCGCATTTCCTGATTGGCGGGTGTGAAACTGCGCGGCCAAGTGGGCGTATATTTGGAAATGGCGCGCTGATAGGGCCGCCCCATGCCGGCTGCATAGCCCAAAGCCATGCCTACGCCCGAATCGGGGATGCCGCAGACGCAGTCCACGGGAGTATGGTCCTCGCTGCCCATCATCCGGCCGCTCTCGTAGCGCACCTCCTCCACGTTACGCCCCTCGTAAGTCGAGGTGGGGAAACCATAGTACACCCACAGGAACGAGCATATCTGCATCCGCTCCTCGGGTGCACGCATCTGCTCCACGCCGTCGGCCCGCAGGCGCACGATTTCGCCCGGTCCGAGGAAACGGTCCACCTGGAAGTCCAGATTGGCAAAGGCGGTGCTTTCCGAAGTGGCGGCATAGGCGCCCTCCTTCCGCCCCACGACGATGGGCGTACGGCCCCACTTGTCGCGCGCGGCGATGATGCCGTCCTCGGTGAGCAGCAGCATGGAGCAGGAGCCCTTGACGCTGCGGTACACGTTCTCGATACCCTCCACAAAGGTCTTGCCCTGGATAATCAGCAGGGCCACCAGCTCGGTGGGGTTGGTGCGTCCGGAGGACAGTTCGGCAAAGTGCATATGGCGATCCAGCAGTTGGGCTGCCAGCTCGTCGAGGTTCTGGATTTTGGCCACGGTGACGATGGCAAAGCGCCCCAAGTGGGAATTGATGATGAGGGGCTGGGCGTCGGTATCGCTGATGACGCCGATACCGGAGTGGCAACCGTGGAAACGCCCCAGCGTAGGCTCAAACTTGGAGCGGAAATAAGCATTCTCGAGATTGTGAATGGAGCGCGTGAAGGCCCGCTCCTCCTGATTGTAGGCGGCCATACCGCCGCGACGTGTGCCCAAGTGGGAATTATAGTCCGTGCCGTAGAACAAGTCGGCCGTACAATCCTGCTGGGCTATGGTTCCGAAAAATCCTCCCATATAAATAAAAAAAGAATGGATACTGACTGCAATGGACGAAAGGCAGCAGGGCCTTTCTTTCCGAGCCCAAAATTACTGCTTGTCGGGAAAAGGGCAAAGGCTTTGGCGGATTTTTTGCAGGCGGGTAGCACTTGTCTGCGCGAAATGTTAACACGAAAAAGCGAAATTTGGATTTCGCCGAAAAATGTTGTATCTTTGCCGTAGGTAAAAGGGTAAAGCCGCGAAATCAGGGCTTTACCCTTTGTTTTTGATGCCCGGGCGGTCTCCTCCAAGGCGCGGAGAGGCCCAACTGCCGGCTTCTTAGAAAAAACTAAGTCGGACTTAGTGAAAACCAGGTCCGACTTAGTTTTTTCCAAGTGCTGCTTAGTGGCCTCCGGCGAGGGGAGAAACCGTTAGCAAAAGTTATAAACGTTAAAGCTACTATGCACTTTTGTCAAAATTTCTCGCCTTGCGTGCCGTCTGCCCCGCCACGGGACGGAGGCGGAGGCTACCGGCCCCATTTCGTGGGGGACTCGCTCATCTCGAGCTCCAGGGTGCCGCCCGCCGCCAGCTGTTCGTGGGTGAAGAAAGGCGTACGCAGGGCCTTTCCGTTGAGCTTGGCACTCTTGATGTACTTGGCCGTGCGGCTGTTGCCCTTGGCCACGACGGTGAAAGTCTTGCCACCGGGCAAATGGATGGTAGCTTCGGGGAAGAGGGGGCGTCCGATGGAGTAGACAGGTCGGCCGGGGCAAACCTGATAGAAGCCTACGGCGTTGAGCACAAACCATGCCGACATCTGGCCGCAGTCCTCGTTGCCCGACAGGCCGTCGGGGGCGTTGCGATACTGCGAATAGAGCACGCTGTCCACCAACTCCTGCGTGCGCCAGGGGCGGCCCACGTAATTATAGAGGTGAGTGGTGTGGTGGCCGGGCTCGTTGCCATGGGCATACTGACCGATAAATCCGGCGATGTCGGGCGAGAGGTTGTCGCCGGTGACCTCGGAGGAGGCGGCAAAGAGGCTGTCCAGCTTTTCGGCAAAGGCTTTTTTGCCACCCATCAGTCCAACGAGTCCCTCGACATCGTGGGGCACGAACCAAGTCCACTGCCAGGCCGTACCCTCGCAGTAATCGTCGGCACGGTGGGTGCTGCTGCGCGGATCAAAGGGCGTGCGCCAGGCGCCGGCAGCGTCCTTGCCCCGCATGAATCCGACCGAGGGGTCGAAATAGTGGGTGTAGGCCTTCGCAAACTGGTCGTAGCGCTCGGCCAGCGCCGTCTCGCCCTCGCCATGGGCCATTTGGGCGATACACCAGTCGTTGTAGGCGTACTCCAGGGCCTTGGCCACGCTCTCGTGCTCCAAGTCGCAGGGCACGTAGCCCATCTCGTTCTTGAAGCGGCGGGCCTGGGGCATGATTTCGTCGCGCAATTTCCATTTGGGCAGCACCTGCGTGATGCCGGAGGTGTCGAATTCGGCCATCCGGACGCCGGCAGCCAGTGCCTTCTTCGTGTCGAAGTCGCGCTGTCCCTTGGTATAGGCGTCTGCTGCCAAAGATACGTAGTGATAACCTATCATACAGCCCGTGTAGTTGGACACCAGTTCCCACTTGGGTACGATGCCGCCCTCCTCGCCCTTGCGGATGAGGCAACGGATGTAGGCCTGGTTGCGCGCGGGGTCAATGATGGTGAGCAGGGGGTGCAGGGCGCGGAAAGTGTCCCACATGGAAAAAACGGTGTAGTTGGGCGTGCGGGCATCGGCCGTGTGGATGCGCAGGTCCATGCCGCGGTAACGGCCGTCGACGTCGGTGGCCAGCGCGGGCGCGATGTGGGCGTGATAGAGCGCGGTGTAGAAGATGCGCAGCTGCTCGTCCCAGGCGCCGCCCTGCAGGTCTGCGGGCAGCTCGATGCGGCCCAGCACTGCATTCCACTTGTCATGTGCGGCCCGGCGCACGCCGTTGAAATCCCACGCGGGTATCTCGGCCGTCAGATTGGCCTCGGCTCCGTCGTAATCCACAGCCGAGCAAGCGGTCTTGACCAGCAGGGGGCGATTCATATTCGCGGGGAAGCGCAACAGCACCTTGCAGCGGGGCTCACTGCGCTTGGAGGTCTTGACCGTGTCGCGCACCACCTCGGCGCGGAACGGCTGCGAGAACTGCGCGTAGAAGTAAATCTCGTGGTCGTAAGCCCAGCCGGCCGTACGCCGCCGCGCACGGAGCGTGTGGTTGTCCACGATTTCTACCTCCATCTCGCGCGTCAGCTGCTCCTGGATGCTGTAATCCAAATCGAGTATCATACCCGGTTGCTCCGACTGGGGATAGGTGAAGCGGAAGATGGCGGCCCGCTCAGTCGCCGTGACCTCGGCCTTGACATTATACCGGTCCAGGCGCACACTGTAATAGCCCGGCTCGGCCTGCTCGGTGCTGTGGCGAATGGCCGAGGCGTAGGGCATCCGCTGCGCGTCGGGCTCCTTTTCGCCGACATACTTGATGTCGGGCTCTCCGACCGTGGGCATCAGCAGGAAATCGCCCAAATCGGCACAGCCCGTACCACTCAGGCGCGTGTGGGAGAAACCATTGAGGGTCTGGTCCTCATAATAATAACCCGAACAGGCATCCCAACCGTGCTGACGGCTGTCGGGACCGGGCTGAATCATACCATTGGGCACCAAAGCGCCCGGATGCGTGTGGCCATGTCCCGCCGTGCCTACAAAAAGGTTGACATAGCGCGTAAAATCTCGGCCGTCAGCCCACACCACACAGGAGATGAGCAGAAACAAGCCCAGGAAAGTTGCTTTTCTCATAATATCAGTGTTTTTTAGTAAGGAACTAAGTTATTTTTTTCGCAAAGTAATCGACACCAAGGACGCCGCGCTCAGGCGGGCAAGCCCTCCTCGCCCACGATGTAGCGCCTGTAGTACAACAGGCCAAGCGTGGTGCACGGCAAAGCAATAATCAGTCCCGTGATGCCAAGCACATAGCCGCCCACAGACAGGGACAGCAATATAACGGCGGGCGACAGGCCCATAATCTTGCCCATGACGTGGGGCGTGACGAGCACATCCTGAATAATCTGTACGACCAAGTAGACCAAAATCACGCCGCCGATGAGCATCCAGAAGTTCTGGCCGCTGTCCGCTGCCCGCAACAGGGCAAACACAATGGCCGGAAGCATCCCTACCACCTGCAAATACGGCACGAAACTGATGACGCCTATAAATACGCCCAAGGCAATGGGCATGGGAAAGCCTATCAGCAAGAAGCCGATGGTAAACATCACGCAGTTGCTCAGAGCTATGAGAAACTGACCGCGGAAATAACCACAGAAATACCGTTCGAAGTCGGCCACAAAGGTGCGAGCCGCCGCTCTGCGGTGCTGCGGAATGTACTTGATCCAGCCCTTGGCGTAGCGCTCATAGTCCAGCAACAGGAAGAAAAGGTAGAGCACTGCAATCAACGAGGCCACAAGGCTCACTATGGCCGATGCCGTAGACAGGAACAGGTCCCAGACGCCGGGAATCAAGGTCTTCAGAAATCCCATCACGTTGCCGCCCTGCAGCACCGGCGCCCAGTCGGGATGCCGGGACATCTGTTCGAAAAACTGCGTAGCACCCTCGGGAATACTGGCGTTCTCGGCGCGATGCTCGAAGTAACGCCGCAGCACTTCCTCCAGGTGGCCGCACTCACGAAGCATAGGCGGCACTATCAGCAAGCCCAGCAAAAGCACCAGGCCAAAGGCCAAAGCCAACGTAATCAGCACACAGGGCAAACGAAAGCGCAGACGGCACGTATGCTGCAGGAAGTGGACCACCGGATTGAGCATGTAGGCCAGCAGCCAAGCCACCACGAAAGGTATCAACACGCCGCTGAGGTAGTGCAGCACGTAGAGCGCCGCTACCGTCAGGAAGATAATCAAAAAGATCCGGCCTGGAGACAAAGACGTAATCTTGACCATAATATTATAGGTACACTACAATTGAAAGATACCGGGACACAACACCCACTAAGTAGCCTCCGCGCCAAACTGCAAAGCCGGGAATGCGTGCCCAACGATTGCAAAATTAGGGATAAGTTTCACAAAAAAGGCAACATCGGCGGCCTTTTATTGGCTACTCACGGATAAATCCATAAATTTGCGGCATGGGAACGCTCTATTTAGTACCTACGCCCGTGGGCAACCTGGAAGATATCACCCTGCGGGCACTCCGCATCCTCAAAGAGGTCGACCTGATCCTGGCAGAGGATACCCGGACGTCCGGAATGCTGCTCAAGCACTACGAAATCAAGAACCGCCTGTGCGCACATCATAAGTTCAACGAACACCAGACGGCCGAGGCGTTCGCAGCCCGTATCGAGGCGGGCGAAAACGTCGCGCTGATTTCCGATGCAGGCACTCCGGCGATTTCAGACCCCGGCTTCATGCTCGTACGTGCCTGTGCGGCGCGTGGTGTCAGGGTGGAGTGTCTCCCGGGAGCCACTGCGTTCGTCCCGGCACTTGTCTCGTCGGGACTGCCGTGCGACCGCTTCACCTTCGAAGGCTTCCTGCCGCAAAAGAAAGGCCGCGCCTCGCGACTGGAAGCTCTCCGCGAGGAAACACGCACGATGATTTTCTACGAATCTCCCTTCCGCGTGGTCAAGACGCTGCACCAGTTTCTCGAAACCTTTGGACCGGAGCGACCCATGGCGGCTGCGCGCGAAATATCCAAGCTCTACGAGGAATGCGTGCGCGGAACGGTGGCCGAAGTCCTTGCCCATTTCAGCGAACATGAGCCCAAGGGGGAATTTGTGTTGCTCGTAGGAGGCGCCACCGAGGAGAAAAAGAAAAAAGCCGACGGGAAAAGAGAAAAGAAAGCGCACCCGCAAAAAAATAACAACCTGAACGACACGGCCGAGTAGGCACACCCTGCCCACATACCGACCATAAAACACACTATAAAGCATGAAAAAGATTTTAGTACTGATGCTCGGCGCCCTGGCCTTGGGTCTCGTAAGCTGCAATACGAAGAAGGAAAAAGAAGATGCGGCACGAATGGAAGGAAATTCGCGCGAAGATTCTCTGCAACAGGTCATCAATCAAATGCAAAACGAGAACAACGACCTGAGCAGCATGAAAATCAAAGTGCAAGACATCCTGCAACAAATCAACGAGGCGGAAGGACGCATCACAGCAGCCACCGGAGAGGAAGCAGATAGCCAAGTCATCGTAGAAAACATGGCTTTCATCCAACAAAAGATGCGGGAGTACAGAAATGCTTTGGCCGAAATGCAACAACTCCTGAGAAACGCCAACCAACTGTCGGAGAACGAGAAAAAAGCGCTGAGAGCGGACATCGCAAAGTTTGAAGCGGACTTAGCAGAAAAGGACCGCGAAATCGCACAACTGCGCGACGAGCTCGCACAACGTGACATCGTCATCGCAGAGCAGGGTCGCGAAATCGCAGAACAGAATGACCGCGTCGATGAACTGACACGGCAAAATTCTGACAAGGAACGCACACTGGTAGAACAGGACAAGCAGCTCAATACGGCTTGGTATGTCTACGGAACCAAGGATGAGCTGAAAGCACAGCACATCCTGGAGGACGGGGAAGTGATGCGGTCGGCACAGGCCAACCAGTCCTATTTCACGGAAATAGACATCCGCGTGAAGAAGACGTTCCCGCTGTACTCCAAACGGGTGAAAGTGCTGAGCAACCACCCCGCAGGTTCCTACACCCTCGACAAAGATCCGCAGGGACTCTACACTTTGCGCATCCTGAATGCCGAGAAATTCTGGAGCAGTTCGCGCCATCTGGTCGTACAGGTGAAGTAGTCACCACCAAAGGCGACCTGGCGAAAATTTCATGGCATTGGGGACCGGCACAGCTGCCCCTTATCCATTGACAGGACCCGGCTAAAATATTTTGTACAGATGAAGAAGAACCTACTACTCCTGACTGCAGTCCTCCTGATGCTGAGCAGTTGCTGCTCGCAGCAATATAGCGGCATCGCCACCGGCAGTTCGCTGGGCGGCATGTTCGGTTCGAGCATCGGCGGCCTGTTTGGCGGTCCGCGCGGCCACGACGCAGGCGCGCTGATCGGCATGGTGGCGGGCGGCGCAATGGGTGCAGCGGCCACTTCGCCCCGCACGGACGGACGCGATGGCAACCGCACGAACTACAACGGCGTGGAGTATGGCAACTACGCGCCATCGACACATCCCGGCAACGCCGGACGCGGATGGCAGGCCCTGCAGATTTCCTCCATCCGCTTCAACGACCTCAACAACAACCGCTGTCTGGACGCCGGCGAACGGGCCAGGATTGTCATGGACATATATAATAACGGCCAAACGACACTCTACGACATCGCGCCCCAAATCACGTGCTCAAACAAGCGGGTCAACATCTCGCCGACAGCCGTAGTCAGTGTGCTGGAGCCCGGACAGGGATTTCGCTATACGGCCGAAGTGGTCGGACTGCGCAACCTGAAAAACGGGCAAGCCACATTCTGCATCTCGTTTGGCAACGGCAAGCAAAAGGTGACGCTCAAGAGTTTCACCATTGCCACTTCGCGATAATCGACATAGGACTTCTCATACGGGCGGGTGGCGCACAGGCTGTGCCATCCGCCCTTTTTCTTGACCTTACACCCCACTTTCATGCAGCCACACTACAGGGCGACGCTCCGTTTGGGCCTCCCCATCGCCATCGGCCAGCTTGGCGTAATCATCCTGGGCTTTGCCGACACCACCATGGTGGGCCGCTACGGCACCGACCCGCTGGCGGCGGCTTCGTTCGTCAACAATCTGTTCACGCTCGTCACCTTCCTGCTGATGGGCTACTCCTACGGCTTCACACCCATCGTCAGCCGTCTGTTCGGACAGGGGAAATACACGGAGGCCGGCGCCGAACTGAAGACGGCAGTAGTAGCCGACAGCCTGTTTGGCCTGCTGCTGATGACCGTGATGGGCGGGCTGTACTTTTTCCTGGACAAACTGGGACAACCCGAGGCCCTGCTGCCGCTCGCACGGCCCTATTATCTGCTGATACTGGCCTCGATGTTTTTCGTGATGCTATTCAACGTGCTCCGACAATTCACCGACGGCATCATGCAGACCAAGACGGGCATGTTTGTTCTGATTTCGGGCAACGCGCTAAACATCTTGGGCAACTGGTTGCTCATCTACGGGCCCGGCCCCCTGCCGGAGTTGGGACTGACGGGCGCCGGTATCTCCACACTGGCGGCCCGCGCGATTATGGCACTGATGTTGGCAGCTATCATCGGGCGCAGGAAATTCTATGCCGCCTACCGCCGGGGCTTCAGCCGCTCCACCGTATCGCGCCGGGCGCTCCTGGGCCTGAATGCCAAGTCCCTGCCGATTGCCATACAGATGGGGCTGGAGACCTCTGCCTTTACCGGCAGCGCCGTGATGGCCGGATGGGTCAGCGCCGAGGCCCTGGCGGCCTACCAAGTCATGGTGACGATTGGGACGCTGGGCTTCCTGTTCTACTACAGCTTTGGCGCGGCCACCAGCATCCGCGTGGCCAGCTTCTTGGGCACTGCCGATTGGTCCAACGTGCGCAGTTCGGCCGTAGCGGGGCGCAATGTGCTGCTGCTGATGGCGGCCTGTTCCTCACTCGTCATCTTCTGCTTCGCCGAGACGTTGGTCTACGTCTTCACCACCGACACACGGGTAGTAGCCATCGCCCTGTCGCTGATCCCGCTGCTCGTACTGTACCAGTTTGCCGACGCCATGCAGATTTGCTTCGCCAACGTGCTTCGCGCCACGGGCCATTCGCTCGCGATGATGCGCACGGCCTTTATCAGCTACCTGCTGCTGAACCTGCCCGCGGGCTACCTGTTGGCATTCCCGCTGGGGCTGGGCGTGCGCGGCATCTTCATGGCCTTCTCGCTCGGCCTGCTCTGCGCCGCCTTCCTCTTTGCCCGCGACTATCATCGAGTCGTACGGCAGCACTGCCGATAAGTGGGCGCGCGAAATGTTAACGCGAAAATTCCGGATTTGCATTTCGCTGAAAAATGTTGTATATTTGCAGTAGGCCAACGAGGAAGTCCCGCAACAGCAGGGCTTCCTCGTTTGTTTTCAACCCACTTTCGGGCGAAAAAGGTGGGCAAAAGGCAAAAACTATCGGGCACTTGGAAAAAACTACCTACGACTTAGTTTTTTCCAAGTGCTTTGTAGTTTCACCCAAGTGCCCGACAGTTGAAAACAGGAAGCCGGCAGTGGCCCGAAAGCTGTCGCGAAATTGTTCCCGAAGGTTAAAAACGTTAAAGTTGAGGGCGGGAACACCCCTCCAGAAGGCCCTCTCATGCCAAGAAAAGGGCAGCCGGCGTCCGCTCCCGCGACATGACCGAAAGCAAACACCAAAATCCGGCGACAAAAAAAGGTGGGTTTATCGTTTTTTGCTAAATTTGCAATTTGATAGAAACCACCTGCTCCGTCGGAAGCCGCGGAAAGAGCTGTTCCGCAAAGGCTTGCCTGCACGCAGACGGGCCGCGATGCCAAAACATGGCCCCACGGCAATACCGCAAGGCGACGGACACACCCCTATGGAAAAAGAAAGCGACTACACATTCCTTCCCCGCATCAACACGCCGGCCGACCTGCGTGCCCTCGCCGTGGAAGACCTGCCCAAGGTCTGCGACGAAGTGCGCCGCTACTTGATAGACGTGCTGGCCCAGAACCCGGGGCACTTCGCATCCAGCCTGGGCGCAGTCGAACTGACCGTGGCGCTGCACTACGTCTACGACACGCCCTCGGATCTGCTCGTCTGGGACGTGGGACACCAAGCCTATTGCCACAAAATCCTGACGGGACGGCGCGATGCCTTTCCCACCAACCGCAAATACCACGGTCTGCGCCCCTTTCCTACCCCGACCGAAAGCCCTTACGACACTTTCGCCTGCGGACATGCCAGCAACTCCATATCGGCCGCACTCGGCATGAACGTGGCCACGCTGATGCACGGACAGAAAGAGCGGCACGTGGTGGCCGTCATAGGCGATGGCGCAATGAGTGGAGGACTTTCGTTTGAAGGACTCAACAATACGAGCGACACTCCCAACAACCTGCTCATCGTCCTCAACGACAACAATATGAGCATCGACCACAGCGTGGGCGGCATGAAGCAGTACCTGCTGCAACTTCACACAAGCGGATGGTACAACCGCCTGCGATTTGGCATCGCACGCCGCCTGTCGTCGTGGGGATGGCTCAACGACCGACGCAAAGGGGCTATCCTGCGATTCAACAACGCCCTGAAATCCCTGCTGACCAACCAGCAAAACGTGTTCGAGGGGATGAATATCCGCTACTTCGGACCTACCGACGGCCACAACGTGGTGGAACTGGTGCGCGTGCTCCGCGAAATCAAGGACATGAGCGGGCCAAAATTGCTGCACATACATACGGTCAAGGGAAAAGGCTACGAACCGGCCGAACGCGAAGCTACCATTTGGCACGCGCCCGGACGATTTGACAAAAAAAGCGGACGCCGCATAGAAAGCAAAGCACCCAACGCACCCACGCGCTTCCAGGACGTCTTCGGACAAGCACTCTTGGAACTGGCCCGCCAAAATCCCGACATCATAGGCGTCACGCCCGCCATGCCCACGGGCTGCTCGATGACTATCCTGATGCAGGAAATGCCGGACCGGGCCTTCGACGTAGGAATTGCTGAGGGGCACGCCGTAACCTTTTCGGCGGGCATGGCCAAGGAGGGATTGATACCTTTTTGCAATATCTATTCTTCCTTTGCACAGCGGGCGTACGACAATATCATCCACGACGCAGCCCTGCTGGGCCTGCCGGTCATCCTGTGCCTGGACCGCGCCGGCATAGTGGGCGAGGACGGACCCACACATCACGGCGCGTTCGACATGGCGGCCCTGCGCCCCATCCCACACCTGACTATCGCGTCACCCTACGACGAGCACGAACTGCGCCGACTGATGTACACAGCACAACTGCCCGGCCACGGCACCTTCGTCATCCGCTATCCGCGCGGCTGCGGCCGGCTGAGCGAACCGAACTGCCCCTTCGAGGAAATTCCCGTGGGGCGCGGACGCTGCATGAAGCCGGGGCACGATCTGGCCGTGCTGAGCATCGGCCCCATCGGCAACGTGGCGGCCGACGCCATCGCCCAAGTGGAGCAGGAAACGGGCGCCGACATCGCCCACTACGACCTGCGCTTCCTGAAGCCCCTCGACACGGCCCTGCTCGACGAGGTGGCCAAACACTTCCAGCGCATCGTCACCATCGAGGACGGCGTAATCATGGGCGGCATGGGCTCGGCCGTACTGGAATACCTCAGCGACAAAGGCTGCCACGCCAATGTGCGCCGCCTGGGACTGCCCGACGAATTCGTAGAGCACGGTTCGCCGGCCGAACTCTACCGACAGTTGGGACTGGACTGCGAAGGCGTGGCCCGCGTCCTGCGCGAAGAGCTCACCCAAGCCCGCCGCGACTGACCGCACCGGCAGCATCTCTGCCCCACTACCCCCTACCCCACTACTCTCTACCCAAAAAAACCAACCTCACTACCCCGTGAAAATCATCATAGCCGGAGCCGGCGCCGTGGGAACCCACCTGGCCAAGCTCCTCTCGCGCGAACGTCACGACATCACCATCATGGACGAAAGCAGGGAAAAGATGGGCGACCTCAGCTCAAACTTCGACCTGCTTACCATCTGTGATTCTCCCTCCTCCATACAGGCACTGAAAAGCGCCGAGGTCAGCCATGCCGACTTGTTCATAGGTGTGACGCCGGACGAAGCCCACAACATGACCTGCTGTATGCTTGCCTCAAAACTGGGGGCCCGCAAGACCGTAGCACGTGTGGACAACTATGAATATACCCTGCCCGAAAACCAGGATTTCTTCAAGACAGTGGGCATCGACTCCCTGATCTATCCCGAAATGCTGGCCGGACGCGAAATCATGTCGAACATCAAGCGCTCCTGGGTGCGGCAATGGATTGAGGTAAAGAAGGGCGAACTCATCATGGTGGGCGTCAAACTGCGCGAGGCCGCACACATCCTGGGCCGCCCGCTCAAGGATCTGTTTGAACCGGGCACTCCCTGCCACATCGTGGCGGTGAAGCGCGACGAAGAGACCATTATCCCCCATGGTAACGACTTCCTGGAACTGGGCGACATCGCCTTCTTCATGACTACACCCGACTACGTCAACTATATCCGCGAGATAACGGGAAAGGACAAGTACCCGGACGTCAAGACCGTGTTTATCATGGGCGGCAGCAGCACGGCAGTCCACGCCCTGTGGAACATGCCGGAACACATCCACGCCAAAGTGTTCGAACCGGACCCGCGGCGCTGCGAGAAACTCAACGAACTTCTGGCCAACCAAAGGAACGTGCTCGTCATCAACGGCGACGGAAGCGACCCCAACCTGCTGCTGGACGAGGGAATACGCAAGGCGGAAGCCTTCGCGGCACTTACCCCCGGCTCGGAGCAGAATATCCTGGCCTGCCTCTCGGCCCGACGCCTCGGCATCAAGAAAACGGTGGCCATGGTCGAGAATACGGATTACATAAAGGTAGCCGAGAACCTGGACATAGGCTTCATCATCAACAAAAAGACCTTTGCGGCCAGCCATATCTACCAGATGATGCTGAAAGCCGACATCACAACGATGAAAAACCTCATCGTAGCCAATGCCGACGTGGCGGAATTTCAAGTAAACGAGGGAGCACGCATCACGAAAAAGCCGGTGATGGACCTCCACCTGCCCGAAACGGTCACCCTCGGAGGACTTGTGCGCAACGGCAAAGGACAACTGATCAACGGACGCACACAAATTCTGCCGGGAGATACGGTCGTGGCGTTCTGTCTCGAAAACGAAGTGAAACGACTGGAACGCTTCTTCCACTAAACGGCGGCTAAACACCAACGTCATGCTGAACTTCAAAATCATAGCCAAAGTACTGGGCACGCTCCTCGCGCTGGAAGTCCTGCTGCTGCTGATCTGTCTGGCCACCGGGCTTTTCTACGGCGAGCGCGACTACCTCACGTTCGGCCTTCCCGCCGCCGGGACCGCCGTACTGGGCCTCATTCTGAAATACGTGGGCCGCAATGCCGAGAACCGCATGAGTCGTCGCGACGGCTACTTCATCGTTTCGGTCTCGTGGCTGCTTTTCTCCCTCATAGGTACTTTTCCGTTCATGCTAAGTGGCTGCGAGACGCGACTGGCGGCGGCCTTTTTCGAAAGCATGTCGGGATTTACCACCACCGGCGCCTCGATATTCGACGACATAGACCACCTGCCGCACAGCATCCTGTTCTGGCGCAGCCTCAGCCACTGGTTTGGCGGCATGGGCATCGTCTTCTTCACCATCGCCGTGCTGCCGCAAATGGGCGTCGGCGACTTGAAACTCTTCTCCGCCGAAGCTACGGGCTTGAAAACGGGCAAAGTGCATCCGCGCATAAGCACCACGGCGCGCTGGATCTGGGGTCTTTATCTTTTTCTGACGATTACTTGCATCTGCTCCCTGTTTCTGGGCGGCATGGGGCTGTTTGATGCCATCAACAACGGACTTTCGACCGTCTCCACGGGAGGTTTTTCCACGCACCAAGACAGTCTGGCATACTACAACTCTCCCCTTTTGGAATACATCGAGATTATTTTCATGACGCTGGCCGGCATAAACTTCACCTTGCTCTACCTGCTCATCGTAAAGCGCCGCTGGCGCACTTTCTGGCGCGACGCGGAGGTGCGCTTCTTTGCTGGAATGATCGCAGTCTGCACTATTTTCTGCGCCGGCGCACTTATTTTCCACCAAGACTACGATGTGGAGCACGGACTGCGCGCCGCTGCCTTCCAGGTCTGCTCTCTGTGTACCACCACAGGCTTCACGACCGAGGACTTCATGCTTTGGCCGCGCAGCACCTGGCTTATTATCCTCTTCATCACACTTATGGGCGGCTGCGCAGGTTCCACGAGCGGCGGAATGAAGTGTGTGCGCGTCCTGACAGCCTATAAACTTTTGGCCAACGAGTTTCGTCACATCCTGCACCCTCGTGCGGTCATCCCGGTACGACTTAATCAACAGACCTTGGGAAGCAGTGTCACGCAAACGATATTTGCTTACTTCGTTGCCATGTTCATTTTGCTCTTCATCGGCATGATTGCCATGATGTGCATGGGTATTCCGATGCTGGACGCCATCAGTTTGGGCATAGCCTCGTTCAGCAACGCCGGTCCCTCGATTGGTTGGCACGTCGGACCTTTGGACTCGTGGAGTTGCCTGTCTGATGGCGCGCTTTGGGTCAATTCGTTCCTCATGCTGGCGGGTCGCTTGGAAATATTCTCCCTGCTCTTGCCCTTTGTGCCTGCATTCTGGCGCGAACAATAGACTTAGGGCGAACTATCTGCCGGATAATTCCGCGCAGCGCCTCCGTATTCATCCCTTACCCCCTCTGCCTTATGAAAAAGTCCCTTCTAATTCTCCTTATCCCGGCTTTGGTCGCCCTTGCGGGCTGCGACCGCCGCAACATCCACAGTGTAATCAAAGAAATGGCCGAGGCGCCCGTCGACACCACGGGCTTTGAAAGCCGCAGCCTGCACACAAACGATTTCTCGAGCGTGGAGATTGCCTGCTTCTCGGACATTACGTTCCACCAGACGGCTCCCTCGGAGATGCCACATATCATTTTGTCGGCACCGGCCGAGGTCTTGGAAAACGTCAGGTGCAAAGTGTTGGAAGGCGAACTGAGCCTAAGTCTGAACAACCGCTACAAAATGCCCGACAAAGCCGTGCTGGTGGCACACATCTACGCGCCATTTGTAAATAAGTTCGTCATGAGTGGCGGCAAATGCCTGCGACTGGGAAAACTCAAGGTGGCAAGTCCATTGGAAATACAGGTTTACGGACTCGCAGCCATAACAGCCGAGCAACTGGAAGCACACGAGTTGCGACTGTCGCTCAACGGCGCGGGAAGCCTCAACCTCCAGGGCATACAGACAGGCCAGCTCATTGCAGCTACCAACGGGGACGGTGACATTATCCTCAGCGGAAACTGCGAGAGCGCCAACCTGTGTGTAAACGGAAACGGCCTGCTCCATCTCAAGGGCTTGAAAGCCCAGCAGCCGCTGCACCTGACCACCAACGGAAAGGTAAAGGTGGAACGCTAAAGCCACTTCCCACTCCGCTAAAGCCACACTCCCCCTCCGCCAAAGCCACTTCCCTCTCGGCTAAAGCCGCTCCACTCTCGGCCAAAGCCGCTTTCCTCTCCGCCAAAGCCGATTTGCCGCACCCTATCCCCCGCGAAAGCGGCAGCGGAGGCTTCGCAGTTTTTTCTTTCACCCACTTCCATACCATCAAGACCTGACTTCAAAAAAATACATAGCATGAAACCGATTAAATTTCAGGCTCTGCTGAAAAATACCATTTGGGGAGGCTACGACATCAACGAGATGAAGGGCCTGCCGCAGGACGCAGAGCCTATTGGCGAGAGCTGGGAAATTTCCGGCGTGCCAGACAATGAAACCATCGAGGTAGAGGGCGATGACAAAGGCGCCACGCTGCCTGCTCTGATTGAGAAATACGGCGCTGAACTGGTCGGCGAGGAAAACCTGCGCCGCTACGGCACGACGTTCCCCCTGCTGATCAAATTTATCTCGGCGGCAGAACCACTCAGCATCCAGGTACATCCCGACGATGCCTTGGCGCAAAAAATGGGCCACCCCTACGGCAAGACTGAGATGTGGTATCTGGTCGGCACAAAGCCGGGAGCACACCTCTGTTCGGGCTTTGCGCACGACTACTCGGCCGAGGCTTACGAGCAGGGCGTAGAGGACGGCACCTTGGAGGCGCACCTGGCCAACCACGACACACATCCGGGCGACTGCTTCTTCATTCCGGCCGGCCGCATCCACAGTATCGGCGCGGGCAACTTCCTCATCGAAATCCAGCAAAGCAGCAATGACACGTTCCGCGTGTACGATTTCAACCGCACCGACGCTGCCGGCAACCGCCGCGAGCTGCATGTGGAGCAGGCCAAGGTTGCGCTCAACTACAAGGCCGAAGCCGAATACCGCACGCACTACACGCCCACGCTGAATGCCCCGGCGCTGATGGTAAGCTGCCCGCAGTTCACCACACGCCTTATCCAGGCCGACCGCCCCATGGAAGTGGACTACCGCACGACCGATTCGTTTGTCATACTGATAGCCTACGAGGGAGCAGCCCGCCTGACGGACGGCGCAGGCCACGCCTTCACGCTCCGTCCGGGCGAGAGTGTGCTGCTGCCCGCCGCGAACGAAAGCCTCAAGTTTGAGCCCGAGGACGGCAAGTGCTTCTCGTGCGTAGAGACCTTTATTATATAAGCCCCTGCCATGGACCTCGTCACCCCTACCCCGCTCCCGACGCTGCACGAACAGGTGCGCGATGTGAAACTTCGCCTGCGCGGCGCCATGAACGGCGTCGTCAGCCAGTCCATGCGCGAGAAAGGATTGGGCTACAAAGTGAATTTCGGGGTCGAAGTACCCCGTCTGCGCGAAATAGCGGCGGAGTTGCCCCACACGGCAGCCCTGGCCGGCGCACTATGGAAAGAGGACATCCGCGAATGCAGGATTTTGGCAGGACTGCTGCAGCCCGTCGAAGCATTTCCCGCCGACTTGGCCGACCTGTGGGTAGAGCAGATGCGCTTTGCCGAGGAGGCAGAGTACACCGTGTTGCACCTGTTCAGCCGCCTGCCCTACGCCTCGCAAAAGGTCTTTGAGTGGGTGGCTCGCGAAGAGCCGCTGTTTCAACTTTGCGGCTGGTTGCTGCTGGGCCGCCTCCTCAGCAGGGGTATGCAGCCCGCCGGGCGCGACCTGCAGGAGCTGACGGACCAGGCACAGAGTGCAGTCGGCGGCTCGGAATATGCCGTTCGTCTGGCTGCATCCAAGGCTTTGGTCCGTCTGGAGGAGCTGTCCGAACCGCCCGCCTGCTCCTGCTGCACGGGCAACTCCTCGCGCGGATAGCCCATATCCCACACCCCTTCGCACACACAAGGGTGGCGAACCGCTTTCGGGGCACTTGTCCCCTCGGTTCGCCACCCTTGTTGCGTCCATGCCGTCTGCCGGCGTCCGCAGCCGGTCCGCAGTCTTCGCTCCCGGCCGTCTACGCCCCTTCGTCCACCTTGCCCTTGACAGCCAAGAGGAATGCCTTCGGGCACGAGGTCTCGAAGGTGAGATGTTCGCCCGTGATAGGATGATAGAAGTTGAGGCGGAAGGCATGCAAAGCCAGTCTGCCGATAGGATTGCTGCCGTTACCGTACTTGATGTCGCCACATACGGGGTGCCCCAAGTCCTGCAGGTGCACACGAATCTGATTCTTGCGCCCCGTATCCAGTTTCAGTTCCACCAAAGAGAACCTTTCGCCGGCGCGAAGGGTGCGGTAGTGCGTCCGTGCAAACTTTCCGCCGTTGTCCGTGGGCGACGAGTAGGTGAAATAGGCCTTGTTGTCCTTGAGCCAGCTTTCCACGGTACCCTCGGGCTGCTCCAGGCACCCCGAGACAAGCGCCAGGTAGCGGCGGTCGGTCACTATCTCGCGCCAGTTGTGCTCCAGAATCTGCTCAGCCTCGATTGTCTTGGCATAGACCAGCAGTCCGGACGTATCGCGGTCCAGTCGGTGCACGACGTGGGCCGTACAGTTCTGACGAGACTTGCGGAAGTAGTCGTCGAGTACGGACTTGACGGAAAAGGTGTGGTGCGAGGAGGCCATCGACAGGATGCCCACGCTCTTTTCCACCACGATGATAAAGGCGTCCTCGTAGACCAATTTTACAAACTTGCTTTGCAGGGCCACGCCGGGCTTTCTCTTTTTGATTTCCACGCGGTCTCCCGGTTGCAGGGGCCAGTCGTGTCGCTGCTGCGCCCTGCCGTTGACCGTCACGCCGCCTCCGGCGAGGATAGCTTTGGCCTTGTTGCGGCTGATGCCGCTCAGGGCGTTCATGATAAAGCACAACAATTCCGCCGGTTCCCTGACTTGGAAACCGGTGGTACGCTGTGCGTTCGGATTTTGCATAGAGTAGTGAGAGTTATCAGGCCGATGTGCGTCAGTCAGCCCTGCTGCGCGAGCGCCGACGCCGTCCGCCAAAGAGATTTTTCAGGAGTTTATAGCCGGTGGCCAGCCCGTCGTACAGGGCATAGGCCGACTCGGCATGATTGACCCAGCGCTCCACGTCGCTGGTGGTTGCCGGCGGTGCGAATACCTCGTGGAAATGCTGCTTCAGCTGCTTTCCGGATTTGCGCGCCTCGACCTTGAGTTGCTCGGTCTGTGCCTGGATGGATGCCAGGGTGTATTGCTTTGTATTCATGCTTCCTCCTCCTTTTCTTTAGGGTGTCCATCGAGGAACAGATGTCCGATAAAATTGGCCATCGTGTCGTAGATCAGCGGTTTGCGGAGCACGTAGCAGAGCAGGGCCAGGAGCAGGTAGAGTGCACCCACGATGAGGTAGGCTGCGGCACGGCTACGCACGACGCCATCGAGCACTTCGACCAAACTGAGCGAGAGGAATAACAGACATGCCGCGACAATGATCAGCAGCACCACGCCGAGGCACAGGGCTGAAAGCAAGGCTATCAACTTTGCAGTCAAGTCAAAGCGCCCCACTTCAAGCCTTTGGTTGACATAGTCGCGCGTTTCGTGTACCAACTTTACGAGGTCGGCAATTTTATGGTCCGAAGAGAACATGATTACGTTGCGCTAAGGGAGAGACGAATACGTAGCGGTAAAGCCGCCATCGGCCCGCCACGCCGAAGCGTGGGCCAGGCGACTGTATGGAGAGGTACTTGCGCCAGCCCACCACCGGCGGGCTGGCGTATAGGGCGTACGCGGCACGAAGCGCCGCACGTCGCGTGGTTTACTTCAGCTCGTCGATATCGTCGACCAGCCCCTGCATTTCCTCGCGGCTCAGTTTGATTCCTCTTTTCTTGAGAGCTGCTGCAATCTTGCTACGCGTCTCACTGCCCTTCTCGGGTGCAAAGAGGATACCACAAGCTGCGCCTACGGCAGCACCACCTAAGAAAACGGCTAAAACATTGAGAGATTTCATCGCGTTAGTGCTTTAATGGGTTAAACATACTGTGAACGGGCCAAAGGTAAGCTTTTTCGCGGAAACAAAATAGCCATTGCAGGTAAAAAAAACAGAAAAAAGGGAAATTGGAGCGTATTAAATTTGTTTAACGCGCACCAAGCAGCCCATACGCCCAAAGCTTTGTAAATTTGCGAAGCATTTGTGAAGCGGTCACATCCTGTCCGTTTTCGCACACAACGCAAGGCAAAATCACTTCAAACTACATAACAATGAAAAACTACCTCCTACTGGGTCTTACCCTGTGCTCGGCAGTCGTTCTGAGCGGCTGTAAATCCAAAGAAAGTGCCTATCGTCAAGCCTACGAGCGGTCGAAGGCCATGGACAACGAACTTACGCCCGTTGACCCCAACACTGTGCCGGTTCCTGTCGACAACAACGACAACGTAGTGGTCACCCCGATTACGCCGAAAGAGAATACCAACCCGGGCGGAGCCGACGACAGCGACGTACGCACCATCCCCGGCGGTGTCACCCTGATCAGCGGCGAACCGCTCCGCGCCTATAGCGTCGTAGTAGGTAGCTTCGTAGCACAGGCCAACGCCGAGGGCCTCCTGAAGACGCTCAACGGACAGGGATACAAGGCTCGCATCGTCAAGACCAACGAAGTCATCAACGGCCACACCGGATGGTTCCGCGTAATTGCCTCTTCCTTTGACGACAAAGCCTCGGCCATACAGTCGCGCGACCAGCTGAAGGCCCGCCCCGAGTATGCAGGCGCCTGGTTGCTCTACAACAAATAATCCCGCCGACCAGACATTTCCTCATATATGGTCAAGGGCTCGCACCGCATGCTTGGGTGCGAGCCCTTTTTGGCTTCTTCCGGCACAGTGCGGGGCATGCAGGCAGCGGGCTGCGGCCTTCACTTTTAACAGATATAACTTTCGTTTACTTTTGCCGGCGGACTGCGCCGCGCGCAAACAGCACTTAGATGAAACTATCCCGCCGCTAATTTTTTCCGCCGGCTTTGTAGTTTTTTCTATCGCCTGCCTAATTTCACCCTCCGGCAGGACAAAAGCACCGGTTTGGGCACTAAAAAAAGCAGGAAAGCCCCGGTTGGACGAGGCTTTCCCACTTTGCCAAGACAAATTTACTACATTTTTTCGCGAAATCCAAATCGCCCGTTTCCGCGTTAACACTTCGGCGAAAAGAAGCGGTCATTTTCGCAACCAAGCCCGCCTGCGGGCCTTCCGGACAGGCCGGAGGGTGGCCGGAGGATGGTCGGCAGCACCGGCGGACGGCTCATCGGCGTCAGCCGCGGCGCTCCAACTCGTTGAGCTCCTCCATCTGCTTGGCCGCCAGGAAGTCATAGATGCCGCAAAGGTGCTCGCGCACGCGGCCGTGGCCGAACTCGTAGACCTTCGTCACCAACCCGTCGAGGAAGTCGCGGTCGTGGCTGACACAGATCAGGGTGCCGTCGAAATCGCACAGGGCCTGCTTCAGTATATCCTTGGTCTTGAGGTCCAGGTGATTGGTCGGTTCGTCCAGGATGAGCAGGTTGACCGGCTCGAGCAGGAGCTTCATCAGCGCCAGACGGGTGCGCTCGCCGCCGGAGAGGACTTTCACCTTCTTCGCACTGGCTTCGCCGCCAAACATAAAGGCGCCGAGCAAATCGCGTATCTTGTTGCGGATATCTCCCTTGGCCACGTCGTCAATGGTCTGGAACACGGTGAGGTTTTCGTCGAGGAGAGAGGCTTGGTTTTGGGCGAAGTAGCCAATCTTGACGTTGTGGCCCAGCGTGAGCGTGCCCTCGTGCTCCAGCTCGCCCATGATACAGCGCACCAGGGTGGACTTACCCTCGCCGTTGCGCCCCACGAAAGCCACCTTGTCGCCGCGCTCGATGGTCAGGTTGACGCCGCCAAAAATCCGCTTCCCGTCAAACGCCTTTCCCACGCCGTCCATCACGACGGGATAGCTGCCGGAACGCGGCGAGGGCGGAAACTTCAGGCGCAGGGCCGAAGTGTCCTCTTCGTCCACCTCGACCAGCTCCAATTTCTCGAGCATCTTGACGCGGCTCTGCACCTGAAAGGTCTTGGAATACGTACCCTTGAAGCGCTCGATGAAGTCCTTGGTTTCCTGTATCATCTTCTGCTGCTCCTCCCACTGCTTCATCTGCTGCTCGCGGCGCTCGGCGCGCAGTTGCAGGTAGTGGGAATAGTTGACCTTGTAGTCGTAGATGCGACCCATGGTCACCTCGATGGTGCGCGTGGTGATGTTGTCGACAAACTTGCGGTCGTGGCTGATGACGACGACGGCCTTGCCGTTGTTGACAAGGAAGTTCTCGAGCCATCCTATGCTCTCGATGTCCAGGTGGTTGGTGGGCTCGTCGAGCAGGAGCACATCGGGATTTTGCAGGAGCATCTTGGCCAGCTCGATACGCATCCGCCATCCGCCGGAAAACTCGGCAGTGGGGCGATGGAAGTCCTTGCGCTCAAATCCGAGGCCGAGCAGGGTCTTTTCGACGTCCTCCTCGAAATGGGTCATGTCGATGGCATAGAACTTCTCGCTCTTGGCGGCCACTTCCTCGATAAGCGCCATGTACTCGTCGCTTTCGTAATCGGTACGCTCGGTCAGCTGGCGGTTCAATTCCTCGATTTCGGCCTCCATACGGTGGAGGTGGGCAAAAGCCTGCGAGGCTTCCTCGAAGACGGTACGGCCGTCCTCGGTCATGAGGTGCTGGGGCAGGTAGGCCACCACGGTGCCCTTGGGCGCAGAGACCGTGCCGCGCGTAGCCTGTCGGACGCCGGCCAGGATTTTCAGGAGGGTACTCTTCCCGGCGCCGTTCTTGCCCATCAGCGCGATGCGGTCCTTGTCGTTGATGACAAAGGAGATGTCGCGAAAGAGGGTGGTGCCGGAAAATTCTACAGTCAGATTGTCAACATTCAGCATTTCAGTGAAAAAAATTAGGAATTAGGAATTAGGAATTAGGAATTGGCGGGCATGGTGAGGCGGGTAGAACTTGCTCTAATCTCCGAGCCGCGGCAATAGGTAATACCATTCGGCGAAACCCATTCTGAAAAAAATGCCATTCGGCAAGACCGGCTCTGAAAAATTCAGCCGCACCGTAATTACATATTAGCGGCTGCGGCTCGGCAATTAAAGCAAGCTTTATTGCTCTCGCCTTGCACGCTAATTCCTAACTCCTAATTCCTAATTCCTAATTATATAAACCGGACGACGTCAACGGTTGTGCATGATACGACGCGAGCTGCCGTCGGAATACTTCACGATATTGATGCCCGGGCACAGGCCCTCCTGCCGGCGGCCATCCACGGAATAGTAGCCCACAGGCACGGGAGCCGTCTGCGTCAGCGTGTTGTGGATGCCCGTAGCGCCGGGCTTGCTGACATGGACAGCCATCGAATAGGCTCCCCAGGCGTATGCCACACTCATCCAGCCGCCGGAATTTTTCGTACCATAGATCCAGAAGGAATAATCCGGGTCGGACTTGGTAAAGGCCAAGGGGTAGAGCGCACCGCTGACGGTCTGGTCGAAGGCAAAGCCCACGGCAAACTTCGTCCACTTGTTCTTGGGCGGCTCGATCAGCAGGGGCTCGGAAAAGGCAGCGGTGTTCCAACCACCGGCCGTCTGATATTTGACCGGGGCTTTCTTGGTAGCCTCGACTACCTCCAAGTCCTGAAATTCCGCCAAGCCCATATTGGCCCAGATTCTCAGGTTTTCGATGCCCGTATCAGTACCCAGCGCAAAACGGATGGAGTCCAGCTGATAACCGGCCAAGGAATCGGGCAAATAGATGCCCACGATGTACGTCTCGGGGGAGCTCCAACCGCCGTATTGCAACGGTGTGGGGTCGCCGTAGGACCACCAGCCGGAGATAAACTCGGCCACGGCTTCATCGGTCAGCACGACGGAGGACTTCTCCGACGATGCATTTGCCACTTCAATCCACTGAAATTCATCTGCGTCCATGCCGGGCACTTCCTGTGCAAAGCCGGCGAACGATGACAGCAACATAGTTGCCACTGCAAGTAAATTCTTTTTCATAAGCTTGTGAGTTTAGAAATTATTTGACCAAGATTTTCTTCACGCTGCCGTCGCTGTAGCGAACGATATTCACCCCGGGCTTCACGGCATCGGCAGCCCGGCCGTCCATACGGTAGATGCCGGTCACCGAAACCCCCTCCGCCGAAACGTCGGTTATGGCAGTTTCGCCCTGCGGCAGGATGGGACAATGGGCGCCGTTGATGACGTAGCCGTTGTTGTTGTTGAGCAGCAATACATTGAGGGTAAGCTTGTCCTTGTCCTGAATCAAGGTGTTTCCGGCAATGCTGAGCGTACCGCTGTAGGCAATGTCGCGGCCCTTCACGATGGGCGCCGGCACGCTGCCCTCGATGCCGTGCAGTGCCTCCCATGCTGCCACAATCACATGGTCGAAGTCGGTGGCAACCTTGGAGGGAGCCTCCAACCAAGGCTTCATGTCGTCATCGGGATAGGAGGCGGACATATCGCCCTGCTCGCTGGAATAGCTGTTCAACTGCCACCAAAATCCCTCGCCGTTGTCCTGCATATCGTCCTCGCTGAGAATAAAGGCCAGACGGTAGGGCGACTCCTCGCGGTCGACGCTAAAAGTGGAAATAGCCTTGACCTGAATGGCCGTACGCTCGGCATCGGCCCATTCGGCAACCAGACGAACTTTGCCCTCGCCGGGATATTCCGTACGAATACGCTCTACGAAACGGTCGGCGGCAAAGTGACGACCACCATTGGCGTCGGCGCCGCCCTCGCCAAGGTAGGGGTCTGCAATGGCTACCCGATTGAAGACCGCAGACGGCAGGCCCACGTTGTAACTGCCCAGCACGTCGGCATAATCTGCACAGTACATGGGATCAGCGTAGTTCATGCGCGTATGGCCGGCCAGTGTGATGATATTGTCGCCGTAGATTTCCTTCAGACGTTCCAAGCCGACCGTACCACGCGGGCACCAGGAGCACGAAGTGGAGGTAAATTCCTCCACCACAGGCACGGAGGGATAAATATCAGCCGGATCGAGCATAATGATGTGACCCTCGTCCACAGGATGCGGGGACTTGTTCTCACGGCCGTCCGCACTGAAGACCTGCAATCCCAATTTGTGGTCACCGGGTGCCGTGAAACTCATTTTCCGCGTGATGGTGCAGGAACCGTCTACCGGCAATTCTCCACCAAGGTCGACAGTCTCGACCGGATCGCTCTTGCCGTCGACACTGATGGCTATGTCCATCGTACTGAAAGCCACAGAGCCCCTGTTGGTCACCGTCCAGGCATAATAAAACTCGTCGCCAACGCGATAATTGCGCTCGTCCTGCGCCGTCACCGTGGCATCCGTGATGACCATGTCGCTCAACTCCATATACACGGCGGTGGAAACATTGCCCAAGTCGTAGGGCGACATATCCCGCCAAACACGGGTGCCGTCCGGCTCGTCAAACTGCATGAAGCAACCGCCGGCATCAGTTTCTCCCCAAAGGAAAAAGGCATCCGTGTCGGCAGAAGTTTCAAATTCGTAGCCCACAAAACAACCCTCGGCGGGGACGGTGTAGGGCTGCTTCAAGGTAATTTCGTAAAACTGGAAGTAAGTGCCGTTCATGCGGGCCGTGGCGTACTTTGTCACGGATTCAGCCCCTTCGGCCGACTCGGGAATGATGTATCGCTCCACACCGTCAACCACCTCAAGGCGCGAGGGAGACAGCCATACCTTTATATAATCCGTGGAATACTTCGCACTCGGCGGCGCAAGGGCTATCTTTACTTTTTTAATCACGCAACCGGCAAACTTCGACGGCACCGTCATGCACAAGTTGTAGTGATGCTGGTCCGCATAGGACGCCAGCTCGGGCACATGGTCCGGCAAATTCTGGAAACTCAGCGTAAGGCCAAGCCCATTGGTGTAATCGCCAGGGTGATACCACCAAATGTGGCCCTCCTCTGTGGTAGCACGCTGCGGAACGGGTATAGGCTGACTGACAGCCGTCTGCGCAATAATTAGCCAAGGGAGGAATGCCACCAACCCCATACAAAACGTACGCTTCATACAGATAACATTAAACAAGTAAAACATAAGAAATCCAAATTAGCATATAAAACTTTTGGCAAAAGTACTAATTTCATTTACTCCGCACCTATCTACCTCCTGAAAAAAGCGCTTTTTCCGTGCTCTGCCGGGTAAAACAAATTACATGCCCGTCCGAAAAAACACGCCGGGAGGCAGGTCCTTTGGATTTATTTCGTACTTTTGCAAAGTACTTATTACTATAAATATAAATAGGCACTGCGCGAAACTGACGCCCGGATAATTCGGACTGCCACCCTTTTCGTCACGCCCCTCCTGCCGACAAACAACAATAAATCTATATTATGAAGAATTTTCTGTATTGTATTGCCCTGCTTCTGACCCTTTGGACGGGAGCAAGTAGCCTCTCCGCTGAGACTGTGACCAACCCGGCGGCCGTTACCGCACTGCTGGACCGCATCGGCGGCACCGGAACCTCGACGCGCTTCGTCACCGTGGTCGACGACGCCCTGACGGGCGCCAACGGCAAAGACGTATTCGTCATCACAGCGCAGGAGGGCAAACCCTGTATCAAGGGAAACTCCGTCATCGCCGTCACAACGGGCATCAACTGGTACCTGAACCATTATGCCAAGGTGAACCTGACGTGGAACAACCTGACAACGGACCTCTCGGGCGTCAACCTGCCCGTGCCGACCGCCGACGAGACGCACTCCTGCTCGGCTGATTACCGCTACTACCTGAATTACTGCACCTTCTCCTACTCTATGTCCACCTGGACTTGGGAGCGGTGGCAAAAGGAAATAGACTGGATGGCCCTACACGGCATCAACATCCCCCTACAAATCGTGGGATTGGACGTAGTGTGGAAGCGGTTGCTAACAGAGCACTACGGCTATTCGGAAAAAGAGGCCGGCAATTTCGTAGCAGGCCCCTGCTTCCAAGCATGGTGGGGAATGAACAACCTGGAAGGCTGGGGCGGCCCCAATCCCGAGTGGTGGTACACCCGACAAGCCAAACTGGCGAAAAATATCACCGACCGGATGCGCGAACTGGGCATGCAGCCTGTACTGCCGGGCTTCTGCGGCATGGTGCCGAGCAATTTCACCGCCAAAACCGGCCACGCAGCCAACAACCAAGGCGGCTGGTGCGGATTTACCCGGCCTTATATTCTGGACCCGACCTCGGATACTTTCGCGGATATGGCCGCTAAATATTATAAGATACTCGGCGAAGTGATGGGAACGTCGGACTACTACAGCATGGACCCCTTCCACGAAGGCGCAAATACGAGCGGCATCGACGTACCTTCGGCTTACACGGCCATCGCCAACGCGATGTATGCTGCCAACGCCGATGCAAAATGGGTAATCCAGTTCTGGCAATGGAGCGGCGCGCAGTACAACGTGCTGGACAAGGTGGAAAAAGGAAAACTCATCGTGCTGGATCTCTTCAGCGACGCACATACGAATTTCGGAAGCTTCCGCGGACACGACGGCGTCTACTGTATGCTTCATAATTTCGGCGGACGCACGGGATTTTATGGTCGCCTGAACGGCATCATCAACGGATATTTCGATCAAAAAGCACAGTACTCCAACGTAAAAGGCATCGGCGCTACACCGGAAGCCATCGAAACGGTACCGGTGCTCTACGACGCACTCTTTGAACTGCCTTGGCACGCCTCGAAGCCCGACCCGCAGGAATGGCTGACCCAATATACCGTGAGCCGCTACGGCACAGAAAGCACGGAAGCGCAGACAGCTTGGGAAAAGTTGCGCAATTCTTCACTCAACTGCCAGTCAGCACTGCAGGGCCCCATGGAAGGCGTGTTCTGCGCCCGGCCGTCGCTGACCGTCAACCGTGTATCGAGCTGGGGCGGCACAGATATTTTCTACGATGCGCAGGAAGTGGCCGACGCAGCCCACCGCCTGCTCCACGCCGGGCTCTCTGGTGAAAACTACAGCTACGACCTGACCGACCTGTCGCGTCAGGCGTTGACGGATTATGCCTACTATTTGCTCCAATCCATGAATGCGGCACGCAACGCCGGCAACACCGTTGGTTTTGAAAAGCAGCGAGACGCGTTTCTCAGCCTGCTGCTCGACATGGACGAGCTGCTGAACACCAACAAGGAGTTCATGCTGGGACGCTGGACGCAGATGGCACGCGCCATCGCCGACGAAGTGGAAGGCACAACGGCGGCAGACCGCGATTGGCTGGAGCTGAACAATGCCCGCACGCTGATAACCACATGGGGCGACCGCGCACAGGCCGAGGGCGGCGGACTACGCGATTATTCCTACCGCATGTGGAGCGGCATGATGCGGGATTTCTATTACCCGCGCTGGCAAAAATTCTTCCAGAACGTCAATGCTTCCAACGACTGGTTTACCATGGAATGGGCCTGGGCACATAATAATTCCTACAGCTACGACGACACGCCCACAGGTAGCACGCAGGAGGTAGCAGCACGCCTTTTCAAAAAATATATGCTGAATTTCGAAAAAGCAGACGGCACTTCCTACTACGTGTACCGCGCCATGGAGAGCGACAAGCGTACTTCCATCCTCGAATCCGCTCTGCGCGGCACCACATACGCCTGTCCCGTCAGCGTAGATGAGGGAACGACGGCACAACTGAGCATTGACCTGAACGGAGACGGCACTTACGGCGACGGAGAAACGGTCAACGCGCTCGCAATGGCTATTCCCGCCAACGCAGCGACGGGACGCGTGAAAGCATGTCTGACCCTGAGCGACGGAACCAAGTTCCAGTACTCACTGGCACTGAAGGACCAAATCACCACAGCCCGCACCGTGAGCGTAGCTACGGCCGACGCCAACCAAGGTACGGCTTCCATCGAGGGCACATCCGCCTCGGCCGTGACCAACACGGACTACGTGACCATCAAGGCTACGCCAAAAGCGGGCTACGACTTCCTGAACTGGACCGACAAGGCGGGCGCCATCGTCAGCACGGACAATCCCTACACTTACTACGGCGCAGCGGAAGCTGCCTTCACGGCAAATTTCATCGTCAACAAGTGGGGCACGCCGACCGAGGACCAAAGCGACTTCAATGACATTCGCAATTACCAGCAATACCTGAGTGAAATCTCCGTAAAGCAATACGACAAGGAAACAGTGCTTTACGAGGCCAACGAATGTCCCTCGCAACTTTTCAATACAGCCACCCAGCGCATCACAGCGGCTCCCGGCGGCGCCTTTACCTTGGACTGGAAAGACGCAGGCGGCATGCAGTACACCTATCTGAGCGCCTACATCGACCTGAACGGCGACGGAGAATTTAACATGGGCGACGAACTGCTCGCCGTCAAGGGAAGTCTGGGCAGCACAAGCAGTGCGCCTTGCAGCGGACCGCTCCAGGTGCTCCTGCCCTACGACATGCCCACCGGCATCACCCACCTACGTCTGCGCTTCGACGGTGCGTGGAAAACCGGTTACGACGCCACGACCAAGGCATTCCCCGCAAAAGCCACTGCCAACCGCATGGTCTACGACATCATCGTGGATGTGAAGGACTATGCCCAACAAGCGTGCACCGTCACAGTAAATAGTGAGGACCAGAAGCGCGGTACGGTCGACGCCAACGGACAACCGGAAACCTATACCTATGGCGTGGGCGAGAATGTAGTACTCCGCGCCTACCCGGTGGATGGTTACAAAATCGATCGTTGGGAGGACGCATACGGACGCGCCTTGCCCAAGGCATGGATGTTGGACAATAATATTACGTTCAAGGCTTTCGACAATGCTACCATCACGGCGCGCTTCGTCCCCGTGTCGACGCTCAACGTGGCCGACTGGCAATTTGATTTCGACGAGCTGCCACACGGCATTATCCTGACGGGCGTGAAGCAGGCCGGCTCGGCAAACGCGCTCGACTTCACCCAAACCAATTTGCCCAGCCTCTCCCTGCTCGGCGCAAAGGCCGGCGCGATGGACAACCTGCCGGGCGTGCGGACCATCACCCTGCCCACTTCTTTCGTCACCCTTGGCGGTGCGCTCTATACCGCGACTTTTAAGGGCGCGGGCGTAGGAAATGCCCCTCTTACTCCCGCTCCGTCAATAGAACAGGGCAAAGCATGGCGATTGATGATGCACGTGGAAAACGGCGGCGAGGCTTTCAATCAATGGGGGTCGTGCCTGCTGGCCACCGGAACGGACGCAGGCGCCAACAGCTACGATGGCGGCATACAGTTCTACCTGGCAGCGGCCAATACCCTGACGGTAAAAGTGGGCAGCGCCGAGACGCGATTTACCACCGCACTGGGCAGTGAATTTGACATCGAGGCCGTCTACGACGGAAACTCTTCCATTACGATTTCCCTGCTGACAGCGGGCGGTTCACCCGAGGTCAAGACGGTCTCGCAGCAACTCAATGCTATCACTTCGCTCTGCACGAACCTGAAATCGGGCAAGAATCTGTCCCTGACCCTGCTGGACGAAGAAGTTCCCGAGGGTACGATGACGGCCAACGGCGACTTGGAGGACATTTTCTTGGAGGCAGGCAATCCTCGCTTTGTCAGCAGCAACGGTATCCTGAGAAGCGCTACCGCCGACATCGTGGAAGTTTACCCCACCGGCCGCTTCTACAGCCGTGCCTACACACTGGGAGCCTACAACGGCGATGGATATTTGGCCGCCACGCCTACGGTCGATGCTGCCGACGACTTCGCACTGACCACCACGGCTGCCAACCACGACAACCGCCTGCTGCGTGTACAGTCCGGCGAGCCCACACCTGCCAGCCTCTTTCGGTTTGCGCGCAACGGCGAGGGCGTTTCCCTGTTGCACCTCAACACGATGGCCTGCGCCGACGCCAGCAGCGAGGAAGTAGCCCTGACGACCGAGGAAGCCGGACTTTTCACCATGCAATTCCCCGAAGAATACACCATCAGCCTGCAACGCGGCAACCAAGCCCTTGCTGCCGAGGGCGAGTCGGTCCTCATGCAGCCATTCTATCCCGAAAAAAATGACGCGCCGTGCTGGTTCTTCAGCGAACTTTCCGCGCTGACGGTATCGGTGCCCTCCTGCGGATGGCTCGCCCTTTGTCTGCCCGTACCGGTAGAGGCTCCGGCGAACGCCAAGGACGGCGAATTTTGCATAGCTACGGCTGCGGAAAACGGCGAGCTGACTTTGGCAGCACTACCCGGCGGAACGGTGCTCCCGGCCGGCGAACCCTTTGTACTGACGGCTCCGAGCGGCCACTTTTATTTGACTTTCCGCTACACCACTCCCTCCTCGTTTTCCACCAACTTGCTCCGCGGCGCACTGGCCGGGCGCACAGGACTGACCGCCGGCCACTTCTACCTGCTGGAAGACCGGCCGGTCGAGCATGGAGCGGCTTTCTACACCAAGGATGCCACGATGGTACCCGCCAACACGGCTTACCTGCCCGCGGAAAACTGCGGCAATTCGCCTGCGGACTACTATTCCCTCCAGAAGGTCACGGGTATCGGCAACGTATGGGCCGACAGTGCCACAGAGGAATACTATGACTTGCAAGGACGCCGCGTACACTATCCCGCAAAGGGCGTCTACGTAAAAGGCAACGGTGTGAAAGTGTGGCGCAAATAAAGGACAAGTATTGATAGAAGCGGTGCGGTATGGACTGGTTAGCAGATTTTTTGGAATACATCGCTGCCGATAAGGGCTGCTCGCCGTTAACGGTCCAATCCTACGGCGTCGCCCTGCGCCAATTCCGGGAATTTTTCACAGGACTGGACGCCACGTGGACTTGGACAGACGTCGATGCCGACGTAGTGCGCCGCTGGGTGGCAGCACGCCGCGCCGAGGGTATTCATCCCCACAGTCTGCAGCGTTCGCTCAGCGCCCTGCGCACGTTCTACCGCTACCTCATTCGCACAGATCGCGCCGTACGCAATCCTGCGTACGGCGTGCGCAATCCCAAGGCCGGCAAAGATTTGCCGGCCTTTGTCCGCCCCAAAGAGATGGACCGCCTGTTGGATCATACCACCTTTCCGGATGATTTTTTCGGGCGGCGCGACCACCTCATTCTCCTCTTGCTTTACTCCACCGGCGTGCGCCGTGCCGAACTGGTCGGTCTCAACGTGGGCGATGTAGACCTGGTTTCCTCCGAGCTCAAGGTGACGGGCAAGCGCAACAAGCAACGCATCATCCCCTTCGGCACCGAGCTGTGCGAGGCCCTGCGCAGTTACATCTCCGAGCTTTCCGAGCGCCCCTGCAGCGACAGCAGCCTCACGTCCTCCGCCGCCCGCCCGCTCTTTCCCTCCAAGCGGGGCAGCCGCATCTCGCCGGACTCCGTAGGAAAGGTCGTGCACGACTACCTATCTCTGGTCACGAGCCAGCGGCGCCGCACACCACACGTCCTGCGCCACAGCTTTGCCACCGCCATGCTCAATGGCGGCGCCGACCTCGAAGCCGTGCGCGCGCTGCTGGGACACGAGAGCCTGCGCACAACCGAGATCTACACCCACGCCTCCTTTGCCGAACTGCGCCGCGAGTATGCAAAGGCACACCCCCGCAATCACAGCACAGACGAAGAGCCGCAGCCGCCGAAATCATAGGGCGACAGGGCCTGTCGCGAGCACTGCACGGACGGCGAAGGGCCTCCGCGGACGGACAAACAGAAATCCGGCTTATCGTTTCCTCCCCTTGCTTGGGCGGGGTAAGCGATAAGCCGGATTTGTTGAGTCGAAAGAGGAGGATTAATCCTCGGCCAGACGCATCTTCTGAGCGTAAGCAGCGCGTTCGCGAGCCAAACGCTTCAGCACGGAGGGCTTGTCAAACTGCTGACGGGCACGCAATTCCTTCACGATGCCTGTTCTTTCGAATTTTCTCTTGAATTTCTTGAGGGCGCGTTCGATGTTCTCGCCTTCCTTTACGGGTACTACAATCATTGCTTGATTTTTGTTTTTATTTTGTTGTTATTTTTTGATTTGCATACTTCTTGCGGGTTGCAAAATTAGGCATTTATTTTCTTTGCCGCAAGTTTTCCCTGATTTTTTTCTTGACAACCGGCGGATTACAGGGCCGATGGTGCCCGGCAGCTGCTTTCCGGCCGTTTTTATTCGCGCACGATGTGGACAGTCTGTTGCGGGAAGGGGAAGTTGATGCCCTTGCCGTTGAACGTGTCGTAGATGCGGCGATACGTGTCATGGTACACGTCCCAATAGTTCTCCGTGGCGACCCACACGCGCACCACGATATTCACGCTGCTGTCGGCCAACGTGCTCACTGCGACAAAGGGCGCCGGTTCCTTGAGCACACGGCTGTCGGCCTCGAGCACCTCGGTGATCGCCGTCCGGGCGCGCTCCACGTCCTCGCCGTAGTCTATGCCGATGGTCCACTCCACACGGCGGGTTGCCTCGCGCGAGTAGTTCACGATGACGGCCGAACTGGTTGAGCCATTGGGGATGTAGACCACCTTGTTGTCGACAGTCACCAGAATGGTGTGGAAGATCTGTATCTCGCGCACCTTGCCTTGCACGCCCTGCACCTCGATGAAGTCGTCCACACGGTACGGTTTGAAGAGCAGCACGATGAGGCCGCCGGCCAGGTTCTGCAAATTTCCCGACAAGGCCATACCAATGGCCACACCGGCCGAGGCCAGCAGTGCGGCAAAGGAGGTAGTATTGACGCCCAGCGCACCGATGACGGTGATGACAAGGAGGATATTGAGCACAATGTTGACCAGGCTGCGCAGGAACGTCTGCACGCCGGCGTCCACGTGGCGGCGCTGCAGCATCTTGCTCACTACGCGGTTCAGCATTCGTACGATAAATCGGCCGACTACGAACAGCACGCCCGCAATCAGGATGTGCTTGCCCGCGGACAGGGCCATGTCAATTATCTTTTGCAGGACGATGTCGAAGTTCCCCTGTACGGCCACCGTTTCGGCGGCAGCCGCTGGCGTTGCGGTCAGGATAGTTTGAAGCAGTTGCATGTCAGTTGATTTTTGTGGTGTTTAAGGTATCGCGTCCCGGTCACCGCCGCCTCCCGCAGGGCGGTGGGGCAAGGACCAGCAGGCAGATACCAAAAGGGCATCCCCGTGGATGCCCAACAAGAATAAGGAGGAAGTATATACGTAAGGATATACGTCAGCAGGAAATAGTGCTTAGAGCACGCGGCGTGCGCCGATGTAGCGCTTCTTGTAGTAAGCCGACGAGAGCATGTCGACCTTGACACCGGTGCGGCTGGCATGTACGAATGAGAAGTCGCCCTTTTCGGGATTTACCTCCTTGACAATGCCCACGTGACCCACCGTGCGGGTAGATTTCGAACCGCCGAAGAAGACCAGATCACCCGGTTTCAAATCTGCGATACTTTTCACCGGTGTGCCCTGTCCGTACTGCACGCGCGAGGAGCGGCTCAGGGTGATATTCTTCTGACGATAGACATAGCTGGTGAAGCCGGAGCAATCGAAAGCTGTGGGACCGGCGTGTCCGTGGCGGTAGCGGGCACCGATGTACTGCATAGCGGTGCTGACCACCTTCGAGCCGTCCACACGCTCGTGCTTCACGCTGTCGCCCGGTTCGTGTGCGCCATGCTGCAACTGGCCCGAAGCCGGAATCAGCACAGCCAATCCGATTGCGAAAGTGGATATTATCTTCTTGAAAGTCACGATGATTGAAGGTTGAAAAGGGGTTTGTCGTAAGGGTTCTTGCGCGCAGACGTGACGTCCCCGCTGCAAAATCTTTGCAAAGGTACGATTTTTTTCTGAAGTACCGGTCCCCGCTCGCTGATTTTTAGGATATTTTTTATTTCCGCGGCATGGCGTCGCCACCTCCCGCCGTGGGTGCTCCCGCGGGGCGGACAGCGCGGCGACAGTGCATAGGTAGATTTAACCTAAACTATCTTAACGCACCTTTTTATGGCTGTTTTTGTCACACTACGTCCTTGCCAAAAATTTCTGTTTGGGACGCAGAAAAAAACTACAAGGCACTTAGTTGCAACTACAAAGGACTAAGAAAAAGTTTGCAAGGCGGAAATAACTGATATTCGCCAATACCTCAGCAGCCCGTTCCTCATCTTTGAACAGTAAGCCTCTCCCCTTTAGCTGAGACAATATCTGCGTAACATCAAGAGCCTGCTTTGTGTAATCCATACCATATAAAAAAACGAAGTTCCGCCCTGGTTCGCTGTTCAAATGGGAAGCGTGGCGGAATCTGTTGCTGCGAAGTTACATCATTTTCCTTGATTGTGCAGGTTTTGCCAAGATTTTTTTTCAGAATAACACGATGCAGTCCCGCGGGGGCATGGGAGCGGGAGCCCCTGCCGGCAGCGCGATGGTTTCAGTCGGGCATTCGCCCTCCCCTCCTGGCGAGAAACGTCCTACCCGGCCGCGCCATGGGTGCTCCCGCGGGGCGGACAGCGCGACGAAAGTGCATAGGTAGATTTAACCTAAACTATCTTAACGAACCTTTTTATGGCCGTTTTTGTCACACTACGTCCTTGCTGAAAAATTCTGTTTGGGACGCAGGAAAAAACTACAAGGCACTTAGTTACAACTACAAAGGACTTAGGAAAAACTACAAAGGACTTAGAAAAAATTACCCGGCACTTAGTTTTCACCAAATCCCGGGATTTTTTCCGCCTACAAGGCCGATAAAGCGACGGAGCAGGCGCGGGATGTGCCCGGCCTGCTCCGTCTGTACGACAAAGTTACTACATTTTTCGGCGAAATCCAAATCCGGATTTTTCGTTTTAACATT
>SFCP01000082.1 GCA_004558535.1 Bacteroidales bacterium | reverse complement strand
TAATTCAAAATAAATGCTTACCTTTGCAAAAAGTTAAGCTGCCTCTGTAGTTCAACGGATAGAATAGAAGTTTCCTAAACTTTAGATCCGGGTTCGATTCCCGGCGGAGGTACCATCAAGGCCGGACTTCATGCGAGAGGTCCGGCCTTGATCGTCAGCAGAGCGTCCTGCCGTTCTCCTATCTCCCCCCTCCGCGGTGCCCTATCCTGCAAAAAAAGCATTTTTTAGGACCTACCTCAAAAAAAAGTCCTACATTTGTGCGCCCCTTCTGCCCGCTGAAGGCTGACAGGCAGCCATGGGGCACATGTATTCAGGAAGTTCCCCTCGTATTATTCGTGCAGAATAAAACATGAACTGGTTAGAAGAAACCTTGTTAATCCCCTCGGCCATTCAGGCCGTGATTATCATTTGCCTTATCTGTGCTTTGGGCCTTTCGCTGGGCAAGCTTCGCATCCGCGGAGTCAGCCTTGGCGTCACCTATGTATTCTTTATCGGCATCTTGGCGGGCGCCCTGGGGCTGCAGCTCGACAGCCGGATGCTCGGCTACGCCGAAAGTTTCGGCCTGATACTCTTTGTGTACATCCTGGGCCTGCAGGTAGGCCCCGGCTTCATGAGTACGTTTCGTCGCGGCGGTACTGCGATGAACCTGCTGGCCTTCGGCGTGGTCCTGCTGGGCACACTGATGGCCTTGGCCGTGGTGTGGTGCGGCTGGGTGCCGCTCAGCGACATGATGGGCGTACTTTGCGGTTCCACAACCAACACACCGGCGCTCGGTGCGGCCCAGCAGACGCTGAAACAGTTGGGTCAGCCTGCATCGGGGGCTGCCCTGAGCTGCGCCGTCACCTATCCCCTCGGCATGGTGGGCGTCATTTTCGCCATCATCCTGATGCGCGGCTGGCTGGTGCGTCACCAGCGGGCCGGCAGTGACAACCAAAAGGAAGCCGACGAAGCCTACATCACCTCCTTCTGCGTGTGCAATCCCGCCATCTTCCACAAAGACCTGCATACCGCCGCCGGACTTGACGAGAGCAAGTTTGTGGTGAGCCGCCTGTGGCGAGGCGGCAAGGTCATCCTGCCGACGGGCGAAACCCTGCTCGAAGAGGGCGACCGCGTGCTCGTCATCACACAGGAAAAGTACGTCCCGCAGCTCACCATCTTCTTTGGCCGACGCGACGACACCGACTGGAACAGCAAGAGCGTGGATTGGAACGCCCTCGATGCCAAACTGGTGTCGGAGCGAATCCTCGTGACGCGGCCCGAAATCAACGGCAAACACCTCGGCGACCTGCACCTGCGCAACCGCTACGGCGTCAATGTGAGCCGCGTGCAGCGTTCGGGCATCCAGCTTGTCGCCACACCCTCGCTGACGCTCCGCGTGGGCGACCGTGTCACGGTGGTGGGCGAGGCGGAAAGCATTGCCCGCGTCACAAAGGAACTTGGCAATGCCGTGAGACACCTTGACGAGCCCAACATGGTGACAATCTTCATCGGCATCGTACTGGGACTGCTGCTGGGCTGCCTGCCGTTCAATTTGGGGCTGAGCTATCCCGTGCGCCTCGGCTTGGCCGGCGGTCCTATCATCATGGGCATCCTGATTGGCGCCTACGGACCGCGATTTCACATGGTCGCCTATACCACCACCAGCGCCAACCTGATGCTGCGCTCCCTCGGCCTGTCGATGTATCTGGCCTGTCTGGGCCTCGATGCCGGGCGCGATTTTGTGGCCACCGTCATGCAGCCCGCCGCGCTGGGATGGATTGGCTTCGGCGTGCTGATCACGATAGTGCCGGTCGTGCTGATGAGCATCGTGGCCGTCGTCTTTGCCAAGAAAAGCTTTCCCGCTACGGCCGGCATGCTCTGTGGAGCGATGGCCAATCCCATTGCCCTCAACTATGTCAACGATACCCTGCCCGGCGACAAGGCTTCCGTGGCCTATGCCACCGTCTATCCGCTGTGTATGTTCCTGCGCGTCATCATTGCACAGGTCATCGTCATGCTTTGGCTGGGATAGGCGCGACAGGCCCCACGTCCGGGGCGGAACGAAAAAGCATATAGAAAAAACTGTATCCGAAATCGGTGAATGCCATTTCGGATACAGTTTTTTTTAATTGCTGTCCGGTAAAAGTTTTTAGCGACAGAGAAATAGATGGCTATGGAACTCCCGTTTCGTCCCTGTGTCAGTAGGAAGAGACAAGAACCGGTGTAAACCCCTTGCGCCGTGTCGTCCCCGTGTCGTCCCCCGTGCCAGCAGAAAAGACAAAAACCGGAAAAACCCCTTGCGCCGGATGCAAAATGTCTCTTGCGAGCCATGGATGCTGTAGTCGGCTGAAAATCCCTCGAGCAAGCTCGGGTATTTTCAGCCGGCTACATCATCCCCCTGTCGGGTTTTGCATCCAGCACAAGGCGATAAACAAAAAAAACAAACCTTGTCCTCTGTGACAAGAAACCTTTCCTCCGTAACAATAACCCTTGTTCTCTGTAACAGTGATGTTGTATAAAAATTCTGTTCTTGAGGTGGACACATTTACTGTGTACCTCTACCCATAGAAGGTTTTTATTGTTTATCGCCTTGCAGAGGATGGATGCCTTCTGTAAGAAGGTGGTGGCAGGCTTTCAGTTTGGGCATTAAGAGCTTGCTCTTATAAGACCAAAGTGGAAGCCTGACAGCAGGGCGTAGCCCCATCCTCTGCAAGGGGTCTTTCCGGTTTTTGTCCTCTCCGCCGGACACAGGCCCGGGGCGGAAACCGCCTCAGTCCTTGCGCAGGAAGACGAGGCCGGACGTGTCGTTGCCGCCCTGACCGCAGGCCTGCACCTCTATATAGAAAGGTGTGCCGGCTTCAAAGGTCTCCACGCTGAAGGTGTAGGCCGTGGTGCCGTCGGCCTGGCGTTCGGGGCTGGCGGTGGCGATGATTTCGTCGCGCTTGCGGACCGTCAGGGTCTCCAGTTGCAGCGAGTTTACGCCGCGCTGGGGGATAAAGGTGAGGGTGTAGTGTCCGTTGCCGCTCACCTTGCCCGTACACTCAAAGCGCCAGGGCGACAGCATCGGCTGCACCGTGAGCGGCTGCCACTGCGCAGTCATTTGTCCGTAGGCGGCATAGGCCGAATAGTCGGGCGGCGTCAGCAGCGGCAGGGAGTAGTGTGTGGGCGTGACCACCTGGATGGCCATGAAGTCCGACTTGCGCGCCACGGTGACGGGCCCCGTGTAGCGCGGCGAGTGGATGGTGGGATAGGAGCCGTCGGTGGTGTAGCGCAGTTCGGCACCCTCGACCGTCGGGCTTAGGGTATAGGTGAATTGTCCGCCGTTTTCCTCCAGCCGGACGACTGCCGGTTCGGGCACGCGGTAGTTGCAGGACTTGGCATCCAGCCGGGCGTACTGCGCGGACAGGCGGCGCAGGAAATCATCATAGGAGCGCAGGTGCGAGGCCGTCCAGCCGACTTCGGCCACAGCCATCAGGCGCGGATACAGGAAGTACTCCACGTACTGTTCGGAGCGGTTTTCGTCGAGGTAGGCTATCTCCTGCAGCGCCTTGCCGTGGATAAACTGATCGCTCCACATACAAGCCTGCACGCCCAGTATGGCAGAGGTGGGCGCATAGTCGGGCAGGGGCGTGGCATAGGCTTTCTCGAGGGAAATAGGCGGGCACCAGCCGGCGTGTTGCGGTTCGCCGGGCGTGCCACTCTCGGGGAAGTCGAAATAGTTGTAGTAGCAGGAGGCAATGACGGCTTGATGGCCTTCGCTGACCACCTCAGTGGTGTCCTTGGGTTCGTGCCACATCACGGCTACCACGGGGGTAGCCACCCGTCCGCGCATGACGATTTCCTCCCAGCCCATCACCGTGCGGCCTTTCGCCTGCATCCACAGGGCCACCTGGTTGGTAATCCAGCCCTGCAGCTGCGAAGCCTGGGTGAAGCCCTCCCGATCCATCAGTGCGCGGCACTTGGGGCATTGCTCCCAGCGGGTATAGACGGCCTCATCGCCGCCGATGTTGATGTACTTCGAGGGAAAGAGTTCCATCGTCTCGTCGAGGATGTCGTGGAGGAACTGCATGGCCTGCGGATTGCCGGGGCAGAGCAGGTCGCGGCTGATAAAGTGCTGCTCGGGCACTTCGTGCTGCATCCCGGTGCACGACAGCCATGGATAGGCTACTACGGCCGAGAGTATGTGGGCCGGAAATTCGATTTCGGGGATGACCTCCACGCCACGGACGGCGGCATAGGCGACAATCTCGCGTATGTCGTCCTGGGTGTAGAAGCCGCCTATGCGCTTTTCGTTGCTGCCGGCCCATGCGCCCACCTCGGTCAGTCGCGGGTACTTCTTGCTTTCGAGCCGCCAGCCGCAGTCGTCGATGAAGTGAAACTGGAATTTGTTGAGTTTATAGAGCGCCATCATGTCGATACACTTCATGATGAACGACTTGTCGTAATAGTAGCGTGCCGCGTCCAGCATGAAGCCACGCCAAGGGTGCTCGGGAGCGTCCTCGGCTTCGAGGGCCGGTATCTGCCACAGACCGGGCGCGCAGCGCCGCTCGCCGTGTACGGCCGCGGGGAGGGACTGCAGGAGCGTCTGCAGGGCATAGAAGGCGCCGGCAGCATCGTGGGCCTCGACCCTTACGCCTTTTTTGTGGACCGTGAGCCGGTAGCCCTCGGGCTTGGGCACGGCTACGGTGTCAATACGCAGGCAGATCTGTCCCTTGCTGCCGGTGCGTACGGCCAGGTCCCAGCCGGTGGGGGCCGCCAGCGCCTGGCTCAGCCATTCGGCTTGGGGCAGCAGTGCCTCGTCGGCAGCAATGATGGTCTTGGCCGTCAGGCAGAAAGGCTCGCCGCCCGTGGTTTGATAGGTGAGCGGGCGGGGTACGACGGGACAGGTGCTGTCGCCGGCATCGAGCGGGCCGGCTGTGGCGAGGGTGGTGGCAAGGCAGCAGGACAGCAGGGCCATGCACCGAAGAAAAGTACGTTTCATAGTAGAAGGATTAGGAGGGTGGTTAGATTTTTCCGGGCAATGATTTTTTTCCCGGGGCAGCGGGACTGCGGCTGCGCGGGAGGGTCCTGTCTCTGCGGCAGGCGGTGCGGAAGTCGCGGGGCCACGGGCGACGCCGGGGAGCTTGTGCCGGAAAATCCGGCGCTTCCGCGAACTGTGGCAAGGTAACAACTTTCCCCCGACCGACCAAGAAATCTCGCGTAAAAAGCCGCCGCGTATGGGAAAATCGGCTATTCCGCCACTGCTTTCGGGGAAAAATCGTACTTTTGCATAAGTTAGGCGCAGCGTTCCTGTGCCCGTTTGATATGTTTCAGGATATGAACACGATGAAGACCCTACGCACCGTCTGCCTGTGGCTGACATTATTGCTCCTCGCTGCCTGCGGACACAACTCCGACCAAATGGTGATGGAGGGAAAGATACGCGGATTGGACAAGGGCGAGTTTTACGTCTACAGCGCCGACGGTTTGCGCGAAGGCGTCGACACGGTGCACGTGGTCGGCGGCGAGTTCCGCTACGAATGTGGGCTGGCCGAACCGACCCTGCTGACCCTGCTTTTCCCCAATTTCTCGCAAATCGTCATTGTGGCCGCGCCGGGCGATGAGCTGTCGTTTGAAGCTTCGGTCGACCGCCCCGCACAGGCGCAGGTCAAGGGCTCGGAGGAGAATGAACTGCTCACCGAATTTCGCCTGAAGGCCTACAATCGCGCCGAAACGCAGGTGCGTGCCGACGCCGAGGCTTTCATCCGCAAGCATCCCGCCACACTGGCCGCGCTGGCCGTGTATCAGCGCTACTTCGAGCGCGATGCCGGGACCGATGCCGCCCGCGCGCTGTCGCTGCTCGACGTGCTGAAAAAGGGCCAGCCCCACTGCACGGCCCTGCAGCGCATGGACAGCCGGTTGCGCTCCCTGCTGCAGGCATCGCCGGGCCGGAAACTGCCCGACTTCAAGGTGCAGGACCTGCGCGGTGACACGGTGGACAGCCGGCAGCTGCGCGGCAAACCGCTCGTCATCCTGTTTTGGGGAACATGGAACGGCAATACCTACGGCCAGCCCCGACAAATCCGCCGCATGGAGCGCGAATGGGGCGACCGCGTCCACGTCCTGATTGTGGGCGTAGACTATGATGCCCACAACTTTGCCGCCCGATTCCGGCGCGACAGCCTCGAAGCTCCCATGGTGTGCGAGGGGGACGCCTTTGCCGGCCCCCTGGTCCAAAAGCTCGGCGTGCGCACCGTGCCCGGCAACCTGCTGATCGATGCTGAGGGCGTGGTGCGGGGGCGTGACCTCGACCTCGTCAAACTGGAACAGGAAGTCCGCAAACTGCTACCTTAGTCGCCAATCATTACCTCCCACCTATTTTCGCCCGCCTGCTCCCGAAGCCTCCGGCCGGGCCTGATTCCTATCACCTGTCTATATGTTAGCCACCATTCATACCGCCGCCGTCAACGGGCTGGATGCCATGCACGTCTACCTCGAGGTGAGTTCGTCGCGCGGCGATGCCGTTGTCATGGTCGGTCTGCCCGACAACGCCGTGCGCGAGAGCCGTGCACGCGTCACCAGTGCCCTGTATAATTCCGGTTATCACCTGGGTTTGTCCAACACAACTATCAATTTCGCGCCCGCCAATGTACGCAAGGAGGGCAGCGGTTACGACCTGCCGTTGGCTTTGGGGCTGATGGCCGTCGACGGCCTGCTGCCCGACGTGCCTTGGGAGCAGAGCCTCTTCGTGGGCGAGCTGGGACTGGACGGTAGCCTGCGCCCCGTGCGCGGCATGCTGTCTGTGGCCATCCTGGCGCGGTCCATGGGCTATCGCTCGCTGGTCGTGCCGAAGGAGAATGCGCGTGAGGCCGCCGTGGTCAACCGCCTGCAGGTCTACGGCGCCAGCCATCTGAACGAAGTGGTAGACTTTGTGAAAGGCGGCAGCCTGCTCCAGCCCGTCGAGGTGGACACCCGCGCGGAATTTGCCGCGGGATGCACCGAGGCATATCCCGACTTTTCCGACGTGAAGGGCCAGGAAAACGTGAAGCGGGCCTTCGAGGTGGCAGCAGCCGGCGGACACAACATCCTGCTCGTGGGAAGTCCCGGTTGCGGCAAGAGTATGATGGCCAAGCGCCTGCCCTCCATTCTGCCCGACTTCACGTTGGGCGAAAGCCTCGAGACGACCAAAATCCACTCCGTAGCCGGTAAATTGGGCAGCGAGGTCTCCCTGTTGCACCACCGGCCCTTTCGCAGCCCGCACCACACCATCAGCGACGTAGCACTCATCGGTGGCGGCGGCTCCCTGCAACCCGGCGAAATCAGTCTGGCCCACAATGGCGTCCTCTTCCTCGACGAATTGCCCGAATTCAGCCGCAACGCCCTCGAGACCATGCGCCAGCCGCTCGAAGACCGCAAGATCATCATCTCGCGGGCTAAGTACACCGCCACACTGCCTGCCTCCTTCATGCTCGTGGCCGCCATGAACCCCTGTCCCTGCGGCTACTACAATCATCCCAGCCACCCCTGCGCCTGCTCGCCTGGACAGATACAGCGCTACATGAACAAAATCAGCGGCCCCCTGCTCGACCGTATCGATATACAGGTGGAGGTGACGCCCGTGCCCGTCCGCGAACTGGCGGAAATGCAGCCGGGCGAACCCAGTGCCGCCATCCGCGAGCGGGTGACCCGCGCCCGCAGCCTGCAACAGCAGCGCTACGAAAAGGCGGCGGGCATCTACTGCAACGCACAAATGACGGACCGGATGATGCAGGAGTACTGCGCGCTGGACGAAGCCTCCTCCCGGCTGCTCCGCAGCGCGATGGACCGCTTCGACCTCTCTGCCCGCGCCTACAGCCGTATACTGAAGGTGGCGCGCACCATCGCCGATCTGGCGGGCTCGG
>SFCP01000081.1 GCA_004558535.1 Bacteroidales bacterium | reverse complement strand
CGCACCACTATTTTTCTGAATTGCGCCGCCGCGCTGCCGTCTGCCTCGGGAGAAGTGCATAGAAGTGCATGAGTAGATTTAACATAAACTTTCCTAAAGCCCTCTTTTGTGCCGGATTTTTCCTACGGAGGGGCGGCTCGTTTTTCCTGGGTGCCGGATAATTTTTCCCACGCAGGACGTAGATAAAACCAAGTCCTTTGTAGTTTTTTCTAAGTGCCGGATAGTTTTGCCTCTACAAAGGACCTAAAAAAGGAGGAAGCCGCTTGCTGTGTGCGGCTTCCTCCTTTGCATGGCAAATATACTACCTATTTCGATGAAATCCAAATCCGGCCTTTCCCGTTTTAACATTTGGCGGAACGCATGGCCCGGACGTCTGTTTTTCAGAACATTCGGCGTACGCGCTGCAGGGCTTCGACGAACGTGTCGACCTCCTCCCGGGTGTTGTAGAGGGCGAACGAGGCGCGCGCCATGCCCTCTGTGCCGCAGCGGTCCATGAGGGGCTGGGCGCAGTGGTGTCCTGTGCGGATGGCGATGCCGAGGCGGTCGAGCAGGGTGCCGAGGTCCAGGTGGTGGATGCCCTCGATGTTGAAGGAGATCACCGCGTCCTTTTCGGCAGCGCGGCCGTAGATGTGCAGGCCGGGTATCTGGAGCATCTGTTCGGTGGCATAGTGGAGCAGCTCTCGCTCGTGGGCCGAGATGACGTCGCGCCTGATGCCCTCGATGTAGTCGATGGCCGCTGCCAGGGCGTTGCTGCCCACGTAGTCCGGCGTGCCGGCCTCAAATTTGTAGGGCAGGTCCTCGTAGGTCGTCTTCTCAAAGCTGACGCGCTTGATCATTTCGCCGCCGCCTTGGTAGGGAGGCATCTTTTCCAGCAGTTCGCGGCGGCCGTAGAGTACGCCTATGCCTGTCGGTCCGTACATCTTGTGGCCGCTGAAGGTGAGGAAGTCCACGCCCAGTGCCTGTACGTCGACGGCAAAGTGGGGCACGCTCTGTGCGCCGTCGGCCAGGAAGTGCGCCCCGTGGCTGTGTGCGATGGCGCACAGGCGGGCGATGGGGTTCACTGTGCCCAGCACGTTGCTCACGTGGGCCACGCAGACCAGCCGGGTGCGCGGCGAGAACAGCCTTTCGTAGGCTTCCAGGTCCAGGTTGCCGTCATCGTCCATCGGGATGACCCGCAGGACAATGCCTTTCCGCTCGCGCAGCATCTGCCAGGGCACGATGTTCGAATGGTGCTCCATGACGGAGAGGATGACCTCGTCGCCGCTTTTCAGGAAAGCTTCGCCGTAGGAGTACGCCACGAGGTTCAGGCTTTCGGTCGTGCCGCGCGTGAAGACGATTTCAGCCGTTTCGGCCGCGTGGATAAAGCGTCGTACGCGTTCGCGTGCCGCCTCGTGGAGTTCGGTGGCCTGTTGCGACAGGAAATGCACGCCGCGGTGCACGTTGGCGTTGGTGTTGTAGTATTCGGCGGCGATGGCGTCGACCACGGCGCGGGGTTTCTGCGTCGTGGCGGCGTTGTCCAGGTAGACCAGCGGTTTGCCGTAGACCTCGCGGGCCAGTATGGGAAAATCTGAGCGGTGCATTTTCGGGAGGAATTAGGGAGTAGATAGGTCGCTGTGGGCCGCAGTGGTCACTGTCGGTGCGAGGCGCACATCCGGCAGCCCCGACAGGCCGACAATTCGCCGCGGAAGCGTTGTTCCACCAGATGGGCGAGGCGGTCGCGCAGGCGTTCGGGTTCGATATGACGGAGCACGTCGTTGACAAAGGCGTGCTGGAGCAGCAGGCGCGCCTCGCGCTCGTCGATGCCGCGCTGTCGCATGTAAAAAAGTGCCATTTCATCGAGTTTTCCGATGGTCGAGCCGTGGTTACACTTGACGTCGTCGGCATAGATTTCGAGCATAGGCTGCGAGAAAGCCCTGGCGTCGGCCGATGCACAGAGGTTGGCGTTCGTCTGTTCGGAGAGGGATTTCTGCGCCCCCTCGCGTACGAGCACTTTTCCGGCAAAGGCGCCCACGCTGTGGCCGTCCAGCACGTACTTGTAGAGCAGGTTGCTCGTACAGGCCGGTGCGGCGTGGTCCACAAGCAGGCTGTTGTCCACGCGCTCCTCGCCATCGGCCACAGCCACGCCGCGTGCCACCATTTCGGCACCCTGTCCCGCCAGGCGGAAGGTCAGTCGGTTGCGCGTCAGTCCGTTGGTCAGTGTAATGCCGTGGTAGGTGACGCGGCTATGTGCCGCCTGGTCCACGTAGAGGTTGTTGAAGGCTGTGTGTGTCGCCTGTGTCTCCTCCACGGCGTAGAGGTCCAGGCGGGCTTCCTCGGCGGCATAGATTTCCACCACCTGTGTGGACAGTGTGGCGTGCTTCCCGTCGGCGTGGTCGCAGCACAGGATGGCGCCCTGCGCCCCCCGTTCGGCCACGATGAGCAACCGGCGGTTCATCATCAGGTCGGCGCCGGCCGCTGCCACGTTGACTATCTGCACAGGGTGGGGCAGCACGACGCCTGCGGGCAGGTAGACGAGCAGTCCGTCCTGTGCCAGCAGCGTGTTGAGGGCCGTCACGCCGTCGCCGTCGGTGGCTGCGGCGCGGTGGTAGCAGCTTTCGAGCACCTCGGGCAGGTCGGTGGCCGCCTGTTTCAGGCTCATCACGCACGCTCCGCCGGGCAGGGACGGCTGTCCCGCCGCCGGCGGCATCGGCACGTCGTTGACGACGAAGTAGAGCTGGGTGCTCATGTTGGGCACGGCACACCGGTACGTCCGGTAGGGGTCTGTGGCCGGCACGGTGCGTCGCAGGTTGAGCCCGTAGTCGGGTGCGAACGCCGCTTCGGCATCCGTGTATTTATAGTCCTCGTCGCGCAGCGTGGGCAGGCCCTTTTCGCGGAGCTGGAGCAGGGCGGCCTCGCGCCGGGCGTTGAGTGCGGGGCACGAACCGGCAGCGAGGGTGTCGCGCTGGGCGGCATAGAGGTCAATATATTGTTGCAGGCTTCCCATGGCGCGTCAGTCTTTGATTTCATCCTTGATCCAGTCGAAACCGCGCTCCTCGATGGCATAGCCCAAGTCGGCGTTGCCCTCCTTGACGATGCGGCCGTCGACCAGTACGTGCACGAAGTCGGGCTTCAGGTAGTCCAGCATGCGCTGGTAGTGGGTGATGACCATGGCCGAGGTGCGGGGCGTGCGCAGCAGGTTGAACCCTTCGGCCACGATGCGCAGGGCGTCGACGTCCAGGCCCGAGTCGGTTTCGTCCAGGATACTGAAGAGCGGTTCCAGCACGGCCATCTGGAAGATTTCATTGCGTTTACGCTCTCCGCCCGAGAACCCCTCGTTCACGCCGCGGCTCATGAAGTGGGCATCGAGGCCGACCAGCTTGCGCTTCTCCTTGAGCAGCTTCAGGAAGTCGCCGGCAGCGATGGGCTCCTGCCCGAAGTATTTACGCTTGGCGTTGAGGGCGGCGCGCATGAAGTTTGTCATCGATACGCCGGGGATTTCCACGGGCGCCTGAAAGGACATGAAAATGCCTTCGTGCGAGCGGTCTTCGGGCGACAGGGCCAGCAGGTCCTTGCCATTGAACGTGACAGTGCCCTCGGTGACGGTGTATTTCGGATTGCCCACGAGTACGTTGCTCAGGGTGCTTTTGCCCGAGCCGTTGGGTCCCATCAGCACGTGCACTTCCCCGTCGTTGATGTCCAGGTTGATGCCGCGCAGTATTTCTTTGCCCTCGACCGAGGCGTGTAGGTTGCGGATAGTCAGCATAGTGGTGTGATTGGATATGTGGAAAATAGAGGAGCGGACGCATCGGGCCTCCGCCGACAGCCCGTGGGGGCTGGATGGTGGTGCAAAATTAGGGATAATATTGGAAGTAAGTCCCATGTAAGTGCCGTTTTTTGCCCGACGGACGGGGTCGGAGGCCCGGCGACGGTGGCGGAGCGGCGTCCCGGAAAAACGGCGGGCGCTGTCCCCAAAAAACAACCGGGCACCCGGCCGTGGAAGCCGTGTACCCGGTGTGTAGGGGTGTGCTGTGGACTGTGGGAGGGTAGCCGGCAGGCGCGCGTCCGGGCTTATTCGGCCGCCTCCATCTGTGCCGCGACCTCCTCCAGCTCCCGATACCAGTCCTCGCCGAAGCGGCGGATGAGCGGTTCGCGCAGGAATTTGTAGACGGGCAGGCCAAGCCGGCGGCCCAGCTCTACGGCGGGGCGACATACGTCCCAGCGGTGATAGTTCAGCCCCGTCAGGCCGTTGGCGAAGTGCTTCTCGCGAATGGGGTAGAGGGCGCAGGAGATCGGTTTGCACCACTTGGTGCGTCCTGCGCGGTAGGCACGCTCCGTGGCACAGTAGCAGCAGCCGTCTGCATCGTAGCAGGTAAAAACGCAGTCCTTGCCGCCCACGATGCTCGTCACCAGGTCGCCCTCCTCGTCGGTGTAGGCCACGCCCCGGCGCTTGATGACGCGCTGTGCGGGCGTAGACAGTTCGGGGCGTACGGTATCGAGCACCTCCTCCAGGCACTCTACTTCCTCCAATGTGACGGGTGCGCCGGCGTCGCCCTCGATGCAGCACGCACCGCGGCAGGCTGACAAGTCGCAACAGAAGCATTCGGTGATAATATCCGAGGCCACGAGGACCTCGCCTACTTGTAAAATCATGGTTCTTGGGGTGTTGGGTGAAGTGTGTTGTGCCGCCGTTACCAGCTGATGGGCGTCAGTCCGTGGCGAATCAGGTAATCGTTGGCGAGAGTGAAGTGGTGGTTGCCGAAAAATCCGCGATAGGCCGACAGGGGCGAGGGATGGGCGGACTTGAGGACCAAATGGCGCGACGTATCGACCACAGCGCCTTTCCGCTGGGCGTAGCTGCCCCACAGGATGAAGACCAGGTGCTCGCGCTCGGCCGAGAGGCGGGCAATGACGGCGTCGGTGAAGCGCTCCCAGCCGTGTCCCTGGTGCGAACCGGCTTGATGGGCGCGCACGGTCAGGGTGGCGTTGAGCAGCAGTACGCCCTGTTCGGCCCAGCGGCGCAGGCTGCCGCTCGCGGGAACGGGGCGCGACAGGTCGGCCTCGATTTCCGAAAAAATATTCCGCAGCGAGGGCGGAAAGGGCACGCCGTCGGCCACCGAAAAGCAGAGGCCCTCGGCCTGACCCGGCTCGTGGTAGGGATCCTGTCCCAGTAGGACGACCTTGACGCGGTCGAAGGGGCACAGGTTAAAGGCATTGAAGATTTTCGGACCGGGAGGGTAGCACGGGCCGGCTTGGTATTCGGCACGGACAAAGTCGGTCAGTTCACGGAAATAGGGGGCGTCAAACTCCGTCTGCAGGCGGGCGGCCCACCCCGGCTCTATCTGGACTTTCATGGGCAAGGTATTTCGTTTCCGCTGCAAATGTAGGATTTTTTTGCGGACGGATAGTACTGTTTACAAAGGACTTCGTCGCCGCCGGCGGATCTTTTTTGCCTTTCTTTGTAACAAACGGCCTCCCTTATTCGTTATATATATAGGAGGGCAGCCTGCACGGACGTTGCCGCAGCCCCCTCCGCAGCCCGAACTATGTCGACACAAGATTTCCAAAAGCGCTTCCTCCCCCTGGCCGGCCGCCTGTACGCCACGGCCTTTACCCTGCTGCGAAACAGCGGGGACGCCGAGGACGCCGTGCAGGACACGTACCTGCGGGCGTGGCAGCAGGCCGAGGCTCTCCGCGCGATGGAGCGACCCGAGGGCTTCCTGCTGACGACGCTGCGCCACATCTGCCTGGACAAACTGCGGTTGCGCCGCGACGAAGGCGACGTGGAGCAGGAAAATCCGCCGCCCGGGCAATGGCCCGTTGCACCCCCGGCCGACGGACGGCTGGAAGCCGGCGACCAACTGCGCTACCTGCTCGCCCAACTGCCGTCCCGCGACCGCCGCATCGTTCGCCTGCGGCACATCGGTGCCTACAGCACGCAGGAAATCAGCCGACTGACGGGCGAAACTGAGGCCAACGTGCGCGTCATCCTGTCGCGGGCACGACAAAAGCTCCGACAATGTATGCTGAACGAGGAATACCAATCATTAGCAAGGACTCAGCCTTATGAAAAGAGAACTTGAAAACCAACTCTGGGAGAAATTCTACGCCGGACTGACCACTCCCGACGAGGAGCGCGCCCTGCTCGAACATCCGGCCGCCCCGGACGACGCACCGCAGCGCACTGCCGACCGACAGCTGCTTGCTTGGCTGGCCGAACCGGACGAGGCGACGCTCCCCGAGGGCTTCCAGGGTCGCCTGCGTGCCGCCCTTGCCCCCGCTGCCGCCCCGCGCCGCCGTCGCCACCGCCTCAGGCTGTGGCTGCCCTACACTGCCGCGGCCCTCTTTGCCGGTGTGCTGTTTGGGCTGCACTTCCTGCCCGGAACAAAGCCGGCCGGCTACGCCGATACCTGCATGAACACGCTGCAGAGCATGCAGGAGAGCGAGGAAATCCTGCTCTACGTCTCCGAGCAACTCAACACTGCGATGGACGAAGACGACCTGGGCGGACCCTGCGACTGACCTGCGGCGAAGCCATCCCTATTCCGCGACGAACTTTCCATAACATATATTAGATTAAACAAGATGCAGACGACGGGCGGAGGGCGGACCGGCGCTTTTCCTACTGCGCAACAGCTCTCTTCTCAGTCTGTCCTCCGCCCCAAGTCTGCCCAGCAATCCACCACCACCATGAAACGCCTTATTCCCCTGCTTCTCCTCACCACCATCCTGCTTTGCGGCCACCTGCCGCAGGCCAGAGCGGCCGGCAGCTCCCGCGGCGTGACCGCTGCAAAGCCGATGCCTGTCCTCTACAGCTTCGACCAATACGCCCAAAACACCAAAGTCTCGCGCACCTACATCTCCGAGACGATGCTGGAAGCAGCCGCGCGCAGCGGCTCCCTCAAGTCCGACACCTGGAATCTCGGCAAGGTGCTCCCCCGGCTCACCGGCGTCCTCATGCTCCACACCCACAGCCGCTCCACGACCAAGAGTTTCCGCAATGACCAGAAGAAGGTGTCGCAAATGGCCGAGTACGAGTGCCTGATGAGCACCCGCGCCGACAATGTGGAGCTGCAGGTATTCGTGCGCCGCTCCCGCGGCAAGACTATCCAGGAGCTGCTCGTCTTCCGCTTCCGCGACGATTACTGCACCCGCGTCATACAGCTCACCGGCAAGCTCCGCGATAGCGACATCGCCGAGATTATCAAGATGTCGAAGTCGAAAACCACCAGCGACGAGGACCTGCTCACACCCCGCGGCAACCTGCCGGACTACTACCTGGGCGATACGCACGACTACAGCGCCTGGACGGAGGACTACAGCCGCCTGGTGGAGAGCTACCGGGCACAGATGGACAGCGCCCAGGCCCAAATGGCCGAGTCCCTGCAACGTATGCACGAGCAGTTGGGCGATTTGGAGGAGCAGGGCCTGCCCATAGGGGATTACGACCGCCTGCTGGAGAACTACCGGCAGCAAATTGACGAGGCCCTGCCCCGCATAGAAGAGTACCGGCCCCGCATGGAGGAATACCTGCCCCGCATAGAAGAGTACCGGCCCCGCATGGAGGAATACTTGCCCCGCATAGAAGAGTATAGGCAACGTATGCACGAGCAGCGGCCCCCCGTGCAATAGCAGCTCCCACCCCGCCGTCCCCCCTGCCAAACTCCTGATTCCCAAATCCTACTTTCTTATTCCCAAAAAGCACTTGGCCATCGCGTCGCGGGCGCGGTGCGACCGAACCGCGGGCGCGGAGCGCGCGTTCCGCGCCCGTGACACACGCGTTCCGCGCCCGTGACACGACGGCCAAGTCGGACACAGGAACGACGGAGCCGGACATAGAATTGCCGAAACCCAATATAAAAAGGCGTAAGTCGCTCCGACAGAA
>SFCP01000080.1 GCA_004558535.1 Bacteroidales bacterium | reverse complement strand
GGATAGATGCTGATGCCGCCGCGCGGGGTGAAGCGTCCGGTCACCTCGATGTACTTCGGGTCCATCAGGGCAATCAAGTCCTTCATGATCACGTTCACGCAGTCTTCGTGGAAATCACCGTGGTTGCGAAAGCTGAACAGGTAGAGTTTCAGGCTCTTGCTTTCCACCATACGCTCGCCGGGCAGGTAGCTGATGCGGATTTCGGCAAAGTCGGGCTGCCCCGTAATGGGACAGAGGCTGGTGAACTCGGGACAGTTGAACCGCACCCAGTAGTCGTTGTCGGGGTGCTTGTTGATAAATGTTTCCAACACTTCGGGAGCGTAGTCGTCCCGGTATTCGGTCTTTCGACCCAAAGCTTTCAGATGTTCGTTTTCGCGCATGGGATTTATTTGTTTTGCGATGTTATTCCCGGGTAAAATCACACGGGCTGTCCGGCAGTGCCCTCGCCGCTGCCCCGGCGCTGCTGCTGCAGATACCGCTCCAGTCCCTCGCGACGCAACTTACAGGCAGGACAGTGACCACAGCCGTCGCCGGGGATGCCATTGTAGCAGGTCAACGTGTCGCGACGTACCACCTCGAATGCACCGAGGCGGTCGGCCAACGCCCACGTCTGGCACTTGTCCATCCACATCAACGGCGTATGGATGACAAACTGCTCCTCCATGGCCAAGTTGAGCGTGACGTTCAGACTCTTGATAAACGAATCGCGACAGTCGGGGTAGCCGGAGAAGTCGGTCTGCGACACACCGGTCACCAGATGGCGGATGCCGCGCTCACGGGCGTAGACAGCAGCGATGCTCAGGAAGAAGAGATTTCGGCCGGGCACGAAGGTGTTGGGCGGCGTGTCTGCGGGTTTCTCGCGATCCATTTCCATGTCGGAGCAGGTCAGGGAATTGCGCCCCAGCATACCAATCAGGGGCGCCTCAATCCGGTCAAAGTGTACACCGGCCTGCCGGGCAATCTGCTCAGCCAACCTTACCTCGAGCACGTGCTTCTGGCCATAATCAAACGTGAGGGCAAAGACTTCCTTGAAATGCCTTTTGGCCCAAAACAGGCAGGTGGTGGAGTCTTGTCCTCCACTGAACACTACCAATGCACTTTCTGCTATTTGCATCTTGTCTCCTTTTTTTGTAAAACTATATCCATCCCGGCCCCACCCACGACAAGCAGGAAGGCCACTCCCTCCTACTTCCACCAGGCCAAACTGTACGAGCCGCGACGGTCGTAAGCATCCATGTGCGTATACCCCTTGAGCCACCTGACGACAAGGAGGGTCAGCGGCAATGCCACGACTTCGTAGGCGGTCTTGAGCAGGACCTGCGTCAGCATCAAAACCGGCAACACGGACCAAGGCACAACGCCGCCCAACGCCAAAGGGAAAAAGAGAAGGGAATCCACGCCCTCGCCAGCCACCGTGGACACGATAGCCCGCAGCGAAAAGTGGCGACCGGCGCTCAAGACCTTCATCCGGCTCATCACATAGGCATTCAGGAAAGATCCGGCCAAGAATGCTACAAACGAAGCAGCAGCTATGCGCGGCGCCAGGCCGAATAGGGCATGAAATCCACGTTCGCCGTCCCAATAGGGAGCAGCCGGAAGGGCATCGGCTAACGCGCCGAAGGCCACAAACAGGAAATTCATCAGAAATCCCAGCCAGATGGTCAGACGAGCCGTACGATAGCCCCATACCTCGACCAGGCAGTCATTGATGATGTAGGAAACAGGAAAAACGATCAGGCCCGCGGTCAGCTGCAACGGACCGATTTGCACTTGTTTGGTCTCTAATAAATTTGCAGCTATCAGACACACACAAAACAAGGTGCTCAACACTAAGTAGGGTACGCCAAAAGAATAGTTGTTTGGCTTCATGATTCTTGTTTTTTACGAGGTTAGACAAGCACTCGGGCGTTATTTCGCCTTATTCCGGCTGCAAAGGTAGGCATTTTTATCGGTTCCCGCCCCACGACAAGCAGGAAAGTCCTACATCAATCAGCCCCGGACTGAAATTTCCCGGCTACACAGGCGCGCCTTAAAACTGCATATAGATAAACGGCTGTACCTCGCTGCACTTCACCTGCACCACGATCCATATCATCGCCACCAGCAGAAGTACCTGTACCGGCAACGAAGCCCGCTGAACAAGGCCGCAGGCACGATTGCTCCAGCTTTCGGGCAAAAAGTGCAGCACAAAGCCCAACACAATCAGTGCCGTCACAATGGGATAGCCGGCGAGGAAGCGGGTGAACAGTTCGCCGTGAAATTCAAAGGCTATTTTCTCCATCATCAGGAGGGAGGCGGAGAACGTGGCATTGGCAAAGAACAGCCAGCACAGGCATACCAAATGGAAGGTCAGCACGATAGCAAAGAACCGCCGCAGGCCCCGCGAACGGTAATGCTTGTCGTGGCCCACCAATTGCCGGAAGAATTTGTGCACGCCCAAGGCGGCTCCATGCAAACTGCCCCACACGATGAAATTCAACGAAGCACCATGCCACAAACCGCCCAACAGCATGGTCAGGAACAGATTCAGGTACATCCGCACCCGTCCCTTGCGGTTTCCTCCCAGCGAAATGTAGAGGTAATCCCGCAACCACGAGGAAAGCGAGATGTGCCAGCGCCGCCAGAAGTCGGTGATGCTCTCACTCTTGTAGGGCGCACGGAAGTTGGCAGGCAGCTGGAAGCCCAACCACAGGGCAATGCCTATGGCCATGTCGCTGTAGCCGGAAAAGTCGCAGTAGAGCTTCAGGGCATAGCCGTAGATGCCCATCAGGTTCTCAATGCCGGTATAAAGCGAGGGGTCCTCGAAAATTCTGTTGACAAAGTTCTCGCCAATATAGTCCGAGATGACTGCCTTCTTGAACAGGCCCACCATAATAAACCACAGTCCTGTGCCGAACATCTCACGCGTCACAACCAATGGCTTCCTGACCTGCGGCAGGAAATCCCGCGCCCGGAGTATCGGACCTGCCAGCAATGTCGGAAAAAAGCTGACAAAAAATGCGAAGTCGAGCAGGCTACGCGTGGCACGAAGCTGGCCGCGGTACACGTCGACGACGTAGTTCATCGACTGGAACGTAAAGAATGAAATACCGGCGGGCAGGAAAATATCCAACGGCTGGAACGTGCTCCCCGTGAACGATGTCCACAGCGAAAGGGCAAAGTTGGTGTACTTGAAATACGCTAACTGCCCCAGCATCAGGGCGACAGCCACAGCCACCCAGCCCTTGCGGCCAGCCGGCGTCCTTGCCTGTTCCACCCGCTGCCCCACAAAATAATTGCCGAGCGTAATCACGGCCAACAGCGCACAATAATCGCCTGCGTTCTTATAATAAAAATAATAAGAGAACGCCGTCAGGTAGAACAACCGTACGGACTGTGCCCACCGTCCGGCAAGCAAAGCATAGCCTGCACTGAAAAGTAGGAACAGAAACAGGAACAAGCCGCTATTGAAGAAGAGCGGCTGCGCACTGTCATAGGAAAGCAACGCGGATATGCGTTCGATGAGGATGGAAAGCTCCGGCATACAAGCAAGGAAAAGGGATACTGGTGAATTTTAAGAGAGAAAAAGGCGAGCACAGGTGCTTTTCCGAAGCACTACTGCGGGCAAATGTTGTCCGCACAAGCCGGCATCTTGTATTCGCCACAGCCTGCTGCCACAATTGCCTCGCCGAGCAGACGTCCCTGCAGCTCATAGCCTGCGGGGGTAAAGTGGATACGATCGGCCTTCATCAGCTGGTCTGCCACATAGTTGCGCACAGCCTCTTCGCCACCGGCAATTGTGTGCAAATCCCACACGGGCAACTGCTGCTCTGCGGCAACTTGCCCAATGAGAGCAGCGCAGCGGGAACTCATGGGGTTGGGGCGCGACTGATAACTCACCACACGGCGGCGCTTGCGCCCCTTGCCCTGCCGGCGATAAGTCACCCGGCGCACACTGAGGTAGTCGCCCGGCGGCGTGGTCAGCAGGAAAACGGCTGTCGGACAAGCGGCACGCAGCTGCTCCAAGGCCGCCTCTAATTCCGCACGGTGTACTTCCTCGCGATAGCCCATGCCGTGACACTCGTTGGTGCCAAAGGACAGGATGATCAAGTCGGGATTCCTTTCGGAAATAGCCGCCAGACGTTCGGCCGTAAGGAATTTGGCGATGGTAGCACCATTGCGCGCCATGTAATCAAAGGATACGCCACAGGCTGCACTGTCGCTGTCGGCCTTTCCCCAAAATTCCTGCATCTGCGCCTTGACAGCGTATGGGAAAGTCTTGGCTGCCACGTGCGAATCGCCCAATTGCAGCACACGCAACGCACGGCCTTCACGCTCCATACGCTCAAAGACGGGACGCAAGGCCTCGGGGCGGGTAATCAAGTTGGCCTGCGTATTGCTGAACGAAGCCGGCAGAGCGCGCAATGCAGCTAAACTGTCGGCAGCAGTCAGGGTGAAATCCCTCTCCCGCACCTCGTCCCCTTGCACTCCCGCATGCCGGGCAGCGTAGCCCGTTTCCGGTTCGGCCTGCATCCGGTCCATGAGTGCGAACACGGCCAGCAGGCAAAGGGCAATAGTCCAATATCTCATCGAATGATTATTTCCTTTCATTTTCTTTTCGGTATTCTTCATATCCATAAAGTAATGTCTTTGTCAGCAGGCCGGCCAGCCTCTTACCGCCGGCATGCGTGATGTGTGTATAGTCTTTTCGGGCCTCTTCGGGCTTTCGGCTGTTCATTTTTACGATGCTGCCGTCACCACCCATAGCCTCATACAGGTTCCAATACGGCACCTCGCACTTGGCAGCCAACTCTTCCTGTGCTTGCATCAGTGCCAGTACGCCGCGCATAGTGTGCAATTCGCCGTTTACCTTGTTCTCGCGGTCACCCACGCCCACTATCAGTATGGTGGTATGGGGGAAGGCAGCCTTCAAGTGCTCCACCACCCTCTGCATCTTGGCCACATAGGCTTTGTAGTCCGTACGTTCCGGTTCCGCCACATTGAGTCCATATTGCAGGACCACCATGTCGTAGGGGCGCAGGTGGGCCAAGGATTGCCAATAGGCCTGCGGCACTTCCTCCAATTCCGACCCTTTGCTGCCACGCAGGGAAAAATTGTCCACACTGATGCCGGAGCGGCCCTCGGCCGTCACACCATAGCAAACGGTCTGCGAGCCACGCTCCTCCACGACCCAGCGTACCTTGTTGAAGTCACCTTCCACTGCGACACTTTCCAGTGCACCGTCACCTCGCGTAGTAAACCGCTCCGTGCTACCGTCACTGCACTCTGCACGAAGCGTCACCGGCGACGTAGAAGCCAACATCAGTTCCGAACGCTCAAACCTATCCGCACAGGGGAATGCCTTTTGTGCCTTCACTTCCGTCCAAGCTCCCGTTGAGGGCATGGCATAACGAAGACTGATACCCAATTTCTGGGGTTGAAACGTGCCCCGCTCCAACACACAACGTACATCCCATCCCTCAAAACGCTGCGTCACCGAACTGCGGGCGCCCGCCAATGGTGAAGCTATGTCCATGTAGCCCACGCCACAGCCGCCGAAGCGCTTTTGCAACAAGGCACGCAGATCAGCCGTGAGAATATCTCCCTCGATAAAGGAGTCGCCAAAATATGCAATGCGGACCGGACGACCAAGGGCCTCTCCACCCCGCGCCAAAGCCGCATAAAACGTAGCCATTCCCGCATCCGTTCCACGCCCGTAGTCCAAGATGCAGGTCATGCCCTCAGGACAGGCACTGGTATTGGCCTTCGCTTCTTCCCGCTTGGCAATCACTTCTGCACTAACCGACACCTCCTGCGCTGTATCCTGGCGCGGAAACAAATCTGACAGCAGGTCCACCTGCCGCATGGTAGTACCCATCACCGTCACGGAGGGCACGAACCGAAGGGCGCACAACAGGATTGTGACGCACAGCAATAGCAGAAAAGGACGATAAGTTTGATTATTCATGCAAAAGGGAAAAGCACATGTTTTCAATAAATGTGTGAGGCAGGCAGTCGGGAAACGTCAAGCGCCACGCCCTTCCTCACGCTGCTCATCCTACAAATCAGTAAAACGAACAAGCAAATCTCCAAAACGGCTGCAAAATTACCACAAATCCACGACTTTAAGGTACAAAGGCCCTCCCAAAATCTTAATATTTAAGGAAATTAACGCTCTTTGCCAACTGCATATTACAACCGTCTCTCTGTATGACGACTACCCCTTAGATAAGAAGACAATCCCCCCATCCCCACTCATATAGAACTATCTATTGGTGTCCGTTAAATATAAAAGGTATAAAAGTAAGAGGGAGACATATTCTTTGGGAAGCACTCCTGTAATCCCTATTTACAGGCACTACAGGTAGATAAATTGGGACGCTTCAACTTTTAGCGAACACCAATAATAACTATCATCAAACGATATCTCTTAGTAAGAGAGCGACCTGTAATTCTATATTCCTATGTATCAAAGGAAAACAAGGCCGCAAATAAAAAATTGCTAAACATTCGCAACCGTTTTGCAAAGTTCTCAAACAAATATCCAGCTACTATTTTGCATAAATAGAAAACAAAGTTCTTAATTCTTAGGCTTATTCAAAACTAATTTCTAACTTTGCCCTCGGAAAGTCGCTCTCTTACTAAGAGAGACACCTCTCTCCCCCCATGTTTTTCACAACATTGGTTATATCATAAAGGACATTGGAAAGATTGCCTTTATTGCATACATTTCTTGTAATTATTTATTATACAGCTCAATACAAAGATTGAGCTGAACTACGGATTTTATCTTTTCCCAAAAGTCCCCTCATACATAGTTGCTTCTTTTTTCCGTCCTTCTTTGCGGACAGTTTGCTTTCACCTCCTTCCTTCACTTTTTGCATCAAAGTGAAAGCAATCGCTCTCTCCCACTGTCATGGAAACCCCACCAAAACAAGGCGAAAAGTGTTGGTACGTAATGCGTGCCTACAAAAACGAGCGGAAAGCCGAAGAACTGCTCTCGAGCAAAGACGGGCTCACCCATTATATACCCAAGGAGCAAGTGCTACGCACTCGTCACGGCAAAAAAGTAGCCTGTATGGTGCCCGTAATCCCCGGATTGGTCTTTGTGTATGCCACACAGCATCAGGTCGTTGCTTTCAAACGCGACATCTATAACGACCTACAATTTGTCATCTGGGAATCTGACACCAATCGCCACTATCTCATCGTACCCGACAAACAAATGAGCGATTTTATTCGCCTGTGCGAACAAAAAGAGCGGAAAGTAACATTTCACAAGCCCAGCGAAATACAACTTGAAAAAGGCACTCGCGTAAGAATACACGGCGGTGTGCTCGACTCCGTAGAAGGCACTTTCCTAAAAATAGCCGGAAAGCGCCGCAAGCAAGTCCTTATCATCCTTCCTGACATGCTTGCCGCCTCCGCTGAGGTGGAACCTGAATATCTCGAAGTCATTGACTAAGCGGGCCTATTCATTTTTATATTGACGAGAACTCCTTTTGGGCACATAGTCCAAGGGGAAGTACGGCGAGGGGACAATAGTAAAGTATTTTTTTGAGGGAGAGGAACTGGTGTTGTAAAACCGAACAAAATCATACAATGAAAGCCTATAAAGATTTAAGAATTGCCGTAGCCGGCACCGGCTATGTCGGCCTCAGCATGGCTACACTGCTGGCTCAGCACCACCGTGTGACGGCCGTCGACGTCATCCCCGAAAAGGTAGAGAAAATCAACCGCCGCGTCTCGCCCATCCAGGACGAATACATCGAGAAATACTTCGCCGAAAAGGAGTTGCAGTTGACCGCTACCCTTGATGGTAAAGAGGCATACAAGGATGCCGACTTCGTTATCATCGCCGCTCCCACCAACTACGACCCCGTCAAGAACTTCTTCGACACGCACCACATCGAGGACGTCATCGACCTCGTGCTGGAAGTCAATCCCGACGCCGTGATGGTCATCAAGAGCACCATCCCCGTGGGCTACACCCGGTCGCTCTACAAGAAGTACGCCCTGCAGTTCCTG
>SFCP01000079.1 GCA_004558535.1 Bacteroidales bacterium | reverse complement strand
TAGATGCCACGCTGCGCTACTGCCGCCGCTCAGCCCTGCCCTTTGGCGGCCTGCAGCTCCTGCTCATCGGCGACCTCAGCCAGCTGTCTCCCGTCGTACAGGGGGACGAATGGCGCCTGCTCGCTCCCTACTACCCCACCCCTTACTTCTTCTCCAGCCGGGCACTGCAAAGGGTATCCTACGCCACGATTGAGCTGAAGCACATCTACCGCCAAAGTGATGGCCACTTCGTAGAGCTGCTCAACAGCATCCGCGAACATCGGGCAGACCACCGCGTGCTGGCCCAACTCAACGCACGCTACATCCCCGACTTCCACCCACGCCACGAGGACGGCTACATCCGCCTGGTGACACACAACCGACAGGCCGAACGCATCAACCACGAGGAACTGCAGAAAATTGACGCCACAGCCTATACCTTCAGGGCCTCCATACAGGGAAACTTCCCCGCCTATTCCTATCCCACCGAGGTGGACCTCACGCTCAAGTTAGGGGCGCAAGTGATGTTTGTGAAAAACGACAGCCGCCGACGCTATTTCAACGGCAGCATCGGCCACATCTCGCAAATCGACGCAAAGGGATTTCGAGTCCGCCTGCAAACGAGCACCACCGACGCTACCACCGACGGCGGAACGGACGGCGGAACGGACGGGACGGTGGAGATAGCAGTGGAAAGGGACTGCTGGCAAAGCGTACGCTACTCCCTCAATGCCAAGACGGGCGAACTGGAGGAGGTTGTGGAGGGAATCTTCGAACAAATGCCCGTGAAACCGGCTTGGGCCATCACCGTGCACAAAAGCCAAGGACTTACCTTCAGCCACGCCATTATCGACGTGGCCCACGCCTTTGCCCACGGCCAAACCTACGTGGCCCTGTCCCGCCTGAAGGCACTCGAGGGACTTGTACTCAGCGCGCCCATACCGCCCGAAGCGATTATCGGCGACCCTGCCGTTGAAGCATTCTTTAGGAGTGCCGAAGGAACTTTGCCCGATGAGAGGGAAATGGCCGCCCTGGAATTGGAATCCACCCTCGCTACCATCCGCGAACTCTACGACTTCAGCAACCTGTGCGCCCTGACAGGGCGATTGCACCGCCTTCTGTCCGAAAATTTCTCCGCCTCCAAATACCCGAAGACCCATCAGGCGCTGACGAAAGCCGAAGCCACCCTGCAAACGGACCTTGCAGATGTGGCACGACGATTTGCCGCGCAATACACAAAGCTGCTGCAATCCGAACCCCGCCCCGAGGAAAATGCCCCCTTGCAGGAACGGCTTCGGAAAGCCGGCCAATACTTTTCACAGCTGCTCCCCCGCATCGGGGAGGCCTACGAAGCCGTGCGAAAAGTGCTGAAAGTATCCTCCAACAAAGAGATCCTGCGGCGAGGCAACGAACTGCTGAGAAATCTCAACGAAGAATTGGAGGACCGGCAAACCCTGCTCGACTATGTAGCCACACACGGTTTCTTCCCCGAAACCTACCACCACATCCGGGCAAAGGTCAAGGCCGGAATAGCACTGACCCGGACAGAAAAAGCCGGCAACGGCAGCACTGCCAAAAGGAAAAAGACCGAATAGATAGCCGGGATTGAGACCAAGACGTCAAGCCCTGAAAAAATATTGCTGTCCGCTAAAAACCTGGAGCGTCTAAAAACTTTTAGCGGACAGCAATAAAAAGAAAAAAAGGGGCAGCAAACACAGTTGCTACACCCTAAACTATTGAACAGCTGCCGCTCCCGCCTGCTTACTCCAGCCAGCTCGGAAGTACCGGCAGCGCAAAGGGATAGGTATCCCCGTTCTCCTCCGTTCTCCTCCCATTTAATGGTAGAGTTCACTCAGCGTGGGATGGGCCAGTATCATGTCGGCAGCAGTTTGGCGCGAGGTTTGCGTGGCCATCTGCATCGCTGCCTGATGGATGAGGTCGGCGGCGTGGCTGCCGAGGATGTGACAGCCCAAAAGCCGGCCGCTCCCGGTTTCGTATATCTGCTTCAGGATCCCGTCGCCACATCCCTCGGCGAGGGCTTTGCCATTGCTGCGATAAGGGGTCTTGACCACTTCCACCTGCAGCCCGCGCTCGCGGCATTCCTCCTCGGTCAGCCCTACGGTGGCCAATTCGGGATGGGTGAAGACGGCGGCAGGCATGATGCTGAAGTCTATGCTGTCGGTCTCGCCGAGGATGTGATGCAGGGCCCGGAAGCTTTGGTAGGTGGCGGCGTGTGCCAACTGGCAAAGTCCGTTGCAGTCGCCCACGGCATAGACGCCGGGCACGTTGGTCTGCATATTCTCGTCCACGGTGATGCCGCGCGGCGTGGCGGCGATGCCGGCTGCATCGAGGTGCAGTTCGCTGATGCGGGCCCCGCGCCCCACAGCCATAAGTACACGGTCTGCCGCCACGCTGCCTTCCTTTCCACCCTTCTGCGTGAAGCGTACCTGCAACGGACCGTCCTTGTCCTCGGGACTGCTCTCGATGCCGGTGACGGCGGCGGAGAGGTGGAACTCGATGCCGCTGCGCTTCAGGGCGGTGCGCAGGCGTTTGGCGATGTCTTTGTCAAACCGCGGCAATACCTCGGGGGCGTACTCGACGACGGCAACCGAGCAGCCCAACTGATGAAAGATGGAGGCAAATTCCAATCCGATGACACCGCCACCAATGACGCACAGCCGGCGGGGCATCACGGTGCTCTGCAGCAGTGCCCGGGCATCCATGACACCGGGCAGTCCGACACCGGGCACAGGCAGGGACTTGCTCTCGGAACCGGTGGCGATGATGATGTGGGGTGCAGTGATACGGGTGCCGGCTTCATCGTCCAAACAGAGGCTGTGGGCGTCGGCAAACGAGGCGGTGGCGGTGTAGCGCGTGATGCCGGGTGTGGCGAGCAGGGCGTCGATGGCGGCGCGGAGCCCCTCGATGATTTGCTCCTTGCGGCTGATGATCTGCGGCAGGTTGACAGTGATATCCTGCGCTGCGCCCCGGATGCCAAAGGATTCGGCTTCGCGGAGTGTGGCGGCGACTTCGGCGCTGCGACAAAGCGCCTTGGTGGGGATGCAGCCCTCGTTGAGACAGGTACCGCCGGGGTGGCTTCGCTCCACGATGGCTGCTTGAAGTCCGGCACGGGCGGCACGGACGGCAGCCTGATAACCGCCGGGTCCGCTGCCTATGATAACGAGGTCGTAGGAAACAGGTGGTGTCATTTTCTTCGGGGATTATTTTCTTTTCTTTGTTATTGCAAAACGGCCGCGGCAGGCATCATCGGAAGCTCCGCGACCGTTTTGTTTTGTTTCCGGGGGATGATTTAGAATACGAATTTAGCAGCCTTGACAGCCTTGACATCGTCGGGGCGGCGGATAGGCGTATGATGCGGCGCGGTGTGGAGCAGCTCCGGCTGCTCCTTGGCCTCGATGGCGATGCGCTTCATGGTGTCGATGAAGGCGTCAAGGGTTTCCTTGGTTTCCGACTCAGTCGGTTCGATCATCATCGATTCGTGGAAGAGCAACGGGAAATAGATGGTCGGCGCATGATAGCCGTAGTCCAGCAACCGCTTGGCCACATCGAGTGTGGTGACATGGCCGGGGTCGTGGTGGTCGCCACCATACTCGGGGCGGAGTCCGTCGAAGACAAATTCGTGTTTGCACAGTCCCTCGATGGGCAGGTTGTAGTACTCCTTGAGGCGTTCCTTGATATAATTGGCATTGAGCACGGAGAGCTTGCCGGCCATGGGGATGTACTCCCGGCCCATGCTGAGCAGGTAGCAATAGGCGCGGACAATGATGCCGAAGTTGCCGAGGAAGGCGGATACGGCACCGAGCGCGGTGTCGGTGTGCTCCAAGTGGTAAGTTCCGTCCTCGTCGCGCCGCACGCGGGGATTGGGCAGGAATTTCTCCAATCCCTTTCTCACCCCTACGGGACCGCTTCCCGGACCGCCACCGCCGTGGGGTGTAGAGAAGGTCTTGTGGAGGTTGATGTGCATCACGTCAAATCCCATGTCGCCGGGACGGCACACGCCCAGCATGGGGTTGAGGTTGGCGCCGTCGTAGTACATCAGTCCGCCGCATTCGTGTACGAGGGCTGCGATTTCGGGGATTTGTGTCTCGAAGATGCCCAGCGTGTTGGGGTTGGTCATCATCATGCCGGCGATGTCGTCGCCCAATACTTCGCGGAGCGATGCAAGGTCGACTGTCCCTTGGGGTGTGCTTTTGACCTCGACGATTTGGAGTCCGCAGACGGCGGCGCTGGCGGGGTTGGTGCCGTGGGCAGAGTCGGGCACGATAATCTTGACGCGCTGATGGTCGCCACGCGAGAGATGGTAGCTGCGGATGACCATGAGTCCCGTCAGTTCGCCGTGAGCACCGGCATAGGGATTGAGGGTAAACTCGCTCAGTCCGGCTATCTCGCTTAGTGTGCGCTGCACCTTGTCATAGAGGGCCAAGGCTCCCTGCACCGTACGCTCATCCTGTGCGGGATGCAGTGCGGTAAATCCCGGCAGGTTGGCCAGTTCCTCATTGATCTTCGGATTGTACTTCATCGTACAGCTGCCCAAGGGGTAGAAGCCCGTGTCAACGCCGAAATTATTGTTGCTCATGTTGGTATAATGCCGCACGACGGCCATTTCGTCGACCTCGGGCAATTGTGCGGCGGTCTGCCGGCGGACGCCTTCGGGCAGTTGGGATGTGCTATATGCTGTCCAGGGATTTTCGGGAAGCGAATACCCTCGCCGTCCGGGCTTGGAAAGTTCGAATATCAGTTTTCCGTAACAGGTATTGTTCATGATGTCTGGTTTTTTGTTCGGAAGTTTTCACAAGATATAGGATAAGTCCGTCAGGAAAGGCTTTGGATCAAGCGTTCGATTTCCTCGGGCGTTCTTTGCTCCGTAGCTGCAATGATGATCTCGTCGGGATGTTCTGCCACAGGTACACCTAACAGGAAACCGGCATCCGAGAGTCTGTCTCGCAATGCGGCCACGCCCTCGCTCTCCTTGTAGCGCAGGGTGAACTCGCACAGGAAGGGCAGTTCGGGATAGCGCAGCTCGAATTTTCCGGTGGCCAGCAGCCGGTCGCACAGGTGATGCGCAGCAGCATAAGAATGGTCGTTGACCTGGCGCAAGCCCTCGGCTCCCATCAGGGAAAGGTAGGCAGCCACATAGAGGCACATGAATCCCTGTGCAGTACAGATATTCGAGGTAGCCTTCTCGCGGCGGATATGCTGTTCGCGGGCCTGCATGGTCAGGACGAAGCAGCGGTTGCCGTCGGCATCGGTGGTCTGTCCCACCAGTCGGCCCGGCATTTTACGGATTAGGGCATTGGTGGTGCAGAGGTAGCCGATGTAGGGTCCGCCATAGGACAGGGGTATGCCCAGGCTCTGCGCATCGCCACAGGCAATGTCGGCGCCCCACTCTCCGGGCGATTTCAGCACGCCGAGGGCCGAGGCCACGGTGTTGATGACGAGGAGCGCCTTGTGGCTATGGCAGTTGTCGGCCAGTCCCGTGAAGTCCTCCACCACGCCAAAGCGGTTGGGCTGTGCCACAATGACGCCGGCCACATCGTCCGCCTCGAGCAGGCGGTCCAGCGCCGCACGGTCAGTACGACCCTCGGCAGCAGGCAACTCTACGAGGTCTACGCCGTGGAATTTCGCATATGTGCGGACCACGTCGAGGATGGCGGGCAGGCAGGTCTCGGAGATAATCACGCGGTTGCGCTTCTTGGCGGCAGCCACGCACATCATCATTGCCTCTGCCGTGGCGGTGGAACCATCATACATCGAGGCATTGGAAACGTCCATGCCTGTGAGGCGGGCCATCATCGTCTGGTATTCGAAGATGTACTGGAGCGTTCCCTGAGAGATTTCGGCTTGATAGGGGGTGTAGGAGGTAGAAAATTCGGAACGGGAGGCAATATAGGGTATCACGGCGGGGGTGTAGTGGTCGTAGGCACCGGCGCCGGCGAAGACGCAGAGTTGCCGGTTTTGGCCGGCCAGCGCGTGCAGTTCGCGACGTACTTCGATTTCCGACATGGCCGCGGGGATATTGAGTTCGCGCTTCAATTTCAGCTCTTCCGGCACTTCGGCGTAGAGTTCGTCCAAGGACTGCACGCCTATGACGCGCAGCATTTCCTCCAGGTCGGAGGGGGTATGAGGTAGGTACTTCATCGTCAGACTACTTATGGGAATTAGGAATGAGGCCGCGGCTCCATTCCTAACTCAATATACTAAAGTGCGTACGTATTTACTTGCAATGCGTTTCGTAAGTAGCTGCATCCATCAAGCCCTTCAGTTCCTCGGGGTCTGCCAGCTCTACCTTGATAATCCAGTTGGCGAAGGCGTCCTGATTGATCAGCTCGGGCTGTTCCTCCAGGGCCTCATTGATTTCCACTACCGTGCCACTGACGGGAGAAATCAGGTCGCTGGCAGCCTTTACACTCTCCACGGCGCCGAAATCCTCGCCGGCCGTCACTTCATCATCCACTTCGGGCATATCTACATAGACCACGTTGCCCAACTGGTCCTGTGCAAAGTCCGTGATACCCACGTAACCGATGTTTCCTTCTACTCTGACATACTCGTGACTTTCGCTATAGTAAAGTCCTTCAATTACTTTTGCCATTTTCTTGATATTTTAGATTAAGGTATGTTGACGATTATTTTTTATAATTCTTCTCATAAAAGCGTTTCTTGACGACCACGCCCTCCTGCAGGCGCTTGTGGATGCGCACACGAATGGGTGTACCCAACTTGGCATGGGCGATGTCGACCAGTGCCATGCAGACGCTCTTGCCTGTCGAGATGGCGTTGTATCCCGTCGTGACGGTGCCCACGGCACGCTCCTCTTCGGCGTCCACCACCTCGTACCCGTGTCGGGGGATGGCCCGTCCGGTCAGTTCGATGCCTACGATTTTGCGGCTCAGCCCCGCGGCCTTTTGCGCCACCAGCGCCTCCTTGCCCACAAACTCAGGCTTGTCCAGTTTTACGAAGATGCCCAGTCCGGCTTCCAAGGGGGTGATTTCGTCGCTCAGTTCATCGCCGTAGAGCGGCAGTCCTACCTCGAATCGCAGCGTGTCGCGGCAACCCAGTCCGCAGGGCTTGGCGGCTCCGCTTTGCATGAGCCGGTCCCACGCGCGGCAGATGTAGTCGTGCGTGCCGTAGATTTCAAATCCATCCTCGCCGGTATAGCCTGTGCGGCTCACGATCAGCGTCTCGCCGTCCTTTTCGATTGTCGTGAAATGGTAGAATTCCAAATCCTTGCAGCGCAGGTCGAGCACCGTCTCACAGACTTCCTCGGCCTTAGGGCCCTGTACGGCCAATTGTCCGTAGTGTTCGCTTTGGTTTTCCGTATGTACGTCAAACTGCTCCGCCTGTTGCGTTATCCAGGCATAGTCCTTGTCGATATTGGCGGCGTTGATAACCAGGAAGAAGCGGTCATCGGCCACCTTGTACACCAGCAGGTCGTCCACCGTGCCGCCATTTTCGTGGAGCATCATGCCGTAGAAGATTTTTCCTGCGGGTGCGCCGGCTATGTCGTTGGTAAAGATGTACTGCACAAAGCGCTCGGCATCCTTGCCCCATACGAGCACTTCGCCCATGTGGCTGACGTCGAATACGCCGCAGGCATGGCGAACGGCATTGTGCTCATCCGTGATATCGGTGTATTGAAGCGGCATTTCAAAACCGCCGAAGGGAACGATTTTCGCTCCCAGCTCTACGTGCTTCCCGTAGAGGCATGTTCTTTTGTCTGACATAGTATTTTTTGAAGTTAGGAGGTATCAACACAAATCGGCGAGCAAGTCGAGCAGTGCCTCCTCGCTCAGTCCTCGGATAGACTTTTCGGGATGATGCCGCCCGACGGCATCCCTCAGGGTCGGCAGGTCGGGCTCTAGCCCGCGCAAAGCATCGCTGAACGCCTGCCCGGCATCGCTTTCCTCAAAGTAATCCCCGCTCAGGGTCACCTGTTCGATTTTACCCAGGGCCAAGATATGCAGGTGGCCGCAGTCGGGGATACGTCGGCCGCAGCTCCTGTCCTGCCGCGCAGCCTTGCCATAGAGGTACTCGGGGTCATAGTAGTCGGCCTCAATAGCCTTGATGTACTGCACATCGTCATCGGTCAGCCGGATGGTACGGTCGCAGAGCCTGCTCCGCAATTCCTGCCGCAGCTCCGCGACGCCGATGCTCAGGTAGTCCTTCAGGAAGCCCACCCTGCTCTTCACGCTGGCGACACCCCGTGCGGCCAATTTGCTTTTGTCGGGTGTCAACGCGCCAGCCATCAGCCGTTGGTTCGTGTCATAGAGCATGGTGCCGTGCACGATGTTGCTATCAGCCAAATGGTAGAAAGCGTTGCCACAGATTTTCCGTCCCTCGAGGGTGATGTCGTTTCGCCCCTCCACCTGCGCCGGTGCACCCAGGCTACGCAGACAGGCAGCCACCTGCTCAGCATATTCGCGGAAGAGGGGTTCCACAGCACCCGCGCGCGCCACCAGGCTTACCATGATGTTATTATGGTCTGCAAAGATGCAGCCGCCACCGCTTTTCCGGCGGATAACGTCAATCCCCTCCGCGCGACAGAAGTCCATATCCACCTCCTGGTGGGCCACCTGATTGCGGCCCATCACCACTGTGGGACTGAGCTGCCAGGTGAATAGGTAGTTGTCCGCCGGCAGGTGGCGGGCCACATATTCCTCGGCAGCCAAGTAAAACGCAGCGCGCTTCCCCTCGGTGGAGGAGGGCATTTCCACAAAGCGGGCGGGGAAAGTCGGAATTTTCATAACAGGTCCTCTTCTTTTTGCGCCTCAAAAGTACGGAAACCTAAGGAATGCAACAAATAAATTCTGCCTATTTTTTGCCCGGCTACAGCTTTCGTCTAAATTCACCTAAATTTCACCACATTCTCTTTGTATAAAAAAAATACTTTCATACCTTTGCCCACACTTCTCCCGGCGGGAGGAGTATTCAGTCTGACCTAACACACTATTAACCTCAAAAACACCGCAAACGCGCAGTCCAACCTGCTGGAAAACGGCGGTTTCGAGTCGTGGACCGACGGCGCCCCCGACCAGTGGAAATCCACCACTTCGGCCAGCAACGCCACCCTCGAGCAGTCCACCGACGCCCACAGCGGCTCCTATGCCGTGCAGGTGAACGGCGCCTCGAGCAACAAGCGCATTGCCTACAAGGAACTTACACTCAAGGCCGGCACCTACACCTTCTCCTTCTACGCCAAGGCTGCCACGGACGGTGAAACCGTATCCCTGCGCCCCGGCTACGCCATCGTGACCAACGGCACGATTGCAAACGGCAGCACCGACTATAAGTACGGCGATTATGCCAATGACCTGCCCAGCACGGGGTGGACACTGGTCAGCCATGAGTTTACGCTGGAGAATGATACCACCGTCAACCTCCTGATCATGAACAGCAAAAAGCCGGGCAAGAACGCCCTGATTGACGACGCTACCCTGACGACTACCGACGGCGGCATCGTGGAGGAAGGCGGCGAGA
>SFCP01000078.1 GCA_004558535.1 Bacteroidales bacterium | reverse complement strand
GGCTTACTGCCGAACGTCCATTTCCTCGACAGCGTAGGTGCTGCCGCCGAACTTGTCAATAATAAACAGCACGTAGCGGATGTCGACGTTGATGCAGCGCTGCAGGGCGGGGTTGAATTTCAAATCGCTGGAGAGGGACTCGATGTTGCCGTCGAATGCCAGGCCAATCAGCTCGCCGCGGGCATTGAGTACACCGCTGCCGCTGTTGCCGCCGGTGATGTCGTTGTTCGACAGGAAGCACGTGGGCAGCTGGCCGTCCTCGCGGGCATAGCGTCCGAAGTCGCCGCGGGTGTAGAAGTCGCGCAGCTGCTCGTTGACGAAGTAGTCCGTTTCGGTCTTGCTCTCCTTTTCAAACATGCCGCCGAGCACTGTGCGCCAGTCATAGAGCACGCCGTCGCGCGGCTTCATGTCGCAGACGCTACCGTAGGTCATGCGCAGGGTAAAGTTGGCGTCGGGGGCCTTGCTCCAGTCGTACATTTCGCAGAGGCCACGCACATAAATCTTGTCCAACTCGGCGCGGCGGCGCTTGATGTCCTGCATGGTCGGCATCAGTTGGGAGATGCTGAATTCCTGGTAGGTTTGCCAATGCTGCACCATGGGGTCGGTGCTCAGCAGGTCGGCGGCGTTGGGCGCTGCAAGGGCGTCTTCGAGCCGTGCACGCGAGGTAAAGACTGATTGCTCGTACATCTGGTCGTAGTAGGCCTGGGTGGCTTCGGGCGTAGTGATGAACGAGGGCATGGGACCTTCTTTCTTGTAGCGGAACAACAGGGGCAGGAGGAGGTTCATGCGCTCGCGGTCCACGCTGACAGGCAGGTGGCCGGCCGCAAAGTCGTATGCGCTTAGCAGGTTGGCTTTGACCTTTTCAATATCCTTGGCCTTGCCGGAGCGGAGTGCTGCAACGCAGTCATCGATGGCCTGTTGCTTCACATAGAGGCTTTGCTGGTCGATAGTGGCATAGAGCAGGTTGGCATTGAATTGGGCGGTAGCGGCCTCGCGGCAGAGTGTGTCAATCCGCTCGATGATGTCGAGGTATTCGGGGTGCCCGCTGCCGGCAGCGAAACGGCGGAAGACGGCTTCCTCGCGGCGCTTTTCGTCGACCAAGCGTATCTTTTCGACGGCGTCATTCATGCCTCCGAAATTCTTCACCATGTTGCCGAGGCTCATATAGTCGTCCTGCAATTGCAGGCGTATGGAGTCGTTGGCGTCCATCTGCTTTTTCAGGAAATCCAGGTGGGGATTGCCGGCCAGGATGATGGGCAGGTTTTGCGCTTCGGTGCGGAGCTGCACTTCGGCAGCCGTCAGGTAGCGGCTTGTGCGGCCGGGAAAGCCCATCACCATCGTGTAGTCTCCCTTTTCGAAGCCACCCAGACGGATGGGCAGGTACTTCTCGACGTGCAGGGGGACGTTGCGCTCGCTGTATTCAGCCGGTTGTCCGTCCTTGTCGGCATAGATGCGGAAGAGGGCGAAGTCGGCGTTCTGACGGGGCCAGACCCAGTTGTCCGTATTGCCGCCGAACTGTCCGATGTTCAGGGGCGGGTTGACAACCAATCGCACGTCGGGATAGGTCTGCTCGTAGAACAGGAAAAACTGGTTGGCACCAAAGAAAGGCTCGATGCGTGCCTGGACGCCTTTCTTCTTGCGCAGGTCGCTTTTGCGGAGCATTTTCTCGGCGAGGGGCTCGAGGAAGCTTTGACTCTGGGCGGTCCAGACGTCGGCGCCGGCCTTTTTGGCTTCGGCCTCCACGGCTTCGGTCACGTCGACAATGCGAAGGACGAAGGTGAAGCTGAGGTCAGGCGTGGGCAATTCCTCGGCGCGGCATTTTGCAAAGTAGCCGTCCTGCAGGTAGTTGTGCTCCATGGTGCTCATGGCGTGTACGTAGCTGAAGCCGCAGTGGTTGTTGGTCAGCACGAGTCCGTCGGGCGAGACCACTTCGCCTGTGCAGCCTCCGCCGAAGATGCCGATACATTCGCGCAGCGAGGGTGAGGCTTCGTCGTAGAGGCTTTCGGGCGGCAACTGCAGGCCGGCCTTTCGCAGGGAATCGGCCAGGTGCTGACGCTCCATCAGTTTCAGGAGCCACATACCCTCGTCGGCGTGGCTCGCAAGGCCCGTCAGAAATACGAGGGCCAGTGTCAGGATTTTTTTCATATGTAATTAGGAATTAGAAATTAGTAATTAGGAATTTTTTCATATGTAATTAGGAATTAGAAATTAGTAATTAGGGTTTTTGGATTAGGTTTTAGAATAGGACTCCCGCCGGACGGTTTCATTCCTAATTCCTAATTTCTCATTCCTAATTATATACTACTTAGGAATTATACCATTGGATTAAGTTTTAGAATAGGACTTCCGCCGGACGGTTTCATTCCTAATTCCTAATTCCAAATTCCTAATTATATACTACTGCTTCAGAAGGGGTAGCCGATGGCGAAGTGGTAGGCCAGTCCCTTGCCAAACTTCGGTATGTTGTACCAGCCGCCCTTGCCGGTGTCGTAGGGGGCATGGAGCGCTACGCCGACGTCGAACCGTAGCACGAGGAATTCCAGGTCGTAGCGCAGACCCAGTCCGGTGCCTACGGCTATCTTTTTCAGGTTTTCGGCGGACAGCGTGGAGCCGGGGCGGGCAGGGTCGCTGCGCAGCAGCCATACGTTGCCGGCGTCAAGGAATACAGCGCCGTGCAGGCTGCCGAAGAGTGGCGCACGAAGCTCCAGGTTGGCTTCGAGCTTGAAGTCGCCGGTCTGGTCGATATAGGCGTACTTCGAGTCGTAGGACTTGTAGCTGCCGGGGCCTATGGTGCGGACCGTAAATCCGCGCACGCTATTGGCACCGCCCACGTAGAACTGGTCGGCATAGGGGGCGCGGAGACTGTTGCCGTAGCTGTAGATAATGCCGGCGAAGAAGCGGCCGGCTACCTTCAGTTTGCTGCGCGGTATGCGCACGGTCTCGTGAAATTCGGCCGTGAACTTCACAAACTGGGCAAAGGGATTTCCAAATAGCTTCTTGTCCTGTTTGTCAAAGCTCTCGCCGCAGGCGGCGTAGATGGCTGAAGTCACGTTGCCGGCCTCCTTGACGGAGAACTGCAGCCAGACGGGGTTGCGGTGGCGGGCCGACGAGACATACGTATAGGTATAGGAGAGCGACGGAATGAACTGATCGCGCATCGAAACGTAGAGCGCGGGATTGGCGGTCATGATGGAATCAAACTGCGTCGTTGTGCTGAGCATCTTGTCGAAGTCCAGGCTCAGCAGGGTCAGCTCATGCTGTTGCGAAGCACGTTTGTGCCACTTGTAGGTGGCGTTTCCGCCCATGCTCACCATATTGAAAAATCCCGAGCGGTTCTTCCAGTCCGCCGTCAGGGCAAATGTGGTCGACGCGGGGAAGCGCAGGCGTCGCCGACTGATACCCGGGAAGACGAAGCGGGGAAATTCAAAGGCCAACTCCGTACCTATTTCGTAGGAATTGAGCAGCGAATTACCGCTCTGGCTGCCCATGCCCGTCTGCCACTCGTACGAACCGAACACATTGAACGATACTTTTTCGCCACCGCGGAAAGCGTTGCGCTTGGCCAGCCCGAAGTTGATGCCGGGTCCCACCTGTTGGTTGCTCTTGAACGTAGCGTTCATCTCGAACGAGCTGTCGTAGAGTTTGTCCATCATGGTGGTGACGTAGATGTCGAGTGTGTCGCAGAGGGCTGAGGTGTCGCGCGGCACGTAGCTCACGTCCATTTGGCTGAAGATGCCGAGTGCGCCGAGCTTTTCGAGCGTCGTGTTTTGTTGGCTCAGCCGGTAGAGTTCCCCCTTACGGTGTGTGATGGCCCTGCGCCAGACATTCGGGCGCAGGGGGAGCTTGTCGCCGCCGTAGGCATAGGTGTAGTTGCGCCGGCGCAGGGTCTTGTCGACGGTTTCCGTCTCGTTGTTGCGCACGGTGATGTAGGTATTTCCGATATACCAGGGGTGGCGCACCCGGACGGGGCGGTTGTCGTCGGGCTGCACGCGGAGTTGCACGCGGCCGGGGCGCTGCAGGGTGTCGGCCAGGTAGGTAGTGTACTCTGCGGAGTAGTAGAAATAGCCGTTCTCGCGGAAGAGTTGTTCCAGGCGCGTTTGCTCGTTGGCCAGGTTGACTACGCTGAAGGCGTCGCCGCTCCTCAGGTACGAGGCTCGGCTATTGGCGCGCAGCAGGCTGTCTGCCACGGGCGGGAAATTCAGGTAGGCGATGGAGTCCAGGCGCGACAGCGGGCCCGCCACAACGTGGTAGCTGACTTTGGCTTTGCGCGGATTTTTCCGGGGCAGGATTTCGTAGTCCACCCGTCCGCGGAAGTAGCCGTAGTTGTGCAGGGTATTGGTGGCTACGCGGGCACGCATTTCGGGGCTGACCGTGCTGATATAGACCGGTGTGCCGGCAAAGGTCTTGAATATCCACTTGCCCACCTTGCTTTGGCTGTTGACGAAGCCGTTGTAAAGCCACAGTCCTGTGGGCAGCGGCGTTCGGTAGTAGGAAGAGCCGAACAGTGAATTGTTGGGGGCATAGGCCAGTACGGCTTCTACTTCGCTCTGTGCCGTGGCGAAGTCCTGCTTCTCGGCATCCTCGGCCTGCTTCAGCGCCTTGCGTTCCTCCTTGGTCAGTTCGTCGGGCTGTTTCTTCAGCAGTGCCTCGGCGTCGGCCGGCGTGGTCTGGCCTGAGAGTACGCGGTCTACGGCGACCACGGCGTTGCCTATGCTGGTGATGACGCCTGTGCTGTCGTTTTTGGTCTTGTCCTTTTTAGTGTTCGGCGCGTCGGAGTAGGTGATTTCTTGGATGCCCACGTAGAGCGTCTCCTCCTCGGGCAGGTTTTTCGTGGTCGAGCACGCGGCCAGCCACAGGGCCGGCAGCAGCCACGCGAGTGGGCGGCAGGTCGTAGCGAAGAGCTGTGCGATGTCGCGATACAGTCGGTATGTGGAAATGGATAGGCGCATGAAGAGGTTCGTGTCGGTTTCGGGTTTGATAGGGGAGTAGGGGCGTGTCATTGTCCTGCCGCCGGTTCTTTCTTGCGGGTGCGGAAGATGAAGAGTTCGCCCAGTTTGTTGGTCTTGCGTCGGAGCACGAGGCCGGCTCCCGTCTTGGTGAGTTGTCCCTCAAAGGGGTCCTGCGTGCCGCGGTCGTAGAAGGCGCGCACATAGCGGGTGGCACTTTTGTCCAGTCGGTATTCCACCGACACGTTGTCGATGAAGCTTTCCGCCGAGTTCGTTGCGTCGGCGCCTGTGCTGACTTTTCCGCCCACGATGACGCTGATGCGGTTGCCCCAGAAGCGTTTGGCGAATTGGAAGGAGTAGTCCGTGGTGGTCGTTCCCATTTCGCTCGTTCCGTTCTCCATGCCGATGGTCAGGTCGATGGTCTTGAGTGCATTTCCCGCGATGTTCTGTATTTCGCTTTGCAGGAAGGCCGTCAGGGCATTGCCGGCCTTGAATCCGCTGCCGCCCGAAGTCAGGCTTTCGTCGTCGAGGAACATGCCTGTGGCCAGCATAGCCACGGCCGATTTGCCACGCTGTGCCCGCGTCATGCCCGCCAGTTTGTTTTGCATGGCCAGGTCTTCGGGCGCTTCGATGGTAAATTCCAGCCCCATGCTTTCCAGTGGCTGCGTGATGCTCACACCGACATCGAAGGCTACGCTGCGCGGCTGGTCGTTCTCGGTGACGGTTGCCTTGACCCTTTCTGTGGCGGCGATGTTGAGTGTCGGGTTCATCATGTCACCCGTAAATTCCACGTAACTGCCTTGTGCGAGTTTGAAGGTCTTGAGCGGAATGATCGGGAGGGAGTATTTCATCTCGCCGTTCTCCATGGTGAAGCGCCCGGTCAGTCGCATTTCTCCCTGCGGCGTCATTCGGAGCGTCAGGTCGCCGCCTCCCTCGATGTCGACGTAGTTGTTGCCGTCCTCGCTCAGGTCGCAGTGGAAGTGGGCGGCGTTGCTGACGGAAATGCCGAGCGTCAGGTCGAAATTACTCGGCACTTCGCTCTCCTCGATGACCACCGTGCTGTCCTCGAAGCTGACAAACTGCACCAGGTCGTGCAGGCGGTCGTCCACGGTGAGCGGGGAGTCCTTTAATATATAGGTCATGTCGGTACGGTCGAGCACGTCGAGTTTGCCGCGTACGGACATATCGTTGAGTGTCCCCTTGATGGTGCCGACGAAATCGGCATACACTTTTCCGTAGATGAGGGACTGCATCTTTCGCTTCGTATTGATCAGCTCGAAGTCGCTGGCCCGCATATTCAGGTTCAGCCCGATGTTGCTCAGGTCGGCCACATTGATTGTACCGTTGAGCAGCAGGGGGTTGCGGCTCTGCTGCGAGAGGAGGCGGAAGTCCGTGAGCTGCATTTTTCCGTCCTCGAGGCGTACGGGTTCGGGGTCGAGGGTGAAGTCGAAGCCGTAGACGTCGGAATAGACGTGGGCTGTGTCAAACTGCAAAGTGCCTGCCAGTTGCGGCCGGTCCAGACTTCCGCGTATGGAGAGTTCGCCCAGGACATCGCCGCTCAGGGCTATGTCGGTCCCGACCAGGAATCCGTTGAGCATTCGCAGGGGCAGTGCCATCAGGTTGGCCTTTCCGTCGAAGTAGCCCTCGTCGCGGTCGTAGTAGACGCCCTCGAGCGCCATCACCTCCTCCTCTTCGGCCGAGACGAAGGCGTTGAAGTGGTGTTCGCCGCCCTCCTTGGGCATATAGATGGCTTCCAGGCCGACGTTGCCCAGCAGTGCGCCGTCGTAGGTCAGGTCGCGGGTATCGACGGTAGCCATGGCCGACAGGTTTTGGTGGTCGTCGATCAGGTGGAAGTCGCCGCTGAGCATGCCGCTCATGGGTGGCAGGTAGGGCAGAACTTCGGAGAGTTCCTTCAGGTTTACGTGTGCGAGGCTCAGGGTCAGGTCGTTGGCCGTCGGGTTGGGCTGGCTGTAGATCGAGAGTGCCGTACCGTCGTCGGCCAGCAGGTCGATGTCGGCCGTGATGGTGCTGTCGCGGCCCAGGAACAGGTAGTTGTCGCCGTTCACCGTGAAGTGGCGGTAGGCTATCACGGGATTGTGCGGCGACAGGCTGAGCTGCAGTCCGCCCTCGGGCATTTCGGCTTTCAGTCCCAAGTCGATGCCGGTCTGCCCCTCGCTATCGATGAATTGCAGGTGGGTCCCGGCGCCTTCATGGTCGAGGTAAGCCGTGAGCAGCGCCTCGAATTTTGTAGGATTGCGCTTCGTAAAGTTTTTCACGCGGGCGTCCATCCGTACGCCGGCGGTGTCCTGCCGCATCACGAGGTCGAGCGTGTCGAGCAGCAGGCTTCCGCTGCACAGCGAGCCCATGCGCAGTGCGCCGTTCAAGCCTGTTTTGGCGTTTGTGCGCAGTGTGGCTCGGCACGAGGCGAAGGTGTAACCCTTGTAGTGCAGGATTTTTCCCACGGGGTTGTCGTTTCCTGCGTTCAGTGTCAGTGTCAGGTCGGGCAGGGCGGCTTTCAGTCGGGTGTGGTCCAGGGACTTGCGAGCCAGCTGTGCTGTCAGTTCATCGGTCAGGGTCGTCAGTCCCTTTTGCACGGCATCGAGGTTGCCCGCTGCACCCAGATTGAGGTAGAGGTCTCCCGCCGAGGTAAACAGGGTCGTCGTGTCGGGGTTGGTGGCAAAGGCGAAGTGGAGGTCTTTGGCCGGGATGCCGCGGTCCTTCGTGATGAAGTAGATGCCCGACAGGCCGCCGCTCACGCCGTAGTCCGTCAGGGCGCGGTCCGTGTAGGCATGGAGTTGCAGGCGGGTGCCCAGCAGGAGCGTGTCCTCCATGCCGGCCAGTTTCTGCAGGTTGATTTCGCGGAAGCGTCCGTCCATATCGACGGTCAGGGTCTTGCCCAGTGTGGCGCGAAGCCCGCCTGCGCCCTTCAGGATTTCGTTGTCGGCGTTGAAGGTGGCTGTGCCCTCGCCGCCGGCCAGCCCGGCTTGCAGGGACAGGCTGCCCAGTTGCCATTCGCCGAAGCGCAGTTGGTCCACCCGTGCCGTGCCGTTCATCCGTGCCGTCGGGGCCAGTGGGTCGAAGCCGCGGCCGTCGGCACTGACTTCGCCGGTGAGAGCACCCAGACCCATGCCGGGCAGGAAATCGCCCACGGGGAAGCCCTTGGCAGTGAGTTGCAGGCGATAGGT